>DASZQM010000264.1:0-5147 GCA_035549645.1 Solirubrobacterales bacterium | reverse complement strand
GTCGACGACGGCGACCGAGGCTCCGCGCATGTGCAGCTGGCGCGCGGTCTCGAAGCCGATGCCGCGGGCGGCGCCGGTGACCAGCGCCACCTTGCCGTTGGGGTCGAAGGCGGGCACGGCGGCAAGACTAGTCAGTACCGGGTCGGATGGGCGGCGACCGCGACCGCGACCCGCTCCTAGAATCACCCGTTCATGCCCGGAGGCTTCAACCCAGTCGACACCAAGCAGTCCTTTCCCGAGCTCGAGGAGCGGGTGCTGGAGCGCTGGCGCGAGCGCGACGTCTTCGCCCGCTCGCTCGCGCAGCGCGAGGGGGCGCCGCTGTGGAACTTCTACGAGGGCCCGCCGACCGCCAACGGCCGCCCCGGCTCCCACCACGTCCTCGCCCGCGTCTTCAAGGACGTCTACCCCCGTTACCGGTCGATGTGCGGCTACCGGGTGCCGCGCAAGGCGGGCTGGGACTGTCACGGCCTGCCGGTCGAGATCGAGGTCGAAAAGCAGCTCGGCATCTCCTCCAAGCACGAGATCGAGGAGTACGGCATCGACAAGTTCAACGCCCGCTGCCGGGAGTCGGTTTTCGAGTACGTCGAGGAGTGGAACCGGCTGACCGAGCGGATCGGCTTCTGGATCGATCTCGACGACCCCTACGTAACCCTCGACGACGACTACATCGAGTCGGTTTGGTGGTCGCTGCGCCAGCTCTGGGAGAAAGAGCGCCTCTACGAGGGCCACAAGGTGGTGCCCTACTGCCCGCGTTGCGGCACCGCCCTCTCCTCGCACGAGGTCGCGCTCGGCTACCAGGACGTCGAGGACCCCTCCATATACGTGCGCTTCAAATTGCTCGGCGAGGACGGCGCTGAGAGCGGCGAGTCGCTGCTGGTCTGGACGACGACGCCCTGGACGCTGCCCGGCAACGTCGCGGTCGCGGTCGCGCCCGAGGTCTCCTACGTCAGAGCGCGCTACGAGGGCGAGGTGCTGATCCTCGCCGAGCCCCTGCTCGAGCGGGTGCTGGGGGAGGGGGCAGACGTGCTCGAGAAGCTGCCTGGCTCGGACCTGGTCGGGCGCGCCTACGAGGGGCCGGTCTTCGAGTTGGAGGAAGTGCCCGCCAACGCATTTCGCGTCGTCGCCGGCGACTTCGTCACGACCGAGGACGGCACCGGCCTCGTCCACATCGCCCCGGCCTTCGGCGAAGACGACTACGCGGTCGCTGCCGCCAACGGCATCTTCGACCCGACCGACGCCGGCTCGCTCTTCAACCCGGTCAACCTCGACGGCCGCTTCGACCGCCGCGTCAGCGGCTTCGAGGGGCAGTTCGTCAAGGACCCGGCGACGACCGAGGCACTGATCGCCGACCTCGGCGCCCGCGGCCTGCTCTTCCGCGAGCAGGTCTACGAGCACGCCTACCCGCACTGCTGGCGCTGCGGCACGCCTCTCCTCTACTACGCCAAGTCGAGCTGGTACATCGCCACCTCGCAGGTGCGCGACAACCTGCTCGCCAACAACGAGACGATCGGCTGGCACCCCGAGCACATCAAGGACGGCCGCTTCGGCAAATGGCTGGAGAACAACGTCGACTGGGCGCTCTCACGCGACCGCTACTGGGGCACGCCGCTGCCGATCTGGCACTGCGGCGGCGAGGACTGCGAGGAGCGCACCTGCATCGGCTCGGTCGAGGAGCTGCGCGAGCGAGCCAAGGGGGACGTTCCCGATGACCTGCACCGCCCCTACATCGACGACGTCGTGCTCGATTGCGAGCGCTGCGGCGGCGAGATGCACCGGGTCAAGTCGGTGATCGACACCTGGTACGACAGCGGCGCGATGCCCTTCGCCCAGCTCCACTACCCGTTCGAGAACGAGGAGCTGTTCGCCGAGCGCTTCCCCGCCGACTTCATCTGCGAGGCGATCGACCAGACCCGCGGCTGGTTCTACACGCTGCTCGCCGAGTCGACCCTGCTCTTCGACCAGTCGAGCTACCGCAACTGCGTCTGCCTCGGCCTCATCCTCGACCCCGAGGGCCAGAAGATGTCGAAGAGCAAGGGCAACGTGGTCGAGCCCTGGGACGTGATCTCGGCCCACGGCGCCGACGCCTTCCGCTGGTACTACCTGACCGCCCAGCAGCCCTGGTCGGGCTACCGCTTCTCGGTCGACACCGTCGGCGAATCGGTCCGCCAGTTCCTCCTCACCCTCTGGAACACCTACTCCTTCTGGATCCTCTACGCCAACGCAGAGAACCTCGGTCCCGCCGACTTCGCCGGCGAGCCTTTGACTTTTGTCCGGAATAACCCCACAAAAGTCAAGAGCGCTGCGGAGGACCTCGACCGCTGGGCGCTCTCGAAGCTGCAGTCGACGATCGCCACGGTGCGGGAGAAGATGGACGAGTTCGACTGCACCGCCGCGGGGCGAGTGATCGCCGAGTACGTCGAGGAGCTCTCCAACTGGTACGTCCGACTCTCCCGCCGCCGCTTCTGGGAGGGAGACCGGGCCGCCTTCGCGACCCTCCACCACTGCCTGCTCGAGGTCGTCGCCCTGCTCGCTCCCTTCACGCCCTTCCTGGCGGAGGAGATCCACCTCAACCTCGCCGGCGGAGCGGGGGAGGAGCTGGGCGATCTCCCCGACTCGGTCCACCTGCGCGACTTCCCCGAGCCCGACGCCGCCCTCGCCGACCCCGAGCTGGAGGCGGCGATGGAGGCGGTCCGGCTTACGGTCGAGCTGGGTCGCGCCGCGCGCGCCCAGGCCAAGGCCAAGGTGCGCCAGCCCCTGCGCCGTGCCGTGATCGTCGCCAACGACGCCGAGCGCGCCGCGATCGAGGCCCGCGCCGACCTCGTCACCGCCGAGCTCAACGTCAAGGAGCTCGACTTCGTCAGCGACGAGTCCGAGCTGGTCAGCTACGAGGTCAAGCCCAACTACCGCTCGCTCGGCCCGCGCTTCGGCAAGCACATGCCACAGGTGGCCGCCGCCGTCGAGGCGCTCGATCCCACCGTGGTCGCCGCGGTGATGGCGCGCGGCGACGGCGTCGGCATCAACGTCAACGGCGACGAGCACGAGCTCACCCCCGACGACGTCACCCTCTCCCTGCAGCCGCTCGAGGGCTATGAGGTCGAGGCGGAGGCCGGCCACGCCGTCGCCCTGCAGCTGGAGCTCGACGACGAGCTGCGCCTCGAGGGTCTCGCCCGCGAGATCGTCCACGCCGTCCAGAACGCCCGCAAAGCCGCCGGCCTCGACATCTCCGACCGAATCGAGCTCAGCCTCGGCGGCGACGAGGAGCTGCTCACCGCCGCCCGCGAGCACGAGCCCTACGTCACCGGCGAGGTTCTCGCCACCACCGTCGCCTACGACGCTGCCGACGCAGCCCCCGTCCGCATCGACGGCCGCGACCTCCAGATAGACGTCACAAAGATTTGACACCGTGCGCACCACGCGTGCGCCCGAAACTTTTACGGTGCAACAATGCACGTAATGAGGGAGAGCTGGACCGACGCCCGTCTTGACGATTTCCGCGGAGAGGTCAATCGGCGCTTCGACAAGGTCGAGGGCGAACTCAGCGAGTTGCGCGGCGACATGAAAGAGCTACGCAGTGAGATGAAAAGCGGATTTGAAGCCGTCAACAAGACGATGGTCCACGGCTTCATCGCACTCTCTGCGGCTTACATCGCCGGTTTCGCGGCGATCGTCACCCAGCTTTAGCCGCTTGACCTCGAACCCGCGCCAAGTCGGCAAACTCGCGGAGGCCCGTCAGTCTTCGGCGGACTTACCAATGATGAAGTCGGATTTCTTGGAGTCCGAGAACTTCACCCAGCAGTGATCGGGTGCTACGCCGGCGACGTCGATCAGGGCCGCTTCGATGCGCTTGGCGATCTCCGCCTTCTGCTCATCGGAGCGACCCTCGTACCAGTGGACTTGAACGAAGGGCATCGGCGCTCTCTCGGTTAGGCGAGCGCCGGCTCCAGCTCGGCCTCGAGGCGACGCTTGGGCATCGCGCCGATCACCTTCTTGGCGATCGCCCCGTCCTTGAAGAGGATCAGGGTCGGGATCGAGAGGACTTCGTACTGAGCGGCGGTCTGCTGGTTCTCGTCGACGTTGATGCTGACGATGTCGAGATCGTCGCGCTCGGCGTCCATCTCCTCGAGGACAGGATGGACGACGCGGCAGGGGCCGCACCAGGGAGCCCAGAAGTCGACGAGCACGGGACCCTCGGCATCGAGGACCTTCTCTTTGAAGCTTGCGTCTGTCACGTCGTTGAGTTTGCCTGTCACTGGAGTCTCTCCTGAAGTCGAGTTTCGACGCTCAATACTTCATAAAGTATAGCGGGGTCCTGCAAGCCGCTCTCGGCACCGTAGCGCGGCCGGCAGAGGGGTCGCTAGCGTGGGGGTGTGACCAACGCTGAGATCGCCGCCGCCTTGGACGAATTGGGGGTCCTCTACGAGCTCGACGGAGCGGTCAAATATCGCGTCCTTGCCTACGGGACAGCGGCGCGGGCGATCCGCGAAAGCCCGGTCTCCGTGGCCGACCTCGCCGCCGCCGGGCGGGCGACCGAGATTCCCGGCGTCGGCAAGACGCTGGCCGAAAAGATCGACGCGCTGATCGCGACCGGCGAGATCCCCGCCGCGGTGAAGCTGAAGGCGAAGTTCCCACCGACCCTGATCGAGGTGACGCGGGTGCCGGGAGTGGGGGCGAAGACCGCGCGCCGGCTCTTCGACGAGCTCGGGGTGGCGACCCTCGACGACCTCAGGGCAGCGGCCGAGGGCAAACGGATCCGCGAGTTGAAAGGGCTCGGCCCTAAGGCCGAGGAGAACGTTCTCGCCGGCATCGAGCGCCTCGGCGAACCGGGCGAGGGCTCCGACCGCGTCCTGCTCTCGACCGCCAAGCCGATCGCCGAGGAGCTGGCGCGGATGCTGCGCGAGCATCCCGCCGCGGACCAGGTCGAGGTCGCCGGCTCTGTGCGCCGCTGGGCCGAGACCTGCAAGGACATCGACCTGATCGCCACCGCCGAGAAACCGCAGGAGCTTGCCGAGCACCTCGTCGCCAGCCCGCTGATCTCCGCCGCGGGCAAACCCGGGCCGAACGGGGTGCGGGCCCAGACCCAGAACGGCATCTCGGTCGACCTGCGCATCGTCGCCCCGGAGGCCTTCGGCAACCTGCTCCAGCACTTC
>DASZQM010000263.1:0-2234 GCA_035549645.1 Solirubrobacterales bacterium | reverse complement strand
CCCTAAAACGTTCTCGGACGGCGGCCGGCGATCCAGCCAGTCAGGCGAGTGAGGAGGCCCTACCGACGCCCGCCCCCTCAAGGTGAACCCGAACTACCCGACCTCGGTATCGCGATGCTTCAAGTGGACGACGACATCCTCCCGCTCCTCCAGCTCGCGGCGTATGCGGTCGGCAACCGCGATCGAGCGGTGGCGGCCGCCGGTGCAGCCGATCGCGATCGTCAGGTGGCTCTTGCCCTCGGCGACGTAGGCGGGGACGAGGAAGTCGAGCAGCGGCAGGAGGCGGCCGTAGAACTCGCCCGCCTGGGTGCCCGACTCGACGTAGTCGCGCACCCGCTCGTCGAGCCCGGTCAGGGGCCGCAGGTCGTCGACGTAGTGGGGATTGGGCAGGAAGCGGACGTCGAGGGTGAGGTCGGCGTCGTGCGGGGGGCCGTTCTTGAAGCCGAAGGTGAGCAGGGTCAGCGCCATCTTGCCCGTCTCGTGGTGGCCGAGCATGTCCTCGGTGATGCGGCGACGGAGCATCGCCCCGGTCAGGTGGCTGGTGTCCATCACCACGTCGGCGCGCTCGCGCAGCGGCGCCAGCAGCTCGCGCTCGGCGCGGATGCCGTCGACGATGTGCCCTTCCGGTGCCAGGGGATGCCGGCGGCGGGTCTCCTTGTAGCGGTCGACCAGCGTCTCCTCGTCGGCCTCGAGGAAGAGCACGGTCGGTTTGAGGCCGCCCGCCTCGAGGTCGTCGAGCACCTGCAGCAGCTCGTCGAAGTAGTCGCCGCCGCGCACGTCGGAGACGACCGCGGCGCACTCGACGCCGCTGCCCTCGTGGCGGAAGAGCTCGCCGAGACTGTCGATCATCCGCGGCGGCAGGTTGTCGACGCAGAAGTAGCCGCCGTCCTCGAAGGCGGCGATCGCCTCCGACTTGCCGGCACCCGAGTGGCCGGTGATCACAACCAGCTCGACCTCGTTCGCCATCAGCCAGTCCTGTTCAGCTGCTCGTGGATCTCCCGGGCAACCTTGCCAGGCATGCCGGGCACCATTTCCAGTTCCTCACGGCTGGCGGCGAGAAAGCGCTCTGGAGAGCCAAAATGCTGGATCAGGGCGCGCTTGCGCACCGGCCCGATCCCCTTCAGCTCGTCGAAGACGGAGCTCGTCATCGCCCGGTCGCGGCGGCCGCGGTGGTGCTCGATCGCGAAGCGATGCGCCTCGTCGCGGACCCGTTGCAGCAGCTTCGAGGCCTCCGAGTCGGCGGCGAGCTCGATCGGCTCGGAGCGGCCGGGGACGTAGACCTCCTCCTCGCGCTTGGCGAGGCTGATCACGGTCACGCCGCGGTCGACGAAGGGCTTCAGCGCCCGCATGCCCGCCGCCAGCTGACCCTTGCCGCCGTCGATCATGATCAGCGAGGGCAGGGCCGAGAAGCTGGCGTCGCGCTTGCTGTCGTGCGGCGAGAGGTCGACCTGCTCGAGGTAGCGGTTCATCCGCCGGCCCAGGACCTCCTCCATCGAGGCGAAGTCGTCGGGGCCGTTCTCACGCCCCTCGCCGCTCTCACCGCGCACGCGGAACCGCCGGTAGTCGGACTTCTTGGTCGCACCCCCCTCGAACACGACCATCGAGGCGACGGTGTGCTCGCCGCCGATGTTGGAGATGTCGAAGCCCTCGATCCGCACCGGCAGGTCGGCCATCCCAAGCGCGTCGCGCAGGCTGGCGAGCGACTCGACCCGGCGCTGGCGACGGTGCTCGCGGCGCAGCCGGTCCTGGTCGAGGGCGAGCTTGGCGTTGCGCTCGGCCAGCTCGCGCAGGCGCCGCTTGTCGCCGCGCTCGGCGACCCGCACCTCGACCGCGCTCCCCCGCCGCTCGCTCAGCGCCGCTTCCAGCAGCTCAGCCCGCTCGGCCAGGTAAGGACCGACGATGACCGTGCGCGGCACCGCCGGCGAAGCCGAGTAGTACTGACCGACGAACTCCTCGGCGACCTCGGCGAGGTCGCGTTCGGCCTGGTTGTCGAGGTAGAAGCTCTGGCGCTCGGCGAGGATGCCGTCGCGGACCTGGAAGACCTGGGCGTTGGCGTCCTGCCCCTCGGCGGCGACGCCGATCAGGTCGGCGGTGCCGACCGTGCCGCCGGCGACCCGCTGGCGCTCGAAGAGCGAGGAGATCGCCTGCAGGCGGTCGCGGTGCAGGGCGGCCCGCTCGAACTCGCGCGCCTCGGCCGCGGCCTCCATCTTCTCCTGCTCGTCGGCCTCGATCTG
>DASZQM010000262.1:0-2579 GCA_035549645.1 Solirubrobacterales bacterium | reverse complement strand
GCGATCGCGATCGCCCTGATCGCGCTCGTCTTCTCGATGGTCGGCGGGGCGCCGGCCAAGACGGAGCGGCCCGGCACCGCGGCGGGCGTCACCCGCAAGCTCGCCAAGCTCAACGCGCGGCTGACCAAGCTGAAGCTGAGCTGCCCGATCCCCGACGCGGTCGACCTCGGCACCTGGTGCCTGGAAGCGGGCCTGCACCCGGTCCCGCCGAAGGACATCGGCTTGAACAACTACGTCTACGCGGCGAAGACCTGCGTCAAGGAGGGCGGCTGGCTGCCCAGCGCCGCGCAGCTGATCGGCGCCGCCGCCCGGGCCAAGCTGCAGAGCACGATCGACGACAACCCGACCACCTCGGGCCGCGACGAATTCCAGGCGGCCAAGAACGGGATCAAGGACAAGCGGGAGATGAGCGGCGACCTCTTCACCACCACCGCCGGCTCCGACGCCGCCGGCTCGGAGGGCGTCACCCCCGGCTCGCGCGGCAACACCTCGGTCGGCGAACCGGACCCGACCCCGATGCCGGCCGTGCCGATGCCCGACACGCTCGACTACGTCACCGTCTACGACAACCACAACGCGGGCGGCTTCGCCGGCGGCGAGTCGGTCGGCACCGCCGAGAACTTCCGCTGCGCCTACGCCAAGGGCTCGCAGGGCCAGAAGTTCGGCGACTAACCGAGGCGTTCAGGGGTGAAGCGGTAGCCGATCCCGAAGTGGGTGTGGATGAAGCGCCAATCCGGCGCCGTCGTTTCGAGCTTGCCGCGGATCTTGCGGATCAGCACGTCGACGGAGCGGTTGCGGTGGGGCATTTCGCCGCCCCAGATCGCCGAGTAGATCTCGGGCCGCTGGATCACCGTGTCGGGGCGTGACGCGAGCAGCGAGAAGAGCTCGAACTCGCGCACGGTGAGGCCGGTGCGCCGGCCGTCGAGCAGGACCTGGAACTCGGCCGGGCGCACGTCGACGTTCATCGGCGCAGAGCATCCCCATCCGCGCGCCGGCAAAGGGTGAACTCCCTGTGTCGAAGTGGAGAAAATTTGGTTAAAACGCGCCCGCTCAGGCGTGTTCACCACTTCTTATCCACTCGGTTACGCCGCGTTCACTTATCGACAAATGGCCGAATCGAGACTAGCTCGGTCTAGACCCCTGCTGAACGTTAGGAGCGAGCCAACCCCATGAAGCCGATCCGTCCTTTGACAGCGCTGGCTGCCGCGGCCCTCACCGTGGCGCTGCTCGTCCCGGCCACGGCTGCCGCAAAGCCGACCATCACGATGAGCGGTTCCACCTCAGTCGCCCCGCTGGCCTCGCTGCTGGCGAAGAAGTACCTGAGCGTCTGCGGTCACTGCGTCAACTTCCGCCTCCTCCAGGGCGGTTCCGACATCGGCGTCGCCGACGCGGCCGCCGGCCGGGTGACGATCGGCAACTCCTCCCGTGACCCCAAGCCGAGCGACCCGGGCGGACTCGTCTTCACCAAGATCGCCCGCGACGCGGTCTGCATCGTCACCAACTCGGCCAACCCGGTGCCGACGATCGACCAGGCCGGCGTGCAGGCGATCTTCGGCGGTGGCGTGCGCACCTGGAGCAGCGTGCCCGGCGCGACCCAGCGCGGCACGATCGACATCGCGGTCCGCACGCCCGGTTCCGGTACTCAGGACGCCTTCCAGCGCATCTTCATGGGCTCGACCCGCGTCTTCGGCGGCGCCAGCCAGAAGACCTCCAACGGTCAGGTCCAGCAGCTGGTCGGCAACGACGAAGGCGGCATCGGCTACGTCTCGCTGTACTTCACCAAAGGCCTGCACGCGATCCCCTACCAGGGCGTGCCCTGCACCCTGCGCAACGCCAAGTCCGGCCAGTACGGCGGCTCGCGCAACTTCTACATGGTCACCCGCGGCGCTCCCAAGGGCGCGGCAAAGGCGTGGATCAAGTGGATCACCCACTCCGCGCCGGCCGCCGCGATCATCGGCACCGACTGGGTGCCGCTGCACTAGTGAGCCGCACTCGTGACTAACGCAGGCGCGTCAGCCGGGGCGCCCGGCGACCGCACGGACAGGCGCACCGAGCTCGTGCTCGGTGCGCTCTCCGCTGCGGTCCTCCTGCTGATCGCCTTCATGATCGTCTTCGTCTTCTCGAAGGCGTGGCCGTCCTTCTCCCACAACGGCCTGGCCTGGTTCGGCGGTGGCGGCGAGGTCGACGAACAGCTGACCAACATCTTCAACTCGCCGGCCAACCCCAGCGAATACGTCTACACCCTGCACGCCTGGCCGCTGCTCTACTCGACCGCGCTGATCACCGGCGGCGCGGTGCTGATCGCCACCGGCCTCTCGCTGCTCTCGGCGATGTTCATCGTCGAGTTCGCGCCGCCCTGGCTGGCGACCGCGATGCAGCCGGTGATCCGCCTGCTCGCCGCGGTCCCCTCGGTGATCTACGGCCTGATCGCGCTGCTCGTGCTCGTGCCGTTCATCGGCAAGGACCTGATCTCGGGGGCCGAAAAGGAATCGGTCCAGTACGTGATCCAGCTCGACGGCACCGGCCTGATCGTCGGTGTCACGGTGCTCACGGTGATGATCGCGCCGATCATGATCGCG
>DASZQM010000261.1:0-5823 GCA_035549645.1 Solirubrobacterales bacterium | reverse complement strand
CCCTCGATCTGCTCGTTGCTGGCGTAGATGTTCTCGTAGGCACCCTCGGGGAAGCCAGCGTCATCGAAGATCTGCTGCATCGCCTCGGCCGATTCCGGGCACTGCGGCGCGTGCTTGAGCAGGATCGGGTTGCCGATCACCAGGTTGGGTCCGGCGAAGCGGGCCACCTGGTAGTACGGGAAGTTCCAGGGCATGATCCCGAGCAGGACGCCGAAGGCGCTGCGGCGGACCACCGCCGTGCCCTCGCCGTCGAGCAGAGCGATCGGCTCATCGGCCATCAGCGCCTCGGCGTTGTCGGCGTAGTAGGCGTAGATGCTGGCCGTGAAGTCGACCTCGCCGAGCGCCTGCTCGACCGGCTTGCCCATCTCGCGGACGATGATCTCGGCCAGCCTCTCGCGCCGCTCGCCGTGCAGCTCGCCGACCCTGCGGATCAGGCCCGCCCGCTCGGCGACGGTGGAAGAGGAGGTCCAGCCGCGGTAGGCGGCGTCGGCCCTCGCGATCGCCGCGTCGAGATCGGCATCGCTTATCTCCTCGTACTCCTTGACCTTCTCGCCGGTGGCGGGGTTGACGACCGCGTAGGTGCTCATCGACTCCTCTCCTCCCTCAGGACTCCGTAGCTGTCTTCTCAATTTCAAGCGCCTGCTCGACCGGCACGCAATCGGCGCCGACGCTCTCTGCGACCGCAGGGTGGGTGACCACGCCGCCGGCGACGTTGACGCCGGGTCGCAGCCCGGGGTCGCGGCGGATTGCCCCGGCGACGCCTTCGTCGGCGAGGGCGATCGCGTAGGGCAGGGTCGCGTTGGTGAGCGCGTGGGTCGAGGTGATCGGGACCGCGCCGGGCATGTTGGCGACGCAGTAGTGGGTTATTCCGTCGACCTCGAAAGTTGGGTCGTGATGGGTGGTCGGGTGCGAGGTCTCGAAGCAACCGCCCTGATCGATCGCGACGTCGACCAGCACCGCGCCGGGCTTCATCAGGCTCAGCTGCTCGCGAGTGACGACGAAGGGCGCGCGGGCACCGTGGACCAGGACGGCGCCGATCACGAGGTCGGCGCGCGGCAGCATCTCCTCGACCGCGAGCGTGGTCGAGTAGACGGTCGAGCAGCTGCCGGCGAAGTCGACCTCGAGCTCGCGCAGGCGGTCGATCGACTTGTCGTAGACGAAGACGTCCGCACCCATGCCGATCGCGACGAAGGCGGCGTTCATGCCGACGACGCCGCCGCCGATGACCATCACGTTGGCGGCGGCGACGCCAGGCACTCCACCGAGCAAGATTCCGCGCCCCCCGAGCGGCTTCTCGAGCATGAAGGCGCCGGCCTGGGTGGCGATCTTGCCGGCGATCTCGCTCATCGGCGCCAGCAGCGGCAGCCGCCCCCGGGGGTCCTCGACCGTCTCGTAGGCGACGCAGGTGGCACCGGAGTCACAGAGACCGCGGGTCAGGTCTGGGTCCGGCGCGAGGTGCAGGTAGGTGAAGAGCAGTTGTCCCGGGCGCAGCATCTCGACCTCGGGCGGCTGCGGCTCCTTGACCTTGACCACCATCTCGGCCTCGCCGAAGACCGAGGCCGCGTCGGGGACGAGGCGGGCGCCCTGCGCCTTGAAGTCGTCGTCGGTGATCGCGCTGCCCTCGCCGGCGCCGGCCTCGATCAGGACCTCGTGGCCGTGCTCGACCATCTCGCGCACCCCCGCCGGGGTGATCGCGACCCGGTACTCGTCCGGCTTGACCTCGCTCGGGATCCCAACCTTCACGCGACGAGCTCCCGGGCGCGGAGAGCGAGCCAGAACTCGATCCGGTCGTGGGCGCGGGAGAGGTCGCGACCAGTCAGCTCTTCGACTTTGCGCATCCGGTAGCGCAGCGTGTGGCGGTGGCAGTAGACCTGGCGCGCAGCTTTCTCCCACTGGCCGTTCTGCTCGATGAATGCCTCCAGCGAGCGCAGCAGCTCACCGCCGTACTCCTCGTCGCCGTCCTCGATCGGGCCGAGCACGCTGTCGCAGTAGAGCTTCAGCGCGTCGTCGTCCTGGATCGAGAGCAGCAGGGTGAAGGCGCCGAGGTCGCGCCAGGAGGCGACCTCGGGCGCGTTGCCGTTTTCGATCGCCGTCGCCTCCAGCGCGCAGCGCGCCTCGTGGAAGGAGTGACGCAGGTTCTCGGGCGGCGCCGGGCGGCTGGCGGCGGCGCGGACGACACCCCGGTCCTTGATCAGCGCTTTGCGCGCCTCGGCGGCGAGGTCGACCGGGTCGCGGTCGGCGGCGTCGACGACGGCGCAGAGCAGCTCGCGGTTGCCGCTGGCGTGCGGGGCCACGACCGCCGGGCAGGCGTCGGCGGCCAACGCCCGCTCCAGCGTGGCCTCCGCGGAGGCGGGATCGTCGAGGGCGAAGACGAGGACTGCAGCTTCGTCGCCGATGCCGAAGGGCTCGAGCCGACGGCGCAGCTCGGTCGGGTCGAGGCGGCCGCCGAGCGCCCCGGCGAGCACGTCGCCGGCCAGGCGCCGCTCGGTCTCACGGGCGACGCGGCGGCGCATCAGCTCCAGCGCCACCACCGCCACCGCCTGCTGCAGGATCAGGCGCTCGAAGTCGCCAAGGCCACCGGAGTCGCGCACGATCACGACCCAAGCTTGCGGCGGGCCCCCACCCGGAGAGATCACCGGATGAGCTAGAGCCCGGCCCGCCACAGCCGGGTGCGCCGGGACGAACGGGTGACCGTCCGCTGTGTGGCGCAAGGCTTCCTCGCGGATCGCGTTGACCGCTTCGGCCGAAAGCTGGCGGCGGAAGCCACGGCCGGCGAGGCGCTCGCCGCGACCGCCGAGGATCGCCACGGTCCCGCCCACCGCCGAGGCGATCGTCGCCACGATCTCCTCCAGGCCGCGCTCTTCGAGGACGAGGCGCTCGAGCCGTCGCTGCACCGCGATGCCGCGCTGCAGGACCTCGTACTGCTCGTTGACCAAGCGCGCGAAGGCCTTCTCGGTGATCGCGATGAAGGGCGTCGAGTAGGGCACCTCGAAGAGCGGGAAGTCCCGTTTTTCGGCCTCCTCGACCAGCGCTTTCGGCAGCTTCTCGTGACTGAAGCCGGTGCCGAAGCCGAGCCCGGCCAGGTTGTGGTCGGCGAGCAGCTTGACGAAGGCACGTTGCTTGGCGGCGCTGCCCAGCGGGATCCCGGTCGTCAGCATCAGCTCCCCGCCGGAGAGCCACGGCGTCGGATCCTCCAACTCGGAGATGTGAACCCAGCGGACGGGGGCTTCGGCGGCGTGGGTTCCCGCCGCCAGCTCCAGGTCGAGCTCGTCGAGGAGGCTTTGAACGGTGAGCACCGTCGTCCCCTAGTGCTGGACCCGCTCCCAGGCCTCGCTGAGGACGCCGCGCAGGACGTCGTGGATCTCTTCGAACTGCTCGGTGTCGGAGATCAGCGGCGGCGCCAGCTGCACGACCGGGTCGCCGCGGTCATCGGCGCGGCAGATCAAGCCGCGCTTGTAGAGCTCGACCGAGAGGAAGCCGCGCAGCAGCTCCTCGGCCTCCTCGCCTTCGAAGGTCTCCTTGGTCTCCTTGTCCTTGACCAGCTCGATCGCCTGGAAGAAGCCGGCGCCGCGCACGTCGCCGACGATCGGCAGGTCATGGAGCGTTTCGAGGATCTGCCGGAACTCGCCCTCCTTGGCCAGCACGTGGCCGCAGAGGTCCTCGCGCTCGTAGATGTCGAGGTTGGCCATCGCCACCGCCGAGGCGAGCGGGTGGCCGGCGAAGGTGAAGCCATGGGAGAACGAGGCGTCGCCCTCCATGAACGGCGCCGCGACCGCGTCGGAGGCGATCAACGCTCCCATCGGCGCGTAGGCCGAGGTCAGGGCCTTGGCGACGGTGATCAGGTCCGGCTCGTAGCCGAAGCGTTCGCAGCCGAAGTAGTGGCCGAGGCGGCCCCAGGCGCAGATCACCTCGTCGGAGATCATCAGCACGTCGTAGCGGTCGCAGATCTCCCGCACCCGCTGGAAGTAGCCGTCGGGCGGGACGAAGCAGCCACCGGCGTTCTGCACCGGCTCGAGGATCACCGCGGCGACCGTCTCCGGCCCCTCGAACTGGATCCGCTCCTCGATCGCGGTCGCGGCCCAGAGCGGGTGGCGGTCCGCCGGCCAGCGGTAGAGGTTGGTGTTCGGCACGTGGCAGGCACCCGGCGTCAAGGGCTCGAACTGCGAGCGCAGCTCGGTGATGCCGGTGGCGGAAAGCGCTCCCAGCGAGGTGCCGTGGTAGGCGATCTCGCGGGCGATGATCTTGTGCTTTTGGCCTTTGCCCAGAGCGCGGTGGTAGTTGCGGGCGAGCTTGATCGCCGACTCGACCGACTCCGAGCCGCCGGAGGTGAAGAAGACGCGGTTGAGCTCGCCGGGAGCCAGCCCGGCGAGGCGGGCCGCCAGCTCGATCGCACGCGGGTGCGCGTAGCTCCAGAGCGTGTAGAAGTCGAGCTCTTCCATCTGGCGCGCCGCCGCCTCGGCCAGCTCGGTGCGGCCGTGGCCGGCGTTGACGCAGAAGAGCCCGGAGAGCCCGTCGAGGTAACGATTGCCGTGGTCGTCGTAGACGTAGCAACCGTCGCCGCGGACGATGATCGGGATCTCGTGGTCGGACCCGTAGGTGCCCATCCGCGAGAAGTGCATCCAGAGATGGCGGCGCGCCATCTCCTGCAGACCTTGGCTCGCTGCCGAATCCGGCGCCGAGTCCGGTCGCGACACAACGGCCATGTCAGTCTCCTCTCATGCTACGACGATATGGATAAAGCTAGAACTGGTATAGCGCACTTGCAATGTTCGCTAGGGAGAGTTAGAGCGTCTGGGATGTACAAACTGTACAAGCTCAGGCGCGACATTTGGGACATCTGCAACTTGTGCGATTCGGCCAGCGGGCCTACCTTGAGGCAGTCGCCGCGGACAGGAGCGGCGGATCGACGGAAGGAGGAGTGATGGAGAGCTCAGCGGTCCCATCGTCGACCGGAGCCAGCGCCCCGCCGGTCCCGAGAACTCCTAGCGGCGGCGACAAGGGGCTGAAGAAGAACGCGATCGGCTTCGTCTCCAGCGTCGTCATCGGCGTCGCCTCGACCGCGCCGGGCTATAGCCTCGCCGCGACCCTAGGCTTCATCGCCGCCGCCGTCGCCCTGCAATCGCCGGCGATCCTGCTGATCAGCTTCATCCCGATGTTCCTGGTCGCGGCGGGCTACTACTACATGAACAAGGCCGACCCGGACTGCGGCACCAGCTTCTCCTGGGTGACCAAGGCGATGGGGCCCCAGCTCGGCTGGATCACCGGCTGGACGATCGTCGTCGCTGACGTAATCGTGATGGCCAACCTCGCCCAGATCGCTGGCCTCTACACCTTCGAACTCTTCAGCTGGACCTCGGCGGCCGAATCGACGGCGGCGGTAACCGCCGTCGGCGTCGTCTGGATCGCGATCATGACCGCGATCGTCGTGATCGGGATCGAGCTCTCGGCCCGCACGCAGGTCGGCCTGCTGGCAGCTGAGATCTTCACCCTCGCGCTCTTCGCCGTCGTCGCCCTGATCAAGGTCTACGCGGGGGACGCCGGGCCGGACGCGATCCACCCGAGTCTCTCCTGGATCAACCCCTTCAGCCTCAGCGCCAGCGAGATCTCCGCCGGCATGCTGCTCGCCGTCTTCATCTACTGGGGCTGGGACACGACCGCGACCGTCAACGAGGAGACCGAAAATCCCGACGAGGCACCCGGCAAGGCGACCGTGGTCAGCACCCTGATCCTGCTCGGCATCTACATCATCGTCGCCTTCGCCGCCCAGGCCTACGCGGGCGTTGAACAGCTGGTCGAAAACCAGGAAGACGTGCTCAGCTCGCT
>DASZQM010000260.1:0-4047 GCA_035549645.1 Solirubrobacterales bacterium | reverse complement strand
TGCGCGCCGGCCGTCGACGTAGACGCTCGCCCGCCCCAGCTTTTCGCCGCGTTCGATCGGGCCCTCGACTTCGCTCGGGGCCATGACCTCGACGCTGAGCCGCTGGTCCGGGCGCAGGCCGACCGCGACGGTTCGGGCGGCGCGCAACGGCAGCTCGCCGCCGCTGTAGCGGATCGCCGGCCGGGCAAGCGCAGCGCCGGCCTTGACCGGCAGCCGTCGCCGGTACTGCGAGAAGCCATATTCGAGCAGTTCGAGGTTGTCGCGGAAGCGGTCTTCGTCGGTCGGCGCCCCGACCGCGACCGAGATCAGCTTCACGCCCTTGCGCTGCCCGGAGCCGACCAGGACGTAGAGGGCGCCGAAGGTGTGCCCGGTCTTCACCCCGGTCACCCAGGGGGCCATCTCCAGCAGCTCGTTGATCGTCTCGATCCGCCGCCGCGGGTGCACGCTGCGCAGCACCGCGCTGCGCGAGTCGGCGATCTTGGCAAAGGCGGGGATCGCAAGCAGCCGGCGGGTCAGCGCGGCGAGGTCGCCGGCGCTCGAGTAGTTGCCCTTCTGGTCGAGCCCGATCGGGTTGGCGTAGTGGGTGTGGCTGAGTCCCAGCGCCGCCGCGTAGCGGTTCATCTGCCCGACGAACTTCGGCACCGAACCGGCCGCGGCGAGCGCCAGGTCGTAAGCGGCGTCGTTGCCGCTGCGCAGGATCAGGCCGTAGAGAAGGTCGCGCACGCTGATCCGCTGGCCCGGCCGCAAGCCGAGCAGGGACTCGCCGTATTCGGCTTTGTAGGGAGCGGCCCGCACGGTCTTGTCGAGCGGCAGCTCGTGCAGGGCCACGTAGGCGGTCATCAGCTTGGTCGTGCTGGCAATCGGCAGCTCGCGCTCGAGCGCGTGGGAGACGAGCACGTCGCCGTTGCGGGCGTCGCTCAGCGCCCAGGAGCGCGCCTCGATCACCGGGCCCTTGGCGAGCGCTGCCGCCGGGAAGGCAAGGACCGCCAGCAGGGCCAGCAGCGGCGCCAGGCGCCTCAGCGAGGTTCTCTCAGCTTCAGCTGCTCGCCGACGATCAGGCTCTGCGGATCGATTTCCGGATTGAGGTTTTCGATCCGCGCCACCGGCACGCCCATCCTGTGTGCGATCGAGATCAGGGTGTCGCCGCTCTTCACTTCGTAGGTGACCGGCACGTGCACGTGGGGGGTCTTGTGCGTCTTGGCGTTGTGGTGCCGTCCGCTCGAGTCCTTCGAGTCGTTGCCGCCCAGGGCGCTGCTGATCGCGACGACGGCGACGATCAGCGCGACCGCCAGAGCGGCCACCGCGAAGATGCGGGCGAGGGGTGAGGAACGCTTGTTCATTGGACTTGACGGGCAGGCTGATGAGCGCCGGGGATCGTATATACGGTCAGAGCGGTTTTAGGCGGTCGAAACGTCCCAAACCGCGGCGCGCAGGCTCTCCGCCGCGGCGGCGGGGTCGTCAGCAGCGGCGATCCCACGCGAGGCGGCGACCAGCGCCGCTTCCCGTCCCACCGAGAAGGCCGGCCCGAGCAGGTCCGGCTTGCCGCCCTGCGCGCCGACGCCCGGGATGAGGAAGATCGAGCGCGGCATCAGCTCGCGCAGGCGGCCGATGTGCTCCGGCGCGGTCGCGCCGACGACGGCGCCCATGCCGCTCATCTCCCCCCGACCCGAGAGCCTCGGAGCGAGCCGGTCGACCAGGGCCGCGAGGCGCTCATGCAGGGGCTCGCGCGGCGCCGGCAGGTCCTCGACGTCGGCAGCGCCGGGATTGCTGGTCCGGACGAGGGCGAAGATCCCAGCGCCGGCGGCGGCCGCGGCCTCGATCAGCGGTTCGAGCGCGTCCTCTCCGAGCAGCGGGTTCGCGGTGAAGGCGTCGGCGCCGAGACCCGGCACCGGCCCCCACGGGGTCGGCGTCTCGCCGACCAGCGCCTGCGCGTAGGCGGCGGCCGTCACCGGCACGTCGCCGCGCTTGCCGTCGGCGATCACCAGCAGGCCGGCGGCCTGGGCCGCCTCGCAGACCCCGGCAAGGGCGGCCCAACCGGGAGCCCCGAGCCGCTCGAAGCAGGCGAGCTGGGGCTTCACTGCGACGCAGGCCGGGCCCGCGCGCTCGATCAGCGAGCGGCAGTGCGTGAGCACCGCCATGGCCGCGCGCTCGGCGACCGTGGCGGTGGAGTCCTCTGGCGGCTCGGACCCGGAGGAGAGCTTCGACGGATCCGGATCGAGGCCGAGGCAGATCTGGCTGCGGCGCTCCTCGACGAGCGCCGCCAGCCGATCCGCGAAGGGCTCTGTGCTCAGCCTTTGACCTTGGTCTTCAGCGCCGAGCCGGCGGAGAAGCGGGGGACCTTGCCGCCCGGAATCGTGATCCGCTCGCCGGTGCGCGGATTGACGCCCTGGCGCGGGCCGCGCTCGGCGACGTGGAACTTGCCGAAGCCGGTGAAGCTGACTTCGCCGCCGCTGCTCAGCGTGTCGGTGATCGCGTCGAGCACGGCGTCAACCGCGTCGCTGGCCGCTTTCTTGCTGCCCAGCCGCTCGTCGCCTGCAAGTTGGTCCAGAAACTCAGCCTTAGTCACGTCGAAGCTCCTCCGTCGAATGGGTGGTTGAAATCGGCGGCAATCTAACAGCGGAAACGGCGTAAAAGCGCATGGGACTCGGGAACCGGTGGGTGTCCTCGTTCAGGAACCGGCGACCGTCATCTCGTCGATCAGCAGCGAGGGGGTCTTGACCGAGCCGCTGAAGGGCACCCAGCGGGCGTCCGCACCCACCGCCCGCACGGCACGCAGCATCGAGACCAGGTCGCTGGCGATCGTGAACTCGCGCAGCGGCTCGGCCAGCTCGCCGCCGCGGATCGCCCGCCCCGAGGCGCCCACCGAGAAGACCCCGGAGACGGGGTTGACGCCCGAGTGCAGGCCGGCGACGTCGGTCACCAGCACCCCCTCCGCAGCCTCGCTGAGCAGCTCTGCGAAGCCAAGCGAGCCGGGGGTGACGATGAGGTTGGAGGTCGAGACCGAGGGCTGCGAGCGATAGCCGGCGCGGCTGGCGTTGCCGGTCGAGGAGGCCTCGCCGCGGCGGGCGGTGTAGGTGTCGTAGAGGTAGGTGCGCAGCGTTCTTGCCTCGATCAGCGGGGTGCGCCGCCTCGCCACGCCCTCGGCGTCGAAGGGGGACGAGGCGAAGCCCTCGGGGTCGAGGCCGTCGTCGTGCAGGGCGAGCGCCTCGCCGGCGACCTCCTCGCCGACCCGCTCGGCGAAGGGGGAGCGACCGCGTTGCACGGCGCCGGCGCTGAGGCCGCGGCCGATCAAGCCGACGAAGCTGGCGGCGACGGTCGGGTCGAGGACGACGGGGCAGGTGCGGGAAGGTGGCTTCCCGGCGCCGATCATCGCCAGCGCCCGCTCGGCTCCCTCACGACCGATCGCGGCCGGGTCGAGCGCGGCTGGACCGCGTCCCAGCCCGAAGCCGAGCCCGGTCTCACGACCTCCCTCGCCTTCGGCCAGCGCCTGCAGGTAGCCGTAACAGCTGGAGCTCGAGTACTCGCCCTCGATCCCGGTCGAGGAGGCGATCGCGACGCGCTCGCTCGAGTCCGCGTAGACCGCCTGCTCGACCCCGGCGACGCGGGGGTCGGCGTCGAGCGCCGTCCGCTCGATCTCCAGGGCGAGATCGGCGAGCCGACCGGTCGACCACTCGCCGATCGTGGGGTCGCTCAACCCCTCCAGCCCTTGCGGTGCGCCTTCACCCCCCGTGTCGGAGGAAAGGCGCACCGGAGCGGGTGCGCCGGCGAACTCGTCCTCGTCGGCGACCCGGGCCGCCTCCGCGGCACGCTCCGCCAGTGCCGTCACGCCGGCCTCGGAGAGATCGGTGCCGTAGGCGTAGCCGACCCGCTTGCCGATCCAGGCGCGGATGCCGATGCCGCGCTGGGTGGCGGCGCTGAGGCTCTCGACCTCGCCGCCGTGGACGCGCACCTCGCGGCCGGTGTCGCGGGACGCGTAGGCCTCGGCGGCGGAGGCGCCGGCCCCGAGCGCGGCCTCGACCGCGCGCCCGGCCGCCGGGGAGAGCTCGA
>DASZQM010000259.1:0-2986 GCA_035549645.1 Solirubrobacterales bacterium | reverse complement strand
GCGCCATGCTCTCAACTCAAAGCTGGAGTCGGAAGACGAGGCGGGCGAAGCCGGTGGCGTCGGTCTCGTCACGGTCGGGCTGGCGCCGGTAGCCGAGCGATTCGTAGAGGCGGTGGGCCGCGGTCTGGTAGGGACGGCTCCAGAGCGCGATCGCCGGCCAGCCCTTTTCGCGGGCTACGTCTGTGCAGCGTTGGACGAGGGCGCGGCCCATGCCCTTGCCGCGCTCCGTCGAGGAGACCGCGAGCAGGCAGAGCTCGGCCTCCTCGCCGCGGGCCACGGCCATCCCGGGCGTTCCCGGCGCGACCACGACGACGACGCCGAGCGCTCTACCCGGCGCGCCGGCGACGAGCATCTTGCCCGCCGCCCTCGCCTTCTCGAAGTCGGCCTTGGCGTAGGGCGTGGTGCGCCCGCCCCCGCCCTCGCGAAAGTACGCCTCGGTCCACAGCTCCACCACCGCCTCCGCGTCCCTCGCCTCCGCTCGGCGCAGATCGGTCACAGCTCTTCGCGGACGAGGCGCAGGCCGATGTCGAGCTCGGGGAGGGTGCGGAGGTGGCCGTGGCGCACGTCCCAGCGGCCGCTCTGGAGGTCGGCGCGCAGGCGGGCCTGGCCGCGCTCGATCGTCTCGGTGGGCAGGGCGTGCCAGAGCGAGCTGGCGCGGAGGACGGCGGGGTCGAGGAACATCTCGGGCCGGTCCCAGAGGGCGCTGGTGAATTCGTCCTGGCAGCGGCTCGGCATCGGCACCGCCTCGATCTCGGCGCCGGGCAGCAGCGTTTCCAGCACCCGCATCCTCGGCATCTTCTCTTCCTCCGCCCGCATCGCCTCGGGGAAGTACTCGGCGAGGGTCCAGATCCCGGCGTTCACCTCCGCGTCGATCGTCAAGAGCACGATTCGTTTGCGGGCTACCCGGCGCATCTCGGCGATGCCGGCGGCGAGGTCGTCCCAGTGGTGGATCGTGAAGACGCCCACCGCCGCGTCGACGCTCTTGGCGGCGAGCGGCAGCGCTTCGGCCACGCCTTCGATCGCCGGCGCTGCCCCGCCGGCTCGCTGGGCGATCATCACCGGCGAGGGCTCGACCGCGATCACCTCGCGGTCGCGTGGCTCGTAGGAGCCGCTGCCGGCGCCGACGTTGACGATGCTCTGGGCGTCACCGAGTGCCGCCCAGAGGCGCGCCTCGATGCGCGGATCGGCGCGGCGGAACTCGCTGTAGTTGAGCCCGACGCTGTCGTAGGCGGGGAGGCTCACCGGCGCGAGTCGTCCTTGGCTCGCCCGGGAGCGCCGGCGTGCTCGCGCATCATCGTCACCAGCAACTCGACGAAGTCGCCGTAGAGGTCGTCGCGCACCGCCTCGGGGCTGACCAGGGCTTCGATCGCGAGGCCGATGCCGAGGGCGCGCAGGACCAGGGCGAGGTCGGCAGGGGGGAGGGGGGCCTCGGTTCCTTCCTCCTCCTGGTAGCGGGCGATGTAGGCGGCGATCGCCTCGCGCATCGCCGCCGATCGGGTGCCGAAGCGCTCGGCCAACTCCGGTTCGCGGCGCGAGCCGGCGAGGAACTCGAGGTGGAGCAGGAAGGAGTCGCGGTCGGCGGCGAAGCGCTCCATCCACTGGTCGGCGAGCGCCCGCGCGCGCAGCTCCAGCGGCGCGTCCTCGGCAAGCCCGGCCTGGGTCTCGGCCAGCTCGCGCGCCCGCTCTGCCATGTACTCCTCGAAGACGGCGAGGAAGAGGTCGTCCTTGCCGGCGAAGTTGGAGTAGACGGCGCCGTGCGAGTAGCCGGCCTGCTCGGCGATCTGCTCTACCGAAGCCCCCTCGTAACCGCTTCGGGCGAAAACCGTGGCGGCGGCGGCGATCAACTCGGTCCGGGTGCGGGCCTGCTTCTCGGCTCTGGTCTCGCGCTTTGGCTTGTCTCGATTTTCAGATTGCAAATGTAATCTGAATTATGGTACCAATTCAATATGCGAAATCTCGACCGCGATGGCGGGCCAACCGAGCAGCTCGAGCGCTGGCTGGACGAGGCGCGGGAGGCCGGCGTCGAGGCGCCAGGAGCGATGACGCTGGTCACGGTCGGCGGCGATGGGCGGCCCTCGGCCCGGGTTGTCTCGCTGAAGCGGATCGAAGATGCGGCGCTCGTCTTCACCACCGCGCTCTGGACCCGCAAGGTCGAAGAGCTGCGGAGGAATCCCCGCGTTGCGGCCGTGTTCTTCTGGCCGGCGCTGGGGCGTCAGGTCAGGCTCGAGGGGCGGGCCGAGTTCGCCGAGCGCGAATTGGCGGAGGAGCTTTTCGCCGCCCGGCCGCGTGGCCACCAGCTGCAGGCGCACGTCTCTCGCCAAGGCAGCGAGATCGAGAACCTGGAGCCGTTGCGCGAGCGACTGGCGAGGCTCGAGGCGGAGCTCGGCGAGGCCTCGGTTCCGTGCCCCGGGGACTGGGGCGCCGTGCGACTCAGGCCGGACCGCATCGAGCTCTGGCAGGAGAGTGACGGGGACCGCCTGCACCGCCGGCAGCTCTTCGAGGCGAGCGCCGGCGGCTGGCGCTGTTCGTTGCTGGCGCCCTGAGCCGGATCGGGGTCAGGAGCCCCGCAGGAGCGCGTGCAGCTCTTGCCAGGCGGGGCCGCAGCCGGGCCGAACGACACGGCTGATCCGCGATCCTTCGACCCAGCCGCGGACCGACGTCTTCGGTGTCGTGGTTGTCTGGAGGATGGGACAGGCTCGACGGGCTGGCCCCAGCACCCTCGGGTGTTCAGCGATCTCGGCGCAGGCCTCGGCAGCTCGCGGGTGGGTGCCGGAGGGTGGCCGGCAGCTGAGCGACCATGTCTCCCGCCGCTGTGGACGGCTCGCGTCCGGCGTGAACCTGATCGTGAGCTCCACGCGCGGCTCCGGGCGCGGGGTTGCCTGTGGACCGCCGCAGCCGAGCGCGAGGAAGGCGACCGCAATCGCGCAGAGACACCACAGCGGGTGGCGCGGCAGGCATGGGGTGACCTTTTTACTCAGGTACGAAA
>DASZQM010000258.1:0-4540 GCA_035549645.1 Solirubrobacterales bacterium | reverse complement strand
TCATCTCCCCGGGCAGCCCGCCTTCGCTGGTGGCGAAGACGCGTGGATGCACCAGCGTCTGGGCGAGCCGCACCGCCATGAAGTTGAGCGGCACGAAGGCGCCGGCGGTGACGGCGAAGACCGAGGCGTAGCGAGCCTGCCGATCGGGGTCCTCGATCGCGTAGCGGAAGGGGTAGTAGGTCGCGTACATGAGGAAGACGATCAGGAAGCTGACCAGGGTCGGCTCGTCCCAGACCCACCAGTGCCCCCAGGAGGCCTTGGCCCAGATCGCGCCGGTGATCAGCACGGCGACGCCGAAGATCACCGACATGTGGATCGAGACGTAGGAGTACGCGTCCCACTTGCGGTTGCCGCTGCGCAGGTGGGCGATCGCGAAGACGCCGCCGACGACGAAGCCGACCAGCGCCGTTATCGAGAGCGGCACGTGCAGGTAGAAGATCTTCTGGATGAAGCCCTGGTCGGCGTCGAGCGGCGCGTAGAAGAAGACCAGCGAGAAGGCGGCGGCGATCGCCACGACGGTCGCGATCGAGAGAGGCTTGAGTCCTTTGCCGTACATGCGTTTTGGCGGTGACGGGCCTAGCTCTGCCCGCTAGTCCTCCAGCAGGAAGTCGAAGACGGCGTAGCCGAGCAGGAGGAAGATCAGATCGTATAGGGAGAGCACCGCAAGCCAGGTGCCGAAGCGGTGGTAACCGGGACCGCCCGCCGCCAGGAGCGGCTCGCTGGCGCCGGTGGCGGCGATCATCAGCGGCACGATCAGGGGCAGCAGGACGAGTGGCCCGAGCAGGTCGCGGGCCCGCGAGTGGACCGCCATCGAGGAGATCAGCGTGCCGGTGGCGGCGATCCCAAGGTCGGCGAGCAGCAGGACGGCGACCAGCGGGCCGAGCGCGGCGGCCGAGCCGAGGAAGAAGAGGGCGAAGATCGGCACCACGACCAGCTCCAGCACCGCCAGGTAGGCGAGCAGCGCCGTCGCCTTGGCGGCGAAGAGGACGCTGCGGTCGATCGGAGCGAGGCGAATCGCGTCGAAGCCGCCCTCCTCGCGCTCGGCGACGAAGAGGCGGTTTACGCCGAGCAGGGCGGCGAAGAGCAGCGTCGCCCAGAGCACGCCGGCGGCGAGGCTGCCGGAGAGCTGCGTGCGGTCGAGGCCGAAGCGGAAGATGACGAAGGTGGTGACGGCGAAGAGCGCCATCGCCGGCAGCGACTGCAGGGTGCGCAGCTCCGCCCGCAGGTCCTTGGCCAGGATCGCGACGTAGGCCTGGCGCGAGGGGGTGAGGCGGGGTGGGCTGGAGCTCACGCCGCCACCGCCTTGCCGCCCGCCTCGAGGCGCAGCACCTGCTGCGCCTCGGCTTCGAAGCGCTCGGGGTCGTGGCTGACGACGACGCGGGTGCGGCCCTCGCCGGGACCGATCAGCGCTCGCGCCAGCTCGCGCCCCTCGGCATCGAGATTGGAATCGGGCTCGTCGAGCAGCAGCAGCTCGGGCTCGTGCAGGACGCAGCGGGCGATCGCCAGCCGCTGGCGCATCCCGGCGGAGAGCTCGGCGACGTGCTGCTCGGCCCGCCGGTCCATCTCCACCGCGGCGAGCAGCTCGGCGATCCGCTGCTCGGCCGCCTCCCCGCGCAGGCCGTGCAGGTTGGCGTGGAAGCGCAGGTTCTCGCGCCCGCTGAGGTCGCGATAGAGCAGCGGCTCGTGGCCGAGCAGGCCGACCCGCCCGCGCAGCTTCCAGGCTTCCTCGGGCAGGGCGCAGCCGAGCGCTCGCACCTCGCCGCCGCTCGGCCGCAGCAGGGTGGCGAGGATGCGCAGCAGCGTCGTCTTGCCCGCCCCGTTGGGGCCCAGCACGAGCAACGTCTCGCCGCGGCCGAGCTCGAGCCCGATCCCGTCGAGCACGGTCCGTTCGCCGTAGTCGCGGCGCAGCCCGGTCAGGCGCAGCGCCGGTTCGTCTGTGGCCAGAGCGGGCTCCACCGCCGGGATTCTGACCGTCTAGGCTGCCGCGGCACATCTCAACAGGAGGCACGAATGAGCAGGACCAAGAAGGCAGGGGCGCTCGCGGCGCTGGCATTGGCCGCCATCGCCTTGGTGGCCATCCCGGCGCTCGCCGCCGGGCCCGGCCAGACCGTCAGCGTCAAGTCGGAAGTGACGCTCGGGGCCACCGGCTACCAGGGCAAGGTCAAGGCCAGTAACTCGAACTGCGTCGGCGAACGGACCGTCGTCCTCAAGCAGAAGGGCAACGGCGTCCTCAGCCGGGTCAAGTCCAAGGCCAACGGCAACTGGAAGGCCGACCTCGAAGAACTCAACGCGAACCTCAAGATCCCGGCCAAGGTCTTCGCCGAAGTGAAGCCGTCGACTCAGGCCACCGCCGGGCCGATCTACAAGTGCGGCGCCGCCGTCTCGAAGACGGTCGAAATCGCCGGCGGCTGAGAGCCGAAGTCGTCAGCGCAAAGGGCGCAGCGACAAGGGTACGAGGGCTGGTCGCTCGCGGTACGCTTTGGATTCCGTGAGCGATCAGCCCCCGATACTCAACGAGGTCGACACCTACGGCCCCGCCTACATGCGGGTCGCCAACCAGCTCGGCCGCTATGAGGGCAACGAGGAGGAGGCGCCGCTGGCGATGGAGCTGCTCGGCGTCAAGGCCGGTGACCGCGTCGTCGACGCCGGTTGCGGCCTCGGCCGCTTCGTCGCCGCTCTCGCCGACAACGGGGTCGACGCGGTCGGCGTCGACATCTCCGAGATCGCGATCGCCGCGGCCAAGCGCGAGTACCCCGGGCCGACCTACTACGTGGCCGACCTGATGCGGCCGCTGCCGCCGGAGCTGAAGGGCTTCGACGGCCTGGTCAGCCTCTCCTCGAGCTTCGGCTTCGGCGAGACCGTCGCCGAGGACGAAGCGATGATGCGCGCCTACCACGAGATGTTGCGCCCCGGCGGCAAGATGGCGATGGAGCTCTCCGACCTCGAGCGCTCGCGCTACCGGCTCAAAACCGACGAGGGCGTGGTCGAACGGGAGACCAACGGCGTCAAAGAAACCCTCGACGTCGACTTCTCGACCGGGATGCTGCACGTGCACTACGTCTTCGGCGATGACGTGGTCGACTCGCGCATCCGCATGTACGAGGCCGACGACCTCGAACGGATGGCGGCCGAGGCCGGCTTCAAGGAGATGGAGCGCTACGGCAACTTCGCCGGCGGGCCGAAGCGCCCCGAGGATCGCCTCGTCCTCGTCGCCACGGCATGACCGTTCGCGGCGCGGCGGTCGTCGTCGACGCCTACTCGACCGGCGCGCGGCTGGCGCCGCGCTTCGCCGCCGCCGGCCTGCCGGTGGTGCACGTGCAGAGCAGCCCCCGCCTGCCCGACTTCTACCTGCGTGCCTTCCGCGACGGCGACTTCGTCGAGAACGTCGTCCACGACGGTGACCTCGAGGCGACCGCGGCGCGGGTTGCGGCCCACGAGCCGGCCTTCGTCGTCGTCGGCGCCGAGCCGGGGGTGCCGCTGGCCGACGCGCTCAGCGAGCGGCTCGGCCTGCCCTCCAACGGCAGCGCCCAGAGCCAGGCGCGGCGCGACAAGAACGCGATGTCCGAAGCGCTGCGCGCGGCCGGCCTGCGCGCGGCGGAAGCGCTGAAGACCTCGAGTGCGGCCGAGGCGGTCGAGTGGGCGGCGGCCCGCGGTGGCGCCCCGGTCGTGGTCAAACCGCTCGACAGCGCCGGCACCGACGGGGTCAGCATCGCCCACGACGCAGCCGCGATCGAGGCCGCCTTCGCCGCGATCCTCGGCCGGCCCAACGCCTTGCACGGCGCCAACGAGGAGCTGCTGGTCCAGGAGCTGCTGCAGGGCACCCAGCTCTTCGTCAACTCGATCAGCTGGGACGGCGTCCACCACGTCTCCGAGGTCTGGCGCGACAACAAGCTGCGCGTCGGCGCCAACTTCATCTACGACTACGAGGAGCTGCTGCCCCGCCACGGCGAGCAGCAGGACCAGGTCGTGCCCTACGTCGAAGCGGTGCTCGATGCGCTCGGCATCCGCTTCGGCCCCGCCCACACCGAGGTGATGCTGACCGAGACCGGCCCGGTGCTGGTCGAGTCAGGAGCGCGGATGCACGGCTCGGTCCCCGACGAGATCGTCGACCGCTGCACGCCCAGCCACCAGACGCTGACCGCCGAGGCCTACCTCGACCCGCACTCGGTGGCACGCCGCGCCCAGCAGCCCTACGAGCTCGCCGCCGGCGCCTACTGCGTGATGCTGATCTCCCAGCACGAAGGGCGGATCGTCGACGACGCCGGCATGCGCGAGATCGAGGCCCTGCCCTCCTTCGCCGGCACGATCTCGATGCTCGGCCCGGGCGACGAGCTGAAAAAGACCGTCGACCTATTCTCCTGCCCGGGGATCATCTACCTGGTCGATCCCGATCGGGACCGGCTCAAAGCCGACTACGACCGCATCCGCGAGCTCGACGCCGCCGGTGCCGTCTTCGAGCTCGAGCAGCTGGTCACTTCATAGGTTTCCCGGGAAGAAAGCCCCCGGGTCAGCCGCCGCGCTTGCGCAGGGTGCGGCGGCC
>DASZQM010000257.1:0-2546 GCA_035549645.1 Solirubrobacterales bacterium | reverse complement strand
GCCAGCAGCAGCACCGGGACGATCGCCAGCAGCGCCAGCCCGAGCGGCGTCTTGGTCAGCACCGCGACGTGGCCGACCCAGGGCACGGTGTAGAGGACGCGGCCGAGGCTGCCGTCGGCGGCGATGCGCCAGTGCTCGACCGTGTTGTTGGCGTCGCCCTGGGTGACGAACCACAGGTGCGACCCCTGGCGGCGGATGCTCTTCACCCGGTGGGTGAGCTGGCGGCTCTGGTCTTCGGGATCGCGGAAGGTGACGACGTCGCCGACCCGCGCTTCCAGCGGCGAGATCCGCTCGTCGACGACGACGTCGCCGGCCGCGATCGTCGGTTCCATGCTTCCGGTGAGCACCGTGTAGGGGCGGTCGCCGAAGGCCAGCGGTCCGAGGATCGCAAGGGCCAGCGCCGCGGTCGCAGTCACGACCGCGGTGACTGCGATCCGCGCGATCACTGGTTCTGGGCCTCCCAGCGCAGGACGTGTTCGCCGGTGCTCTGGCCCTGCGCCGAATCGGGTGCGTTGGCGGCCAGGGTCGCCGTCACCCGGTAGACGACCGAGTCGTTGGTCGCCCATTTCGTGCTCGTGCCGGGGAAGTCGGCGAGGCCGCTCGCGTAGCTGCTGTGTTCGGCGAAGTTGGCGAGCGTCCCTTCGTAGAGCGCCCCGCCTGCATCGGGAGTGAAGCCGGTGCAGCTGGGATAGGTGGGGGAGCCGCTCTGCGACCCCGGTTCGATCTTCAAGTTGACGCTCGGACCCAGCGCCCCGATCGTGCTCGGGGTGTAGAGCCGCACCGCGGCGTCGAGGCTGCCGGTGTAGGTGACCTTGATGCAGGAGCTCTGGCTGTCGCCGGGCTTGGCGTTGGTCAATTTGTAGGTGGCGGCGCCGGCGTCGTTGTCGGCGAGCACCACCGTGCCGGCGGTCACCGCGTTACCGGGGTTGTCGGTCTGGCTGGAGAAAGCCGAGAAGACGCCCGCGCCGGCGATGCAGGCGAGGACGCCGAGCACTACGAGCGTGCGCAGGATCTTCGATCGGGTCGTCATGGGAGCCTTTCTGTGGCGCTGTGGGCGCCACCTCGCTGACCACTCTTGGATCGGCTCGACCGCTTTAAATCTTGAGCATTTAGAGAACTTCGAGTGAATCTAGGAGGACAGGAAAAGCGGGTTCACGTGCCCCGTCTGTAACAACTCGCCGGACCGGTACATCTACTCCCAGATGCCTCACCCCGGTGATCGCCCCGCTGCCGTCGCGGACCTCGAGCGAGAGCGCTTCGAGGAGTGCTTCCGCGCTCACTACGCCGACGTGCTCGCCTTTGCCGTTCGGCGTCTCGGCGATCGCGGCACTGCCGAGGACGCCACCTCGGACACCTTCGCCGTCGCCTGGCGCAGGCGCGAGCGCATCCCCGACCCGGCCCTGCCGTGGCTCTACGCCGTCGCGCTCCGCGTGATCTCCAATCAGTACCGCTCGAGCGAGCGTCGCCGCAAGCTCGATCGCCGTCTCACGCACGAGGCGGTTCCGGCGCCGCAGGCGAGCGATCCAGTCGACTCGCTCGACCGGCGCGACTCCTTCGCGATCGCGTTCGGGCAACTGACCGAGCCGGAGCGGGAGGTGCTGCGCCTCGTCGCCTGGGACGGCCTGAGCACGGTCGATGCGGCCCGCGTCTTCGGCTGCTCGCCGGGGGCGTTCCGCGTGCGCCTGCACCGCGCCCGGCGCAAGCTGGCGAAACATCTGCGCGCGGCCGGACATCTAGCCGTTGAGCCGAGCATCACCCCGTCGAAGCCGGCCGAGGAGGCGAATTGACCCGCACCCGAGACAGTCAAGACACGCTCGACCTCATGGCCGCAGCCAACCCCGCTTCGGCGGCGGAGCTGCGCGCGGGCCTCGACGAGGGGACGATCGCGGCGGCGATGCGCCGGGCGATCGCCAGTGGCAGCTCGCCCTCGCAGCCGATCCCGGCCGGTGACCGGGCGGCGAACGACTTCGGCTCGCGCGCCGGTCGCCCTCGCCGCCCGGCGCTTGCGCTCGGTGGCGCGCTCGCCTGCCTGGCCGTGGCGGCGGCGCTGCTGCTCCTCGGCGGCGGCTCGGTCGGGGGCGGGAGCCAGCCGGCCTTTGCCGCGGCCGCGATCGAGGTCGCCGAAGCGAATCCCCGCCTGTTGGTCACCGCGCCCGGCTGGAGCGTCGGTGACGCGGGCGAGTTCGAAAAGGACGGAGGCGAAGTCACCTTCGTGCACGGCGATCGGAGCTTCGCGATCCACTGGTATCCCGCGCGCCTCTATCGCAGCTACCTGCGCGACCGCGCTCAGGTCAGCAAGCCGCAGCGATCGACGCTGCTCGGCCGCGCCGCGACCACGGTCCGCTACGGCGTCGACCGCAACGGGGCGGAAGATTTCGCGACCATCCTCGCCCCCGACGGGCCGGTCTTCGTCGAGGCCAGGGGCGCGATTGGCGATCGCGCCGCCTACGACGCGGTCCTGCACTCCCTGCGCCCGGTCGGCGTCGACGCCTGGCTGGGCGCGCTGCCACGCAGCGTCGTCGGCCCCGACGCTCGCGCCCACGTGG
>DASZQM010000256.1:0-3042 GCA_035549645.1 Solirubrobacterales bacterium | reverse complement strand
GGGGCTCGACCAGCGGCAGCGTCGAGGCCGGTGCCTTCCTCGGCTTCTTTGCCGCACTCGGCATCGCCGCCGGCGGCTACGTCACCACCGACGGCAAGGCGATCGACCGGCTCAAAGCGCTCTTGCCGAGCAGCTCCGGCGCGAGCGGGGGGTTCCCTGCCGCACCGCCTCCTTCGCCCGTGCAGCCGCAGGCAGCCGCGCCCACGCCGTCGGTGCCCGCAGCGGCTCCGCCCGCCGTTACGCCACCTCCACCTCCCAGCCCGGCAGTACCCCCGCCCGCGCCTGAGTCCTCCGCGGCTTCGGCAGAGCCGGCTGAGGCTTCCTCGCCGCCGGCCGCGCCGGAGGTCACATCGCCCCCAGAGTCAGATCGGCCCGCCGAGGCCCAGGCGCCCGCCGCGGAGAGGGTGGAGGAGGATCCGCGGTCGGTCTTCTGCGAAGGCTGTGGCGCGCCGCTGCGCGCCGCCGATCGCTTTTGCAGGAAATGCGGACACAAGCAGGCCCCGGTCACTGGACCGGACGTGAGTTGAACGTCCCGGGCTGGATGCGTGCGCGCGGGAGCGGAACTCTGATGGGGGGCATTGCGGTCGTTGTCGCCGCATCGCTCGCCGCCGCAGGTCTTGTTGCCTGTGGGGGGTCCGGCCAGCCAAGCGCCGAAGATCAGGCCTTCATCTCCGCGGCGAATGCGATCTGCAAGGGAGCGCAAGACAAGCTCTACGAATCCGGTGGGATCCCCGAAGGCGCATCAAACGCTGAAGGAGGGGAATGGGTCACCGACACCTGGGTCCCCGTTATCGGAGAGGCGCACGACAAGATCGCAGCACTGACACTGCCACAGGGGAGTGAAAGCCAGATCGGCGCCTACCTGACCGCGCTCGAAGATTCCGTGGTCGCTGCAGAAAACAATCCTGCCACGCAGCTCACTCTTGATACCCCCGAAGACCAAAACATCGTGAAGCTCGCTGGGGAGGCCGGACTCGAAGAGTGTGAAACGATGGGCGAGTAGGGTCCGGGTCGAGCGGTCGCTGCTTTGGAGCCGCTCACGCTCGGGGCCGGTGCAGTTCGCCGAGGACGATCACGTCGTTGTCGGAGGGTAGGAGGGCGAGCATCAGGTTGTCCCCAACAGGGCGCACCTGCCAGCTTCCCGAGAAGCACCCCGCGCTGCGCCCGAACCTCAAAGTGGGACCAGAGGAGGGTTCAGCTTGCAGTTCGGCGACGCAGTTGATGTCGAGGAAGATGAGCCTGCTCTGCGTGCCCCCGTCCAAGGTCACGAAGGTGACCGGCAGGGTGCGGTCGAGCTTGGGGTGGCTGGAGCTGCTCTCTTCGAGCTTGCCGGTCCAAGTCCCGTCCCCGAGCCTGCCGTGGGGTGGGGCCGGCGTGAGGGGGCGGGCGAAGGCGGACGGAACGCCGTTTCGGTGGAGCTTCTTCAGCAGCAATGCCTCTTCGGGCCCCGAACGCAGCGGCCCGCCAAGCAGGACCTCGAATCCGGGGTAGAGCTCCTCTGCTTCTTCGGATGGCACGACCGCCACGTCGACGCCGGCGGCGGCCAGTCGCCGGCGCTCCTTTTCGGCGTCGGTGGCGAACTTGAAGGAGCCTGCCTGCACGTAACGCCCAGCCTCGATCGACCCCGGGGCGGAAGCTTCGGCGGCGGAGCCGTCTTCGACCTCGCCAGCCGTAGCGCTGCCCTGCATGACCACAGTCGTGGTGGGGGAGGAACCGCCGTTGTCGCTGAGCAGGAGTGCTGCAGCGATTCCTCCCGCCGCGAGCACGATTGCGAGGGCGAGGAAGATGACGGCCCCCGAGGGGCCTCGGCGCCCGCGCGCAGTACTGCCGCTTGCGCTCGGCGCAGCCAGCGGAGCGGGAGTTGCTATCCGCTCGATCGCGGGCTCCTCGTATCGAGCGCCGCAATTGCGACAAAATGCGGCGCTCGGCGCCAGAGCCTGTCCACACTGTGGGCAGGCGCGACTGCCACCTCGTACCGTCGGGTCTGCCCCCGAGCCCGCGCTCATTGCCAGCCAGGGCCGACCGCGGGCTGGCGGCGACCGAAGGCCATCGTGCAACCGGCGAGGAGCACGAGCGCGGAGGACACCAGTAGCGGCACCTGGACGTATCCGTTCGTGTAGCCGCTGCCGATGTGTGCCTTGCCCAGTTCGCAGAAGTAGACGAAGCCGAAATAGAACGGCCTGCCGAAGAAATAGTCGAGGTGGAGCGTTTCGGGTAGGGCCCAGACCACCACGAGCACAGTCGGCAGCACGCCGGCCAGCATCAGCAGCGCGCCGCTCCTGCCCGGATGCGCTGGCGCTCGTCTCAGCGCCAGCGCGCCGAGGCAGATCGCGAGAACACCGGCACCGAACGTGAGGATGTCGCCGAACTCCAGCGGTTCACCGAAGGCGAAGGGAAAGTGGTCGTGCAATGGCACATAGACGATTGCGTAGATCACCATAAAGCACATCCCCACACCCCCGAGGATCGCCATGCAGGCCGCGGCGCGGTTGCCGGTCGTGCTCGGGGCGCTCACGGCGTTTGACGGGGGCCAGACTGCGGCGCTCGGCGCAGGTGCCTGGGGCGGCCCGGGTTGCGGCGCTCTCGGATTCGAAAGCGGCGGAGAGGGCGCGGGGGGCGAAGGTGGCAACGGCTGTTCGGCGGTGAACTCCCCCTGGGAAGTGCCGCAGGCGCGGCAGAAGCGAGCGCTGGCCGACAGCACCCCGCCGCAGGAACCGCAGTACACAGTTGCCTCCTCGACCATGGTCTTGCCCAACCCTATCCGTGAAACGAGGAGAAAATCGCGTCGAGTGCCTGTGGAGCCTCGGTGATTCCGGGATCGTCTCGCGAGGGCTGGCGGTCAGGGTGAAAGACGGCGACAAGTGCTGCCTGACCGATTCCGGGTAGGTCGGCAAGCGCGATCTGCCCGGCCAGGAAGTTGCCATTCAGGCTGCCGCCCCAACCGGCCTTGTAGGGAGTGCCCTCCGGTAGCGATTCGCCTGCGCCCCAATTCAACGGGGCAGTAAGTTCGCCCGGCTTGATCTCACGACTCGGCAGCTTCGC
>DASZQM010000255.1:0-8558 GCA_035549645.1 Solirubrobacterales bacterium | reverse complement strand
AGATCGTCGGCCCGACCCGCGGCGTGCGGCTCAGCGGCAACACGATCTGGACGCCGGGCAACGACTCGCCGTTCGCCCTGCGCGCCGGTCCCTTCGGCCGGGTCAGCGTCGAAGCCAACGCGCTCTTTCGCGCTTGGAGCGATTGGCCGGGCCCGTTTCGCTCATTCCGCCAGCGCGGCAACCTGGTCTGCCAGTGGGAAGGAACCCTGCCGAGGCTGCGCGCCAGCTCCAAGCGCGATTGCGATCCTCCCTTTCGCGACCCCGGCGCCGATGACTACCGCCTGAGCGATGGAATCGGAGTCGACTGGGCGCCCCGGGATCAGCATTTCGGCCCCTGATCGGGCCGCTCATCTCTTTCTGATCGGCTGGGAGTCCTAAACAAGTATTGGAGCGGTCCGCTCGTTGTATCGGGTATGGATGCCACAGCGGCTGCACCGCCCGCTACCGCCGTGCCTGAATTCGGCGACCACCGCGAGGACCTGCGCGAGAAGCACGCCCACGCCGGCGTGGCGATGGCGATCGCGACCGTCGCGATGGGCCTCACCTCGGGCATCCAGGCGCTGCTCTACCTCAACTCGTTCGGAATCGGGGGCCGCACCGACGGCTTCTTCGTCGCCTTCGCCCTCTACTCGAGCTTCGGCGTCTTCAGCCAGAGCATCCGCGTCACCTCGGCGCCGCTGCTGGTCGGCGATCGGCCCCGCCTGACGCCGCGCGAGCTGGCGCTGGCGCTGGTCGCGATCGCGGCGCCGGTGGCAATCGCGACGATCCCCCTCGCCGGTCCGCTGGCAAGCGTGCTGGCACCGGGCCTCGGCGAGGCCGGGCGCGGCGTCACCGAAGACGCCCTGCCGCTGCTCGGCCTGGCGATGATCCTGCAGCTCTGGGCCGCCGGCGGCGCGACGCTGCTGGCGGTGCGCGACCGTTTCGACCGCATCGCCTTCGCCTATATCGCCGGCGCGATCAGCGGCCTGGTCGTCTACATCGCGGTCTCCGGCGCCGCCGGCGAGCTCTCGCTCGGCTGGTCGATGCTGGCGATGGCCATCGTCACCTGCGCCGCGATGCTCGACGGCGTGCGCACGAGCAGGCCCGCGACAGAGACCCCCAGCGCGCCGCGAGCGGATGGCGCTCTGCGTCGCCTCTCGCGCGGCACCCTGCTCGTCCTCGGCAGCACCGCGATCTACCTCGCCTTCAACGCCCTCTACGTGATCACCCTCGCCTTCGCCAGCAACTACAACCACGGCGCCGCGACCGTTCTCTCCTACGCCTACCTCTTCGCCAGCTACCTGGTGGCGGCGACCGGCTTTGCGCTCGGCATGTCGCGCATCGCCGACATGCGGCGCGGGGCGCTCGCCGACTGGCGCGAGGTGATCGCCGACACCGTGCCGGCGGGCTTCCGCTACGCGATGCTGCTCGTCGCCCCCGCCCTGGCCGCCCTCGTCGCCGGTGGCGCGACGCTGATCGGCGAAGTGCTGCCGAAGAGCTTCAACGCAGCCGACGTCACCCAGCTGCGCAACTTCTCCGCCCTGCTCGGTGCCTGGACCGTGGCGGCGCTGCTGGTCAACCTGCTGCTGCCTGCCCTCTTCGCACTCGGCCGCTCGAAGCTGGTCAATTTGCTGGCGCCGGTGATCGTCGTCCTCCACATCGCCGTCACCGCGCTCGGCGGCGTGCTCTTCGGCGTCTACGGCGTCGTCGGCGCCTTCTTCGTCGTGCCCCTGGCCTTCGCCGCCGTGCTGCTGCTTGCCGGCGCCGGTCGCGAGAGCGGCCCGATCGCGCAGGAGCTGGCCCGGGACGGCCTCCGCTTTGCTCTCCTCGCAGCGGTCAGCTTCGGCGTCGGCGCCGCCGTCGGCGACACCCTGGCCAGCGGCGTCGCCGCACCGTTGATCACCCTCGCGGTCGGCTCTCTGCTCTACGCCCTGATTGGATTGCGCCTCGCCGGCAGCCAGGTGCGACTGCTGCTCGGGGCCGTCCGGCCTGCCTCGGCATGAACGTCGCCGTCCGCACCGAGACCGCCCGGGAGAGCATCTCGGAACGGCTCAGCGCCCAGGTTCGTCGCGTCGCCGCCAACGCCGACGCGCGTGCGATCGCCGGCCTGTTGCTGCTCTTCGCCCTGCTCGCCGGGCTCAGTTGGCGTGCCTGGGGAGTGCCCTCGGTCGACGCCGGCCACGAGCTCAACGTCGCCAACACCCTCGCCTCCGGCGGACAGCCCTACGGCGACATCCGCTACTTCTACGGCCCGGTCGGCCTCTACGCGCTCGGCGGCGCCTTCGCCGTCTTCGGCGCCAGCTTCACCACCGCCTTCGCCTTCGGGCTGCTGCAGGCCGCCGCGATCATCGCCGCCTTCTACGCCCTCGCCCGCCAGCTGCTGAGCGTCGTGCCGGCCGCGATCGCGACCGCGATCGTCGCCGCCATCGGCTTCTCGGGCACCGCCTTCAACTTCGTCCTCCCCCACACCAACTCGGCTACCTTCGGCATCCTCTTCCTGCTGCTGATGTTGCTGGCGCTGAAGCGGGAACGCCTCGTCCTCGCCGGCCTCGCCGCCGGCGTCGTCGGACTCACCCGGCCCGAGTTCGTCGCGGTCGCGGCTCTGGCCGGGCTCGCCTACCTGGTCGGCGTCGCCCGCCAGCACGGAGTGCGCACAGCGCTGCGCGCCCTGGCGCCCCTCGCCCTGCCCGCCGTCCTCCTCGCCGGTGGCGTGCTCGCCCTGCTCGCGAGCAGCGTCGGTGCGGAGCGGCTCTTCGCCGAGAACCTCTGGCCGGTCGACTTCCTCCGCATCGCCGGCTTCAACTCGCAGCACTCCTGGGCGCCCCGAGACCTCGAAAGCCTCGCCGCAACGGTCGCCCGCGCCGGCGTCTACTGCACGATGCTCGCCGCCGTCATCGCCGCGGCGCTGCTCTACTCACACGCCGAGAGCCTGAAGGGGCGCCTGCTCGCGCTTTGGCCCCTCCCCGCCGCCGCTATCGCCCTGCTGGTGGTGGACGCCGCCTGGAAGGCAACGGGCATCTGGGCCCCCGCCCAGGCCGCCGTCCAGAGCGAGGCGACCCACCTGCTGATCGGCATGAGCTGGCTGCCGGCCCTGGGCTTCGCGGCCTGCGTCGTCGTCGGCGTCCGCCTGCTGCGCGGTGGCGATCCGCTGATCTCCGACTCCTGGGGCTTCGACCTCGCCTTGGTCGTCGCCGCCGCGGCCCTTGGCGCTCGCGCCTATGACGCCTTCACCGCCGAGGCTTCCTACGCTCCCTACTACGCCGCGCCGCTCGTCCTCCTGCTGGCCGTATTGCACGACCGGCTCAGCCGCCGCTTCCCGGAAGCGCGCACGGCGCTCTACGCCGCCCTGGCGGCCGTTGCGATCGGGCTCGCCGCATACGCTCAGGTCGCCCTCTACCCCGACGACAGCGCCGCCGTCCACACCCAGCGGGGCAGCTTCCTCACCACGCCGGCCTCGGCGCCCGTGCTGCAGGAAACGATCGACTACGTCGATTCGCACGTCCCGGCCGGCGAACCGCTGCTGGCCGTGCCCTCCGACTCCGGCCTCGACTTCATGACCGACCGAACCGCGCCCCTCTACGACGCGATGTTCCTGCCTGGCCTGCTCGACTCGCGCCAGGACGAACGCGAAGCGATCGCCCGCCTGGAAGCCGAGCACGTGCGCTACGCCGTGATCGAGAACCGCCGCTACGTCGGCTACCGCTACGAACTCTTCGGCATCGACTACAACCGCATGTTCGCCAGGTGGATCCGCCGCAACGGCGCCCCGGTGGCGACCTTCGGCGACACCAAGGCCGAACGCCCGGGCGGCACCAACCCGCCGACCTCGTTCGAGATCTACAGGATCGACCAGTGAGCGAGGCCGGCCCGATCGCGGTCGGCGTCACCCCGGCCGGTCAGCTCGAGTCGCGCCCACGCCTCTTTGCGGCGCTCGAAGCCGCGCTGCCGGTGCGCTTCGAGGGCCGGGCAGCCGACGCCGTCGGCGACCTCGACGCTCTGCTGGTGCTCGGGGGCGGGGACGCTGTGCCAGCCGGAGTGCCCAGCTTGAGCTTGGCCGTGCCCGAGCCCGACATGGCGGGTCAGGCGCAGGACAACGTCCACGGCGAGGACGCCGACCTCGACCCGCGCCTGCACGGAGCCGCTCTCTCGGATCGCCGGCTCGGCGCGGCGCTGGAGCGAAACGCGAAGGAGCTGACCGGCGACGGGACGACGACCCTGGCCAGCTGCGACGGCGTGCCGACCTGGGTTCGCGACCCTGACGGGAACGAGCGCGCGCTCCTGATCCCAGCCGAGCTCGAACCGCGCGAGGCTCTGCGCGAACGCCTCTGCGACAGCCGCAACGCCGCGCTGGCGCCGCTGCTGCACTTCCTCCGCCGCCAGACCGAGGCGATCCGCTGGCAGCCGCCGGCGCCTCGGGCCAGCCTGCTCTTCGACGATCCCAACCTGCACTGGCCTTCCTACGGCTTCGTCAGGCTGGCCGAGCTCGGCGCCCACGCGCGCGAGCACGGCTACCACGTCGCCCTGGCGACGGTTCCGCTCGACGCCTGGTTCGCCCACCCCGCCGCGCTGCGAGCGCTGCGGGAGAGCGACGGGGCGATCTCACTGCTCGTCCACGGCAACGACCACGACGGCGGCGAGCTGGGACGGGTGGCGAGCGATGCCGAGGCGCTCATCTTGGCCGCCCAGGCCCTGCGCCGGGTCGGGGCCTTCGGCCGTCGCACGGGCGTCACCGTCGACCCGGTGATGGTGCCCCCGCACGAGGCCTGCTCGCGGGCGACGCTGAGCGGCCTGCGGCGCTGCGGCTTCGAGGCGATCGCGATGACCCGGCCTTACCCTTGGGTCGAGTTCGAGCCCCACTCCTGGCTGGCGCGGCCCGACGCCGCGGGCGACCTGGCCGGCTGGCACCCGGCCGAGTTCGTCGAGGGCGTTCCGGTCCTGCTGCGCCACCCGATCGCCGGGCGCTCGGGGACCGAGCTGACCCTGCGCGCCTTCCTCGACCAGCCACTGATCGTCTACGGCCACCACGAGGATGCGCACGGCGGCCCCGAGGCGCTGCTCGAGGCGGTCGAGGAGGTGAATCGCGTCGCTCCCGCCCGCTGGTGCTCCCTGCGCGAGATCGCCGCGACGAGCTTCGAGACCCGTAGCCAGGGCACGCGCCTCACGGTTCGCCCGCTGAGCCGCAGGGTTCGCGTCGAGATCCCAGCTGGGACCGAGGAGGTCGCGGTGGAGCTCCCCGCCGTGGGGCTGGACCCAGCTCGGGAGACCCTCTGGGTCGACGGCGAGAGAGTCGAGCCGGGCGAGCCCGTGGCGGTGCACCCCGGCGAGCTCGAGATCGTCCTCACCCCGGTCGACGCGATCTCCCCGAGTGCGGTCCCGGCCCCCCGCCGTCGCCCGCTCGCCGTCGCCCGCCGCCTCGCCAGCGAGGGCCGCGACCGCCTGCGCCCGCTCGCCAGGCAAAGATGATCGATTGACCCCGCTATAGCGGGGTCAATCGATCAAAGGCCGCTGGTCAGCCGCACCGGCGAGGCCGCGTCGCGGACGAGCAGCTGCGGTTCGCCTCTGCCGTCGGCGGGCACCGTGTAGACGTTATGCCCGTCCGAGTAGGCCAGGGTGTCGTCGTCGAGCCACTCGGCCTGGTCGTCGATCGAGCGTTCCTCGGCCACGGCATGGTCCTCGAGCGTCGCCACGTCGAGCACTCGCAGATGCCAGCGATTGCTCTGGCCGATCCGGCTCTTGTAGGCAATCTGCTTGCCGTCGGGTGAGAGCGAGGGGCACTCGACTCCGTCGCGCAGGACCTTCACCTCGCGACCCTTGATGCTGCCCTCGACCAGGTAATGCCGATCGCCGGTGCCGAGCGTCGCGTAGAAGTGATCCGAGTCCTTGGGGTCGAAGGTGACCCCCCAGAAGTTGAAGTCGACCGCGTCGAAGGGCTGGCCGTCCTTTTCGACCCCGAACTGCTCGAGCTGGGCGATCGCCTTGCCGCTCGCCATGTCGACGATGTAGGTGCGGGTCGAGAAGGCGGTGCTCGATTCGAGGTAGGAGTCGCCGCTGACGAAGACCGTCATCGCCCCGTAGCGGCCGTCCTCGGAAACTCGCGCCCGCGAAGGCAGGCCGGTGAGCCTGATCGTGTGTTCGGTCTCCATCTTCGGGCCGAAGATCTTCGCTTCGTAATCGACGCCGGAGGGAGCGATCGCCATGCAGATGCCGTGGCCGGCGGCGTAGTAGACGCGCTCGCAGGCGAGGTCGCCGCCGTGATGGACCTTGCCGTCATCCACCTCGAAGACGCGGCCGTTGAGCTGCGGGTTGCTCGGATCGACCGCCCGCACCATCACGTCGCTGTCGGCGAGCACCGCCTTGGCTTCGGGCCGGGTGTCAGTCGTCGTCTCGCTCGGCCCGAGCGCGGCGTAGGCGATGTAGGCGCCGGCGCCGAGCACGCAGAGCACGACGATCGCGGCGAGGATCTTGCCGTTGCGACTACCCATGCAGCGGGGCCCGCTGCGAGCGCAGCAGCAGCGGCACGGCGGCGGCGATCGCCAGGGCCAGGCCGGCGGCGAAGACGAGCACCGCTCCGCGCAGGCCCATCGTCAGCCAGAGGGCGCCGAAGGCGACCGAGGAGACCAGGTTGCCGATGCTGATCACGGTGGTCAGCATGCCGAGCCCGCTCGCCTGCAGCTCCTCGGGCAGGATCGCCCCGGCCAGCGCGGCGAAGACGCCTTCGGTCGCGGCGAAGTAGCCGCCGAGGCCGAGCAGGCAGAGCACCAGCAGCCCGTAGCCGAGTGAGCTCATCATCAGGGCACCGTAGATGACGAAGAGGAGGGCATAACCGCAGAGCAGCACCGGCACCCGGCCGACGCGGTCGGCGAGCTGCCCGACCGGAATCGCCAGGCCCATGAAGGCAACCGCCGTGATCACGTAGAGCAGCGGGAAGACGGCGGGCTCGAAGTCGATCTTGCGCTGCAGGCCGACGTAGATCAGGGCGTCGGAGACGCTGGTCAGCGAGAGCACGGCGGCGGCGAGCAGCAGCACGGCGACGCGGCGGTCGCGGACGAGGCCGATCGCGGCGCGAAACGAGGGTGGCGGCGTGCCGTCGTCAACCCGTGGCGCCCTTTTCGGGCGCCCCTGCACCGTCAGCACCAGCACGGCGACGCCGAGGATGGCGAAGAAGGTGCTGACGACGAAGACGGCGTCGAAGCGGGCCGGCGCCGCGAGCAGGATGCCGAAGGCGATCAGAGGGCCGAGCATGGCCCCGGCCGAGTCCATCGCCCGGTGCACGCCGAAGGCGGTGGCGAGTCCGGCCTTGCTCGAGGAGAGCGAGATCAGGGCGTCGCGCGGCGCCGTGCGGATCCCCTTGCCGACCCGGTCGAAGGCGACGATCGCGCCGATGCCGCCAATCGTGTTGCCGGCCGCGACCAGGGCGACCTTGCCCACGGCGGAGATCCCGTAACCCGCCTCGGCGACCTGCTTGGGCCGCCGCCAGCGGTCGGCGACGAAGCCGCTGATCACCTGGACGAGAGCGGCGGCACCGCGATAGGTGCCGTCGATCGCGCCCAGGGCCAGCGGGCTTGCCCCCAGCGAGAAGACGAGGTAGAGCGGCAGGATCGTCGCCACCATCTCCGAGGAGACGTCGGTCAGCATGCTGACCATGCCCAGCATCACGACGTTGCGGGGCACGTTGAGACGGGCCGAGCGGCGGGCCCAGAGCTTGGGCTTGAGGAGGGCTTTGGAGGCTTCGACCTGGTACATGGTTGGTTCGCTCTGCGGGCGAGCCAACCGTGGGCGCGCCGGACTAACTAGACAACGTGCCGACTAGGCCTTTTTTCGCACTCTCGACAGAAGTCCCAGTTAGGCCGAGACGATCGCCGACCTGACCGGCGACCTCTTCGGCAAAGCCCATCACCGAGTCGCCGTTGAGCAGGTAGGGGTAGATCTGGGCGTTGGAGGCCAGGGCGAGCCCCTCCACACCGGGCCAGATCGGAGCCACTCGCTCGCCGCCACCGCTGCGCAGCTGGTGCACCGGCTCGACCAGCTTCGCCCGCTGCACGGTCCAATCGACGACCTCCTCGCGGCTGAAGCCGGGCGAGAGCGTCGCCAGGTAGTCGGTGAAGCGGCGATAGACGGACTCGTCGTCCTCGCTTTGCTCCGGCGCGCTCGGGTCGCAGTACTTAGGGATGTAGACGAGGTGGAGCCCGTCGGTGTGCTCGGTCCCGAGCACCTGCGAGGTCTCGATCGCGCTGGTGATCGGCGTCGGCTCGACGATGTTGGTCGCGTAGTAGGGCAGCAGCGACCGTTTCACCTTGATGATCGTGCAGACGCAGCCGAGCCAACGCTCCGGATACGGCGCCAGCAGGCCCTGATGGCGCTCCGGCAGCAGGAAGCGCAGGGCCGGTGGCTGCAGAGTCGGGATCGTCAGGTCGAACTCGAGCGTCTCACCCTCCAGCTCGACTCCGGTCACCGCGCCGTCCGCGGCCGTCGCCAGACCCTTCACGGGCGCTTCCGTACGCGCCTTCACTCCCAACGCATCGGCTTTCGCCACCATTGCGTCGATCAGGCGCTGGTGGCCACCGACGATATGGCCCATT
>DASZQM010000254.1:0-3673 GCA_035549645.1 Solirubrobacterales bacterium | reverse complement strand
GGGCCGCGGAGGCCGTGGCGGGCAGGAATGCCGCCGCGGTGCAGCAGAGCGCCGCCAGCGCTGTAAGTGGCTTGCGGGCCCTCATCGTGCGCTCCTCCCCTTGGCGGCGGCTCTCTTTTGCTTCTTGTGGCTCTTCTTCTTCTTCTTCTTGTGTTTCTTCTTCTTTGGCTTGTGCTTGTTCGGCTTTTTGTGCTTTTCCACTTCGTTGGGAGGCCCGTGGAAGTTGGGGGTCGCCGGCGCGGATTCCGCCGGAGCGCCGGTGCCGGAGCCGTGGCAGGCCTCCGCCCCTTCGCAGGGCACGAATGGAGGCGGGTTCTGGGAGGCCAGGCCGCCGTTCACGCGGGCGTCATAGACGTCCTGGATTTCGTCTTTATCCTGACCGACCAGCTGGTCGCGGGTGAAGAAGAAGACGTCGTCGCCGCTGGCCGAGGCATCGGCGAAGAGCGAGGGGTATTTGCTCTTGCCGGTGGAGAGCAGGTAGATGCAGCCCTGGTTGATCGGGCTATAGGCGGGGGATGATTCGGTGCAGCTGCCGCCGGGGGTTTCCGGCGCCTCCCACTCGTAGGTGTCGATGCAGGAGGAGTAGATCTGTTCGACTTTGCCGACGTTTTCGCAGCCGCCCTGGGCGTTGGTGTCTTCGGGCACCAGCGCTTCGGTCGTTTCGAAGAAGGCCTTGTCGCCGTCGGATGAGAGGAAGCGCGCCGATGCCGAGACGACATCCGGCAGCGGCCCCAGGTTGGGGAAGTGCAGGCGGCCGAAGCCTGGCCCTCCGCTCGCCGCTTCGCCGGCCGGGCTGCAGCTGACGCAGCGCAGCCCCGGCTCGCCCACCCGGAAGCGGTAGTACTCGGGCACCCCGCTGCCGGCGTAGGCGGTCAGTTGCTCCTGGGAGCGGAAGAGCAGGGTGCGCCCGTCGGCGCTGAGCAGCGAGGTCTTCGCGAAGTAGCTTGAGGTGCCGAACAGTTCGCGCGGGGTGGCGACCCAGTTGAGCTGGTCCCCACCGGTCCGCAGCCGCGCTATGAGCTCGATCGACCCTTCGTGCCAGAGGTAGAGGTTGCAGCTTCCCGTCGCCAGGTTGAGCGGTCCTTCGCAGTTCCCCTCTTCGGCTTCTTCGCCATCGTCGAGCACGCCGTTGGCGACGAAGTAGACGTACCTGCCGTCACCCGAGACGCCCAGCACTCCCTGCACTTCGGCGCCGTTGACATCGCTGGAGTCGGGGGTGAGGTCTGTCAGCTCGCCCTGTTTGGGCCCGTAGCGGTAGAGGTCGTTGCCGGGGTTGGTCGGCGCTTCGCCGTTGGTCGACCAGTAGAGGTGGGTGCCGCTTACCGCCAGGCCGGTCGGTTTGCCCCCCAGTTTGATGAATTCTTTGACCCTGCTTTCCGTCGTCAGTTCGAGATCTGCTCGCCCGATCGCTTCTTCGCCCTGCGAGGCCCAGTAGACGTGTTCGGAGTCGACGGCGACGCCGCGGATGCCTTCTTTGCCGATGAAGAGGAAGTTTTCCGCACCACCTTCCAGTGGTATCCACCGGATGGAGCCGAAGTCGGCGCCTTCATTGTTGAGGCTGAAATAGACGCGACTCCCGCTCAGCGCCACCCCGTAGGGCGTGAGACTGTCCGGGACCTTGATCAGTTTCTGGTTCACTTCTTCGCCTTCGCTCGTCGCCCAGCCGATCGACCTCAACCCGCCGAACCTGCCCGCGTTCGCCCAGTAGACGTGTTCTGAGTTGACGGCGATCCCCTGCGGGTTGGAGGCGCCTTTGATGAATTCCGCTTCGATGCTGGCTTTTTCGCCGTCGATCTTGGCCCGCCCGATCGTGCCGCTGCCTTCGATCGGTTCGGATTCGCCGTTGAGGCAGCCTGTGTTCGTCCAGTAGATGTGTTCGGCGTCCACCGCGACGTAGCGGGGGGTGCTTTCGACGTCTTCGAAGGTTCCGGGTTTGCCTTTGACTTCGCATTCGATCGTTCCGGGGACGACGAATTCTTTTTTGACGTTTTCGCCGTTCAGGTCAGAGCGCCAGATCGACTCCGTGGCGGGATCGACCCAGTAGAGGTGTTCGGAGTCCGCGGCGAGGCCGATCGCTCGCTTGGTGGGGATCAGTTTTTCGTCTTCGATCGCTCCGCTCGTGTTGCCCTCTTCGATCTGCGCGGGCGACTGTTCGGGGCCGGTGTTGGCGTCGTTGGTGAGCATCTCCGAGGAGGTGAAGAAGGCTTCCGATCCGTCGGCGCTGGCGGCTTGGAAGGCGGCGGGCTGGGGGCCGGCGGCGTCGGCGCCGCCTTCGCCTTCGCCTTCGGTCTTGTGGGAGGCGGAGATGTGAAGCGTGCAGGCTTTGCCCGAGGCCAGGCACCCTTCTTCGCCTTCGGGACTTTGTTCCGCCGTCGGGTTGACCCGGCGGTAGAGCTGGCCGCTGCCGGCTTCGGTGAAGTAGACCGAGCCGTCGGGGGAGACCGCGCGCCCATCGCGCAGATACATGCCGAATTCCGCCCCGCCCAGGCGCAGGGCTCGGCCGCTCGAGCCCACCGGCCACAGGTAGGCGCCTGCCCTCGTGCCCTTGGCCGGCGAGGTTTCGTCGTTGTAGGTGCCGGCGAGGGTGAGGTTGCCGGTGTCTCTATCCCAGGCGTAGAGGTTGGGCGATCCTTCGATCGCCTCGGGGACGGGCAGCAGCTTGCTCTGGGATTCGAAGAGGACCACCGAGCCGTCTTTGCTCTGGCCGACGTAGGAGTACTGGGCGCCGACGCCTTCGCTGCCTCCCGGCGTGTAGGGGGCCACGGTTACCGGTTCGCCCTCGCCGCTTTGGGCGATCAGGGCCCCGGTTCGCGGTTCGCCCAGGCGGTAGACCTGGGAGAAGACTTCGCTGAAGTCCGGCGACCAGCCGATCGCCTGGGCGCGCGGGCCCACCGAGAAGGGCGGCAAGAGGCCTTCGCTTGACCAGTTGCCCTGCCCGCGCGAGGCGAAGTAGGTGGGGAATTCCTGGGCGCCTTTGCCGCCGGGGACGCCGAAGGTCGACTCGAAGGTGATGCCGCCGCCGCCTTCGGCGGCTTTGATCAGGGGGATGTAGCCCTGCAGGTCGCCGCCATCCTTGTCGACCGGCGAGGCCTGCTCGTAGGCGCGGTTGTCGGGAAGGCCGCTGAAGACGCCGGTGCGGGTGAAGAAGACGCTGTCGATGACGCTCTTGTCGTTGGGTTCTTTTGTGTGTTCCACCACCACCCGGAGGTGGTAGAGCGCGTTTGGGCTGAGCCCTGCGAGCGGGGCCTGGACCTGCGAGGTTTCCGAGACCGTGCCCGAGGTGAGGACGGTGCAGCTCGCCACGGCGCAGTCTTCGCTGCCGTAGGCGATGCTGTAGGAGGCGGCTGCTTCTTCTTTTTGAAGATGGGGCGTAATCGTTGCCGTCAGGGTCGCGGACGTGCCGGTGACCGCTGCGGCGCCGGCTTCGGCGATCTGCGGCGGTTCGGCCGCAGCGCCTTGCGCGAGCAGACCAGAAGCGAAAAGCGCCGCGAGGGCGCAGGTCGCGATCCGGCTGATTCTCCCCCATGCCCCCTGCATTCCTACCTCCATCGATCGCTCCTGCCCTTTCCCTGTTGCCCCAATTACTACCCCCGCCCTACCCACGCCGTTGGCCTGGGTAGGGCGGGCTAAACATTCCTACTTCAACAAATACGCATCCAGTACCTAGAGACCA
>DASZQM010000253.1:0-5988 GCA_035549645.1 Solirubrobacterales bacterium | reverse complement strand
TACCCGATGCTCGACCTCTCGCTCTTCCGCAAGCCCGCCTTCAACGGCGTCTCCGCGGTCGCCTTCGGGCTCTCGGCGGGGATGTTCGCGATGTTCCTCTACCTGACCATCTACATGCAGGGCGTGCTCGACTACTCGCCGCTGGAAGCCGGCCTGCGCTTCCTGCCGCTGACCGTGCTCGGCTTCATCGTCGCGCCGATCTCCGGCACGCTCTCGCACAAAATCCCGATTCGCTTCCTGCTCGGGGTCGGCCTTGCCACGGTCGGGGTCGGCCTGCTGCTGATGCACGGCGTATCGCCCAGCTCCGGCTGGACGACGCTGCTCGCCGGCTTCCTCGTCGCCGGCGTCGGCATCGGCATCACAAACCCGGGGATCGGGCAGGCGGCGATCGCTGTCGTTCCGGTCGAGAAGTCCGGCATGGGCTCCGGCATCAACACCACCTTCCGCCAGGTCGGGATCGCGACCGGGGTCGCCGGGCTGGGCGCGGTCTTCCAGTCCAGCGTCAACTCCAAGGTCTCCGAGCTGCTGCCGCGCGCCCCCGACGGGCTCGGCGAACTCATCGCCTCGGGCGGCTCGCGTGCCGCCGGGGCGGTCGCACCCGCCCGAATCCGGCCCGAGGTCATCCACGCCTCCGACGTCGCCTTCGTCGGCGCTTTCAACGAGATCATCATGATCGCCGCCGTGCTCTCCTTCGTCGGTGCGGCCCTCGGCTTCGTCCTCGTCCGCTCCAGGGACTTCGTCCAACAGGCCGGCCCCGAAGAAGCTGAGGACGAGACCGCAACCGAGCCTGTCCCTGCCTGACCGCTCCTCGCGCGGGTAACAGGACCCGCCGCGCCAGGTGCTAGACAGAGTGCGTGCTTCGGGAGCTGCGGATCGAGAACCTGCTGCTGATCGAGAAGGCCGAGCTGCGGCTCGGTGGGGGTCTGAACGCGATCACCGGTGAGACCGGCGCGGGCAAGACGGTCCTGGCCCACTCGCTCGACCTGCTCATGGGGGGTAAAGCGCGCGCGCAGATCGTGCGACCGGGCGCCGAGGAGGCCTGGGTCGAGGGAGTCTTCGATCTGCCGCCGGACCTGCTCGCCACGCCGGAGATGTCTGAGATCGCCGAGCGCCTGCCGGAGGGAGCGGAGGAGGTCGTGCTGGGGCGGCGGGTCTCAGCCAGCGGGCGGACGAGCGCCTTCGTCGCCGGTCGTTCGGCTACGGCCGGCGACCTGAAGCTTCTGGGCGGGCGCCTGCTCGCCTTCTACGGCCAGCACGAGCACCGCAAGCTGACGATCGCGGCGGCGCAGATGGACGTCCTCGACGGCTTCGCCGGGCCGGCTCACCTCGAGCTGCGCGAGGACTACCGGGCGGCGCACCGCGAGTGCCTGCGGCTGGCAGCGGAGCTGGAGGGGCTGCGCGAGCGCGACGGCTCCCGCGAGCGCGATCTCGACCTCTACCGCTACGAGCTCTCCGAGATCGAGGCGGCGGCGCCCGATCCTGCCGAGGAAACCGAGCTGGGGACGGAGCGCGAGCGCCTGCGCCACGCCGAGGGCCTGCGTGAGGCTGCGGCCGGGGCGCACGCCGCGGTGCTGGGCGCCGACGAGGATGGCGGCGGCGCGGCCGGGGCGCTCGCCCAGGCCGAGGCGCTGTTGCAGGGTGCGAGCGGGGTGGACGCCGAGCTCGACGCGCTCTCGCAGCGACTCAGCGCCCTGGCGATCGAGCTGACCGACGTCGCGGATGGGTTGCGCGACCGGCTGGAAGGCCTGGAGGCGGATCCCCAGCGGCTGGCGGCAGTCGAAGAGCGCCTCGACGCGCTCGATCGCCTGCGGCGCAAGCACGGCGGCAGCATCGAGTCCGTCCTCGCCCACGCCGAGCGCTGCCGGGTTGAGATCGCTCGCCTCGAGGGCGCCGAGGAGCGCGGGGCGGAGGCGGAGGCGGCGCTGGCGGCGGCGCAGGAGCGACGCGCCGGACTCGCCGCGAAGCTCACCAAGGCTCGGGGCAAAGCTGCGGCGCCGCTGGAGCGCGAGGTCGCGGTGGAGCTCGAGGGGCTGGCGATGCAGGGCGCCCGGCTCGAGGTCGTGCTCGAGCCCCATGCGGACGGCTTTGGCCCCGGCGGAGCCGAGACTGTCGAGTTGCGCCTGGCGCCGAACCCGGGACTGGAGCCGGCGCCACTGCGCGATGCCGCTTCCGGCGGCGAGCTCTCGCGGGTGATGCTCGCGCTCAGCGGCTTCGGTGCCGGCGCCGGGGCGGAAACGCTGGTCTTCGACGAGATCGACGCGGGAGTCGGCGGCAAGACCGCGCGGCGGGTGGGCGAGCGGCTGCGCGCCCTCGGCGAGGGCCGTCAGGTGCTCTGCATCACTCACCTGCCCCAGGTCGCCTCGCTCGCCGACACCCACTTCACCCTGGAGAAGGACGTCTCCGGCGAGCGGGCCAGCGCCAAGGTGCGCAAGCTCGACGGGGACGGCGTGGTCGAGGAGATCCGGCGCATGCTCGGCGGCGAGCAGAGCGACGAGGCGGCGACCCGCCACGCCCGCGAGCTGCTTGCGGCCGCTTGAGAAACCGCTTGGAGCCGCCTGCGCGGCCGGATAACCTGATCCGGTGGCAACCGCCAGTCGCCGTCGTTTTCCCGCCCTGCTCTTGCGCCGTGACGTGGCCTCGCCGGTCGAGGTGGTCGAAGGCCGGGTGCGACTCGGCCGCCGCACCAAGCACCTGGTCAAACGGCTGGCGCCTGGCGAGATCGCCGTCATCGACCACGTCAACATCGACCGCATCGCCGCCGAGGAGCTGATCGCGACCGGGGTCAGCGCCGTGATCAACGCCTCGCCCTCCTCCAATGGGCGCTATCCGAACGCCGGGCCGTTGCTGCTGGCGCAGGCGGGGGTGCGGCTGATCGACGTCGAGGGCGCCGACCCCTTCGAGCTGCTCGCCGACGGCAACCTGGTCAGCATCGCCGGCGGCGCCGTGCTCGGCGGCGGGCGCGAGCTCCTGCGCGGTCGCCAGCTCGGGGTCGAGGAGCTGGAGCAACAGCGGGGAGAGCAGCTCGAGCGCGTCGACGAGGCCCTGGCCGAATTCGCGGAGAACACGGTCGCCCACGTGCGCCAGGAGAGCGACCTGCTCACCGGCAGCATCGAGTTCCCGCCGACGCGGGTCTCCTTCCGCGACCGCCACGTGCTGATCGTCGTTCGCGGCGACCGCCACCGCCGCGACCTCAAGGCCCTGCGCGCCTATATCCGCGACGTCCGCCCGATCGTGGTTGCCGTCGACGGCGGCGCCGACGGGGTGCTGGAGGCCGGCATGAAGCCGGACCTGATCGTCGGTGACATGGACTCGGCCGGCGACGCGGCGCTCTGCTGCGGAGCCGAGCTGATCGTCCACGCCTATCCCGATGGACGCGCCCCCGGCCGCCAGCGCCTGCTCGACCTCGGCCTCGAGCACACCCTGCTGCCGGCGGCGGGGACCAGCGAGGACGTGGCGATGCTGATGGCCTTCGAGAAGGGAGCGGCGCTGATCGTCAGCGTCGGCGCCCACTTCAACCTGATCGAGTTCCTCGACCGCAAGCGCGGCGGCATGTCCTCGACCTTCCTCACCCGGCTGCGGATCGGCGAGAAGCTGGTCGACGCCAAGGGCGTGAGCCGGCTCTACAACCCGAGCTCTCCCTTCGGCCCGGTGGCACTCTTCCTCGCCGCCTTCATGGTGCTGCTGGCGATCGTCGTGATCACCTCGCCGGCGCTCAGCGACCTGGTCGAACTGGTCTGGCTGAAGATCAAGATCTCGCTTGGGCTTTAGCGCGGCCGCCCAATAGCCTTCGCCGATGGGTTACAGCGCCCGATACCACGCCACATCGCTGATCGCCGTCTTTCTCGCGCTCGCGATCGGCATCCTGATCGGCGCCGAGTTCGGCGGCGACGCGCTGACCAGCACCCGCAAGAACCTCGAGCAGAGCCTCACCGGCAACCTCCAGGACGCTCGCGAACACGCCGATGAATTGAGCGGCAAACTGGCTCGCTCCGACGAATTCGCCAATCGCATCTACCCGCCGCTGGTTCGCAACCGGCTGTCCGGGCGGCGGATCGGCGTCGTCGCGATCGGCGACCTGCCGGGGGAAACGACCGATGCGATCGAGGAAATGCTCGGCCCGACCGGGGCGCGCCTGGTCGGGATCGGCGTCGTGCGCGAGCCGGTCGATCTCAGTGGCCTCGCCGGCGAGCTTTCGAAAACCCGCTTCGCCAACATCCGCCAGAACGAAGACACGCTGACCGAATTCGGCACCGGCGCCGGGCGGCAGCTGGTCCGCGGCGGCACCCTGCTCGACCGCGTGCGCAGCCACCTCTTCTCCCGGGCCAGCGGCAACTTCGGCGGCCTCGACGGGGTGATCGTCGTGCGCCAGGTGCCCGAAGAGCTGGGCGCGGTGCAGCGGGCCAAGGCGAGCAACCTGGAAACGGCGCTGATGGCGGGGATCACCGGGACGCACACGCCGACGGTCGGGGTCGAGACGACGACCGCGGAACCTTCGTCGGTCTCCTTCTTCAACGGCAACGACCTCGCCAGCGTCGACGACGTCGAGGCCACCGCCGGCAAAGTGGCGACGGTCTTCGCCCTGCTCGGGGCGGAGGGCAGCTTCGGCGTCAAGGGCTCGGCTGACCGCCTCCTGCCCGACCTGCTGCAGCCGGCGGGCGGCTCGGCCGCGGGCGGACCGGGGTCCGGGGCGGGCTGAGCCTGTGACCTGGATCGGCTTCCCGGTGGCGATCGCGGTCGCCCTGCTGGTCGTGCCGGCCGGGGTGCGGGGCCTGCTCGACGCGGGGCTGGTCCGCACCAACTACCGCGGGGCCCGGCTCGCCTTTCCGCTCGGCGCCGTGCTGGCGACGGCGGCGCTGGTGGCGCTGGCGCCGCTCGCCTTCCTCAACGACCGCGGTGACCTCGACCTGCTCAGCCCCGGCCTGCGCCAGTGGATGCCCTACCTGCTCGGGGTCGCCTTCCTCGGCTTCCTCGACGACTCGCTGGGACAGGGGGAGGTGGCGGGCACGCCGCGCGGCTGGCGCGGGCACGCCCGGGCGCTGCGCGAAGGCAGCCTCTCGACCGGGGCGGTGAAGGCGCTGGGGGCGCTGGCGCTCGCGGCCTACGTCGTCTCCGGTCGCGGGCTCGAATCGTGGCGCTACGTCGCCGACGTGGTGCTGCTGATCCTCGCGACCAACCTCTTCAACCTGCTCGACCTGCGGCCGGGGCGGGCGGAGAAGGGCCTCGTCCTGCTCGGTCTCGGTCTCTGCATCGGTGCCTGGACCCTCGCCCCGATCGAGCTGCTCGGCATCTTCGCCGGCCCGATCCTGGTCGGCGCCGCCTTCACCCTGCGCGAGCGGGCGATGCTCGGCGACACCGGCTCCAACCTGCTCGGCGCCGTCGGCGGGGTCTGGTTGCTGACGACTTTGGGCGAGGATGCGCGGCTGGTTGCCCTCGCGGTGGTCGCCGGATTGACCATTTACGGAGAGTTGCGTTCGATCTCGGCGACGATCGAGTCGGTTCCGCCCCTGCGCTGGCTAGACTCGCTCGGCAGAGCATGAGTAGACCTTCCCAGGGCGACACACGATTCATCTTCGTCACCGGCGGCGTGGTCTCGGCTCTCGGCAAGGGGATCGCCGCCGCCTCGATCGGCCGCCTCCTCGTCTCCCGCGGCTACCGGGTCCAGCTGCAGAAGTTCGACCCCTACATCAACGTCGACCCCGGGACGATGAGCCCCTTCCAGCACGGCGAGGTCTTCGTCACCGAGGACGGCGCCGAGACCGACCTCGACCTCGGCCACTACGAGCGCTTCACCGACTCCAACACCTCGCGCGCCTCGAACGTCACCGCCGGCGCCGTCTACAACTCGGTGATCCGACGCGAGCGCCGCGGCGACTACCTCGGCGCCACGGTGCAGGTGATCCCGCACATCACCAACGAGATCAAGAACCGGATCCGGATCGTCGCCGAGTCGCAGTCGGTCGATTTCGTCATCACCGAGATCGGCGGCAC
>DASZQM010000252.1:0-2655 GCA_035549645.1 Solirubrobacterales bacterium | reverse complement strand
CGGGCTCGCAGCGTCCGCCCTCCGCGATTCGCATTAGCCGGGGCGGCTAGGCTCCTCAGCCGTGCCCACGGACGAGCAACTCGACGCGGCGATCGAGCGGCTGGCCGATGCCGAGCGCTTCGCCGAGGCGGAGCAGATCGTCGCCCGCGCCGCGCCCCAATTGCAGAAGGTCCTCGCCGCGGCACTTGCCGAGGGCGGCTGGTTCGGCGAGTCCCACGACGCCGAGGCGCTGAAGGCCGCCACCGCGCCGGATCCGGACGAGCGCATCGTCGCGGTGCGCTCGCTGCTGGCCGAGGAGGCGCGGATGGGAATGATGGTTGGAGTCGCCGTCGGCTGGGCACTCCACAAGGAGCTGAACGACCCCGAGAACCAAGAAGGAGAGCGCTGAGAATGGAGATCAAATTCCACGGCCAGTCGTGCTTTGAATTGAGCGACGGCGAGACTCGGGTCCTGATCGACCCCTTCCTCAAGCCCAACAACCCGATCGCGGTGACCACGGGCGAGGAGGTCGATCCCACCCACATCGTGCTCTCCCACGGCCACGCCGACCACATCGCCGACGCGGTTCCGGTCGCCAAGCGCACCGGCGCCAAGTGCGTGGCGATCGTCGAGCTCGCCAAGTGGCTCGAAGAGCGGGGCATCGAGGAAGTGGCCGATCCCAACTACGGCGGCACGGTCTCCTTCGAGTGGGGCTCGGTCAAGCTCGTGCCCGCCTGGCACACCAACACGACCCCCGGCTCCGAAGAGTCTCCCTTCAGCGCCGAGCACGGCGTCGCGATCGGCCCCGCCGCCGGCCTGGTGATCAAGCTCGGTGGCGTCACCGTCTACCACGCCGGCGACACCTGCCTCTTCAGCGATATGAGGCTGATCGCCGAACGCGACCCGATCGACGTCGCCCTGCTGCCGATCGGCGGTCACTACACGATGGATCGCCACGACGCGGCGCTCGCCGCCGAGTTCGTCGGCGCCGGCACCGTGATCCCGATGCACTACGACACCTTCCCGCCGATCGAGACCGATCCGCAGGCGTTCAAGGGCGAGGTCGAGGCGAAGACCTCCTCGCAGGTGGTGGTGCTGGCGCCGGGCGAGTCCCACACGACCGTCTGAGCAGGCGTGAGCGAGTCGAGGACCGAGCGCGCCGACTTCCAGGCGACCGCCGATCCGGCCCTGAACGAGGCGGCGGATCGCACCAGCGAGGTCAAGCTGCTCAGCTACGAGCAGCTCTACCTGCTCTGGGAGCGCCAGCAGTGGCAGACGCAGGAGCTCGACTTCAGCCGCGACCGCGAAGACTGGGCGCGCTTCGGCGAGGAGGAGCGCTTCCAGCGCATGTACGGGCTCTCCTCGTTCTTCATCGGCGAGCAGAGAGTCGCCGAGGAGCTGGGGCCGATCATGCGGGCGGCGCCCACCGAGGACCAGCGCATCTTCCTCTGCACCCAGATCGCCGACGAGGCGCGCCACGTGCGCTTCTTCGAGCGCTTCTACCGTGAGGTGGGCGTGCTCGAGTCCGAGCGGCTCCCGGCCATGCTCGAGGAGACCTCCAAGCACGTCAACGAGAACTTCACCCGCCTCTTCGACGAGATGCTGACCCAGCGCACCGATCGCCTCTCGGCCGAGCCGGAGGACACCGAGGCCCTGGTCGAGGCGGTGACGATCTACCACATGGTGATCGAGGGGATGCTGGCCCTCACCGGCCAGCACTTCATCATGGACTTCAACGAACGCGAAGGGACGCTGCCGGCCTTCGTCGAGGGCTTCGAGAACGTCGCCCGCGACGAGCACCGCCACGTCGCCTTCGGCTCGGTCTTCCTGCGCGAGAAGGCGAGCGAGGACGAGCGCTACAAGGCGGCGATCCAGCGCACCCTGGAGGAGGCGCTGCCGGTTGCCGACGGCGTGCTCTCGCCGCCATGGGCGGCGGAAGCGGGCGCCAGGGACCTGCTCGGCTACTCGCTGGATGAGACGCGCGAGTTCGCCGGCACCTGCCTGATGCGCCGGCTCAAGGTGATCGGCCTGCAGTAGGGGCCGGCCGGCTCGCCGGGTGGGCGGGCCTAGCCTTCGGCGGGCGCCGGCGCTTCGCTGCTGCCCGAAGAGGCAGGAGGTGCTTCTTCGGCCGGAGGCTGGCTTTCAGCCGGCGGCGTCGGCGGCGGAGCGGTTTCGGCCGGCGGCGCGGCCGGCGAGGCAGGCGCTTCGCTGCCGGTCGGCGAGCCACCGACGGTGATGACCACGGCGCCGGTCCCGGCCGGTGCGCCGGCCGCCGTGCCCGAGGGAGTGGCGCCATCGACGGTGGCTTCGGTCGAGGGCGGCGCTTCGCTGCCACCGTTGCCGATCGACTCTTCGGTTTCGCCGCTTTCGTCCTCCGCCGCGGGGGTGGTGGCGGGCTCTTCGGTCACGACCGGTTCCGGTTCGGCCGGGGCGGGTGGGGCTTCGGTCACCGCGATCTGCGGTTCCGCCGCGGCCACCGCGATGGCCTCGTGCGCCGGCGCGGCGGCGGCGAGGGCGGGTGGAGCTTCGTGCGGATGAGTGATGGCCGACGGCGTCGCCACGGGCGATTGCGCGGCCTGTTGCTCGACCCCGACCGCGCCGGCGGTGAGGACCGCGGCGGTGAGGGCGCCGGCGACGGCCTTGGTGCCGATCGCGCCGCCGACCGCGCCACCGAGA
>DASZQM010000251.1:0-5942 GCA_035549645.1 Solirubrobacterales bacterium | reverse complement strand
GCACCAACCCGAACGCGATGCGGACGATCGAGAGCAACTCGATCTTCACCAACTGCGCCAAAACCGACGACGGCGACGTCTGGTGGGAGGGGATGACCTCCGAGGCTCCCGAGCACCTGATCGACTGGCACGGCAACGACTGGACGCCGGAGTCCGAGACGCCCTCCGCCCATCCGAACGCCCGCTTCACGACGCCGGCCTCGCAGTGTCCGACGATCGCCCCTGAGTGGGAGGACCCGGCCGGCGTGCCGATCGACGCCTTCCTCTTCGGCGGCCGCCGCGCGACCACGGTGCCGCTCGTGCACGAGGCCTTCGACTGGGAGCACGGCGTCTTCCTCGGCGCGACGATGTCCTCCGAGAAGACTGCCGCCGCCGCCGGCAACGTCGGCGAACTGCGCTTCGACCCGATGGCGATGCTGCCGTTCTGCGGCTACAACATGGGCGACTACCTCGCCCACTGGATCAAGGCCGGCGAACGCGAGGGCGCGCAACTGCCGCGGATCTTCTACGTCAACTGGTTCCGCAAGGACGACGACGGCAAGTTCCTCTGGCCCGGCTTCGGCGAGAACAGCCGCGTGCTCGAGTGGGTCTTCCGCCGCTGCCAGGGCAAGGCCGACGCGGTCGAGAGCGCGATCGGGCTACTCCCGGCGGAGGGCGCGATCGACACCGAGGGCCTCAACATCGACGAGGGAGCGATGCGGGAGCTGCTCTCCGTCGACGAGGATCTCGTCCGCCAGCAGCTGCCCCAGGTCAAGGAGCACCTGGCGCAGTTCGGCGACAAGCTGCCGGCGGCGCTGACGGCGCAGTTGGAAGCGCTCGAAGCGCGGCTGGCCTAGGCCGCCGCAGGCGGGGCTGCGTCATCGACCGCCCCTGGACGAAGAGCCTCTGGGCGGCGTAACGGCATCTGGCTATCTTCTGTCACTTGCCGTTCCGCCGTCAGGAGTCATTCGTGCCCGCCGCCGCGCTCGTCGCGGCCGTGCTGGCCTTGGATCTGCTGTGGAGCCTCATCGAGGGCTCCACCGGCACGATCGCCTACGGCCTGATCGACGAGCCGGCCCACCTCGCCACCTGCGTCGTCGTGCTGTTCGCCGCGACCGCGGTCAAGGGCTCGCGCTTTCCGGCGCGTTTCGTCACCGCGGCGTTGATCGCCAGCGTGGCGATCGATCTCGACCACGTGCCGGGCTATCTCGGCTCGCACCTGATCACCGGCTCGATGCCGCGTCCCTACACCCACAGCCTGCTCTTTGCCTGCCTGCTGCTCGTGGTCGGGCTCGCCAGCAAGCGTCCCGAGAGGCGGCAGGTTTGGCTCGGGATCGCCTTCGGGGTTTCGGCCCATCTGCTGCGCGACGTCGCCACTGGGCCGGGAATTGCATTCCTCTGGCCGATAGTGGCGGCGCCGATCAAGGTTTCCTATGTCCTCTATGCCGGCACGCTCCTGATCGCGGTGATCGCCGTGATACCCCGTCGCTCGCTCGCGGCAGCCCAGGCCGCGGCCGTCCTTGCGCTTGCGCTCGTTGCCCTCCTGGCGTTCGTCCCAAGCGGCGCTTCCGCGCACAGGATCGCCCTCGGCACCTATATCCGCGGCATCGAAGACAGCCCGGGCCTGCTCGACCGCTACACCCAGGAAGTCGGCCGCCCCCCCGCCATCGTCGGCGCTTACAAGCGCTGGGACGTGCAGCCGTTCTACGCACCCGAACTCGAACAGATCGCCGATCGCGGCGCGGTGCCGATGATCGGTTGGGAGCCATGGAACGAGGCCGACCACGGCTTCCGGCTCGCCGCCATCGCCAAGGGCCACTACGACGACTACATCACGCGCTCGGCTCGTGAAGCGAAGGCCTGGGGCGGGCCGATCCTGGTTCGCCTGGGTCAGGAGATGAACGGCAGCTGGGCGCCCTGGCAGCGGGGGGTGAACGGGACGACCGGGCCTCGCTTCGTCGCCGCCTGGCGTCACGTCGTCGGCATCTTTCGCCATGTCGGAGCGACTAACGTGAGCTGGGTTTGGTGCCCCTACGTAAACAACGGCAAGCTCCCCTTCATGAACTTCTACCCCGGCGACAAGTGGGTCGACTGGCTGGCGCTCGACGGCTTCAACTGGGGCGAACCCACCGCATGGCAGCCCTTCCCGAAAATCTTCGACACTTCCTATCGCGCGCTGGCGCACCTGGCGCGCAAGCCGATCATGATCGCCGAGATCGGCTCCGACGAGAGCGGGGGCAGCAAGGCCGCCTGGCTGCGCCGGACGCTCAATCACCAGCTGCCGCGCCTGAAGCGGGTCAAGGCGGTGGTTTGGTTCAACGCCACCGATGGGGCGGATTTCCGCGTCGACAGCTCCCCCGACGCGCTCGCGGCCTTTCGCGAAGGGATCGGCTCGCCGCTCTACTCGGGAGACGCCGGGCTGGTCAACCGGGTCTCGCAGCGGGCGGCGCGCCTGGCCAGGCTGGGTCGTTGAGGCGACTGCAGGCCGCGCCGCTCCTACTGGCGGCTCTCGCCCTCCTCCCGCCCTCTGTCGCCGCGGCCGCACAGCGCCCGCCGATCGCCTTCGGGGTCTACCTCGAAAAGCAGTGGAAGGACCCGAGGCTGATTGATTCCTTCAGCCGGGAAGTGGGCCGCAAGCCGGCGATCATCCTCTCTTACAAGCGCTGGGACGTGAAGCCCTTCTACCCGCCTGAGCTGAAGCAGATCTCCCGCCGGGGGGCGATGCCGATGGTCAGCTGGGAGCCCTGGAGCAGCTCGGGCAAGCCGGCGAAGCTATGGGCGATCGGGCGCGGCCGCTACGACGGCTACGTGCGCCGCTCCGCGCGCCAGGCGCGCGAATGGGGCAAGCCGATCATGCTGCGCTTCGGCCAGGAGATGAACGGTGAATGGGCTCCCTGGGAGCGCGGCCACGTGGGCAGTACTCCCCGCAGCTTCATCCTCGCCTGGCGCCACCTGGTGCGTGTCTTCCGCGAAGTCGGCGCCGACAACGTGATCTGGGTCTGGTGCCCGAACGTCAACACCGGCCACCTGCCGTTCATGCAGTACTACCCGGGCGACGCCTGGGTCGACTGGGTCGGTCTCGACGGCTTCAACTGGGGCGGTTCGATCGGCTGGCGCTCGATCAGCGAGGTCTTCGTCGGTTCCTACGAACAGCTCGCCAGGGAAACGTCGAAGCCGATCGTGATCGCCGAGACCGGTTCCGGGCAGACCGGGGGAGACAAGGCCGCCTGGGTGACCAGCGCGCTCGAAGACGAGCTGGCGAACTTCAGCCGGGTGCGGGCGGTGGTCTGGTACAACGCCTTCGACCGCGCCGACTTCCGCATCGACAGCTCGCCCTCGGCGCTGCAGGCCTTCCGCCGGGGGATCGCCAGGCCTCTCTACGCCGCCGATCGGCGCGACCTGATCGAGACGCCGCCGCGCCTGACCGAAGCCGTGAGCCCGATCCCGATCCCCGACGCGGGGTACGGCCAGCCCCCGCTGCCCGAACGCCTTTGGCGCAAGCTCCACGACCGGCTCGGCGATGCCGTCTGGGTCCTGATCGGCGGCGCTGCGCTGATCCTGGTGGGAGGCGTCGCGCTCCTCGTCAGGCGCCGGCGGCGTCCGCGACCGCGCGCCGCCTTCAGATGAACGACCTGCTCATCCTCTGCTACCACGCCGTCAGCGAGGACTGGCCGACCGATTTCGCCGTCTCGCCGCGCCGACTCGGCGCGCAGCTGCGCGAACTCACGAGCCGCGGCTACCGAGCCGCGACGCTCTCCGCGGCGCTCGAGCGGCCACCGGCTGCGAAGACCCTGGTCGTCACCTTCGACGACGCCTACGCCTCGGTGCTCGAGCGGGCGTTGCCGGTGATGAAGGGGCTCGGAGTGCCGGGGACGATGTACGTGCCGACCGGATACGTGAGCGGGGAGGACGCGCTCGAGTGGGACTCGATGCAGCACTGGCTCGACACCCCGCACCGGGACGAGCTGCGCTGCATGAGCTGGGACGGCGTGCGCGAGCTGGCAGCGGCGGGCTGGGAGATCGGCTCCCACTCGGTGAGCCACCCCGACCTGCGCTCACTCGGCGACGCCGAGCTGGGCGAGGAGCTGAGCGGCTCCAAGCGGCGCTGCGAGGAGGAGCTGCAGCGACCCTGCCGCTCGCTCGCCTATCCCTTCAGCGCCCACGACGGGCGCGTGATGGAGGCCGCCCGAGCGGCCGGGTACGAGTCCGCTGTGATCCTCGACAACGAGCTCGCGATCCCCGCCGGCAGCCTGGTCCGCCCTGGGACGCGGGTCGAGCGGCTCGGGCTGCTGCGCGAGGGCGTCTACCGTCACGACACCACCCTGCGCCTGCGCCTGAAGACCTCGCCGCTGCTACGCCGGAGCCGGGCTTCGAAGCTCGCGCGAATAGCGCGTCGCGTCCGCTGACGCAAGCCCTTTTTCAGCCTTTCTAGTACATACGTCCAGAGAGTGGACGCTCCCCGCGAATGGGCCTTGCGGGCGCCGATACGGGGGGCGTGAAGGCAACCACTCGACAAGCTCTCCGCTCCCGGCTCGCCGTCCTCGCGGCAATCGTCACAACCGCTCTGACGCTCGGCGCCGCCGCCTCGGCCCCCGCCGCCTCCGCCTCGATCCAGCTCGGCGCCTACGTCCGCGAAGCTCCGGGCAGCACCCAGAAGCTCGACGAATACGCCAACCTCGTCGGCCAGCGACCCGCGATCGTGATGTGGTACCGCGGCTTCGACCAGCCGCTGATGTACTCGAGCGAGATGGCGAACCTCTCCGCCCGCGGCGCCACCCCGATGGTCAGCCTCGAGCCGGTCGACGTCAACGGCAACGACATCCCGCTCGCCAAGATCGCCTCCGGCGAATACGACAGCTACATCCACAAAGCCGCCGCGGTCGCCAAGGGCTGGAACAGTCGCCTGCTGATCCGCTTCGCCTACGAGATGAACCTCTCGCCCCGCGCCGGCATCCCCTGGGGCGGTGGCCCGAGCGCCTTCGCCGGCAACACCGCCTCTGACTACATCGCCGCCTGGAAGCACGTCGTCTCGATCTTCCGCGCCGAAGGCGCAACCAATGCGGAATTCGTCTGGGCGCCGAACGTCGACGACGGCGGCATCCCCTTCACCGAATACTTCCCCGGCGACGAATGGGTCGACGACGTCGGTCTCGACGGCTACAACTGGGGCTCGGCCTTCGAATCGACCGGGCACAAATGGCTCAGCGTCGGTGACACCTTCGCCTCCTCCTACGCGACCCTGACCCAGCTCAGCTCGAAGCCGTTCATGATCACCGAGACCGCCTCCTCGGAGATCGGCGGCGAAAAGGCCAACTGGATCCGGCGCGGCTTCCTCAACGAAATCCCGCAGCTCTTCCCCCGCACCACGGCCGTGATCTGGTTCGACGTGCAGAAGGAGTCCGACTGGCGCGTCGATTCCTCGCAGGCTTCGCTGGAAGCGTTCCGCGAAGTCGCCGCCTCCTCCCTCTACGGTGGGCCGGTCCCCTACAAAGCCTTCGAAGAAGCGAATCCGGTGGTCGAAGACGTCAACGTGACCAAGCGGATCCACGGCAAGGGTGGATCGCCCCGAACCAAGCCTGTACGGCGCGCTCCCCGCACCGGCACGATCAGCTACCGGCTCTCCGAACCGGCGAAGGTCGAAATCCGCATCGAGCAACGCAGCCACCCGCAGCGCCACGTCACCCTCCGCCGTCGCGGTCATTCCGGCCGCAACACGGTCCACTTCTCGACCAGGATCGCGGGCCGGCGCCTCACCCCCGGCGGCTACAGGGTGTCGGTGCGGGCGCTGGCCAACGGCAAGCACTCGCGCGAACGCCGGGCGGCCTTCAGGGTTGTGACGCGCTAGGCGTTCGCGGCGAGCCCGCTTCCGCCGCAGCGGATGCCGCCGCGGCCTTTTCCGCCCGGTGGCCGGGAGTGACCATCCGCCAGACGTCGCGGCTCATCACCGAGGACTCGATGCAGAT
>DASZQM010000250.1:0-9303 GCA_035549645.1 Solirubrobacterales bacterium | reverse complement strand
GAAGCCGAGGGCGACGATGCGCTGCACCATCGCCTCCTCTGTGCGCTCGTCGGGATCGAGCACGACGTCCATGTCGTGCGGGCGCACGAAGCCGTCGCCGAGCCGGTTGACCTCGCCGACGAAGCTCATCACGAACTCGTTGGCAGGGTGGTCGTAGAGGTCGTCGGCGCTGCCCGACTGCTCCACCCTGCCCTCGTTCATCACCACCAGCTGACCGGCGACATCCATCGCCTCCTCCTGGTCGTGGGTGACGAAGATCGTCGTCACGTGCATCTCCTCGTGGAGGTTGCGCAGCCAAGTGCGCAGGTCCTTGCGCACCTTGGCGTCGAGCGCGCCGAAGGGCTCGTCGAGTAGCAGCACCTGCGGCTCGACCGCCAGCGCCCGGGCCAGGGCCATGCGCTGGCGCTGGCCGCCGGAGAGCTGCGAGGGGTAGCGCTCGGCGAGGCCGTCGAGCTGGACCAGGCGCAGCAGCTCGTGCACGCGGGCCGAGATCTTCGTCTTGTCCCACTTGCGGATCTTCAGCCCGAAGGCGACGTTCTCGAAGACCGTCATGTGCTTGAAGGCGGCGTAGTGCTGGAAGACGAAGCCGACTTCGCGTTTCTGCACCGGCTTCTTCGAGACGTCTTCGCCGTCGATCAGGACGCGGCCGGCGTCGAGCGTCTCGAGTCCGGCGATCGCCCGCAGCAGCGTCGACTTGCCGCTGCCGCTGGGTCCGAGCAGGGCCGTCAGCGACCCGTTCGGCACCTCGATCGATACGTCGTTCAGCGCCTGAAAGTCACCGAAGCGCTTCGAGGCTCCCTCGACTGAGATTCCCATCAGGCGTCCTCCTTTCTCTTCAGCAGGTTCATCGCCAGCAGGGTCGCCAGCGCGAGCATCGCGAGCACGACCGAGGCGCCAAATGCCCCCGGCAGGTTGAAGTTCTGGTACTGCTTCTCGACGAAGAGCGGCAGCGTCTGGGTCTGGCCCGAGATCGAGCCGGAGACGACCGAGACGGCGCCGAACTCGCCGAGCACGCGGGCGGTGGTGAGGACGACGCCGTAGGCGACGCCCCAGCGGATCGCCGGCAGGGTGACCCGCCAGAAGGTCTGCCAGGCGTTGGCGCCCAGGGTCGAGGCGGCCTGCTCCTGCTCGGTGCCGATCTCCTGCAGCACCGGCACCGTCTCGCGCACGACGAAGGGCAGCGAGACGAAGATGCTGGCCAGGACCATGCCGGGTATCGAGAAGAGGACTTTGATCCCCGCTTCCGCCAGGGCCGGTTCGAGCCAGCCGGTGGTGCCGTAGAGGAGGAAGAGCGAGAGCCCGATCACGACCGGGGAGATCGCGAAGGGAAGGTTGATCACCGCGTCGATCAGCGGGTTGAACCGCCACTTGTGCCGCACCAGCAGCAGCGCGCAACCGATGCCGAAGACGGTGTTGAGCGGCACCGCGATCGCGACCATCAGCAGAGTCAGCTTCAGCGCGTTGAGGCCGTCGGGCGAGGTGATCGCGTCGAGGGGCGGCGCGATCCCGTGTTCGAAGGTCTTGTAGAAGATCAGCCCCAGCGGGAGCAGGAGCAGCAGCAGGATGTAGCCGAGGCCGAGCACGCGCAGGCCCCAGCGGCTGGTTGCGGTTCCGCTCATCAGCCCGCACCCCCTCCGCCCGCGAAGGGCATGATCGTCGTGTCGACCTCGGGCGCCGGCCGTTCGTGGCGGCCGGCCCAGCGCTGGATCAGGCCGACGAGCACGAGGCAGAGCAGCGAGGCGAGCAGCAGCACGACCGAGACCGCGGCGGCGCCGGTGTCGTTGCCCGACTCGATCTGGTTGCGGATGTAGACCGAGGAGACCGTGGTGTCGGGCAGGCCGCCTGCGAAGAGCAGGACCGAGCCGAACTCGCCCAGGGCGCGGGCGAAGGCGAGCGCGATTCCGGCGCCGAGGCCGGGCAGCAGGTTGGGGAAGATGATGCGGCGAAAGACGGTGAAGCCGCCGGCGCCGAGCGAGGCCGCCGCCTCCTCCATCTCCCGGTCCATCTCCATCAGCAGCGGCTGGACGGCGCGGACGACGAAGGGCAGGGTGACGAAGCAGAGCGCGACGACGATCGAGGCCTGGGTGGCGGCGATGTCGATGCCGAAGGGGCTGCGGGCGCCCCAGAGCTCGAGCAGGATCAGGCTGGCGACGATCGTCGGCAGCGCGAAGGGGAGGTCGATGACCGCGTTGATCACAGACTTGCCGGGGAAGTCGTCGCGGACCAGGAGCCAGGCGAGGATCGTGCCGAAGAAGGCGTTGATCACGACGACGATCGCCGAGGCGACCAGGGTCAGCTCGAGCGAGCGCAGCGCCTGCTCGGTTGTGACCTGGTCCCAGAAGGTGCTGAGGCCGTCACTCAGCGACTGGTTCGTCAGCGCCGCCAGCGGCAGCAGGACGAGGATGCTGAGGTAGAGGACGACCAGCCCGCGGCCGAGGCCGGTGCTGAGCCCGGGCAGGCGGATGCCTGCCCGGGGTGCTGGAACCGATGTTGCGCTTGCCGGGTGCGCGGACATCAGCCGGAGGTCGAGACTCCGAGTTCCGTCTCGATCTTGGCGACCGAGCCGGTTTCGTCGTCAAAGAATTCGTCGTTGACTTTGCCCCAGCCACCGAACTGGCTGATCTTGAACAGTTCCTTCGGGGTCGGGAACTGCTTCGCGTCGACCAGCTTCGGGTTGACCGGGCGGTAGCCGTTTTCGGCCCAGATTTCCTGGCCTTCGTCAGACCAGATGAACTTGAGGAAATCTTCCGCCGCCGGCTCCGGGGCGCTTGTGGTGACCGCAATCGGGGTTTCGATCAGGATCGTCGAGGGCGGCACGACGTATTCGAGGTCTTCGCCTTCGTTTTCGGCCTTGATCGCCTCGTTCTCGTAGCCGAGCAGGACGTCGCCCTGGCCCTGGGTGAAGGCGGCGAGCGCGTCGCGGGCGCTGCCCGGCTGCGCGACCGTCTTTTCGAGCAGGGTCTTGACGCCTTCGAGCGCCTGGTCGGGGGACTTGCCCTCGTTGATCAGGGTGCCGTAGACGGCCATGATGTTCCAGCGCGCGGCGCCGGAGCTGAACGGGTTGGGGGTGACCACGTCGACGTCCTTGCTCAGCACGTCGTCGAGGGTGTGGATGCCCTTCGGGTTGCCTTTGCGGACGCTGATCACGACGACCGAGTCCTGGGCGATGCCGCCGTAGGGCTGCTTGTCCCAGTCCTTGGCGACGAGGCCGCCTTCTTCGACCAGCCGTTCCATGTCACCGGCCTGGGCGAAGTGGACGACCGAGGCGGGCTGGCCGGCGACGACCGCGCGGCTCTGGTCGCCGGAGGCGCCGAAGGAGTTGCTGAAGCTGACGTCCTTGCCAGCGGAGGTCTTCTCGAAGGCCGGCTCGAGGCTTTCCTGGTAGACGGATTCGGGCGTCGAGTAGCCGACCACGTCGAGCTTGCCCCCACTTCCAGAGCCTCCGGAAGAAGAGCTGTCGTTGCTACTGCTGCCGCATCCTGCGACTACCACCGCGAGAGCGAATACCGCGGCCAGGAGGACCGCCGTAACGCTGCGCCGCCGGGTTACCTTGCGAGCGTTCCGCATGGAAAGAATCCCTTCTTTCTTTACTGATTTAGTTTTTTGAGTGACTTAGTTCTAAATGAACGGCCGCCAAGGTAGCACAAAGTCGATCGGGAAAGTCGTAAAAGCCGATCGGGATTAGGCAGTTGCCGAGACGCGACTCTCGTCGCTGGGGCCCGGGCGCAGGATCAGCACCTCGGCCGGGGCCTTCTCGAGCAGCCACACGAGGTCGTCGCCGGAAAGGCCGGCGGCGCCGGTCGCCGTGGCCGAGACGACCACGCGGTCGAAGCTCTCCTGGCCGAGCAGGCGGCGCAAGGCGTGGCGGTAACTGCGGCCGCGCTCGATGCGAGCGTCGACGGCGACCCCTTGCCCGGTCGCGCGCTGTTCGATCGCCTCGAGCATCGGCATCGCCTTCGCCGCCTCGGCCGGGATCGCACACTCGAGCGGCAGCTGCTTGGGGACGGCGGCGAGATAGGCGGGCATCAGCGTCGCGTGCTCGGCTTTGGCGAGACGGAGGGCGGCGTCGACCGCTCGCCGCGAGATCTCGGTGCCGGTGAAGGGCAGAAGGATCTGGTGGACTTGCTGCGGGCGCTCGGAGCGCTTGCCGCGCAGGCGCGAGCGGGCGATCAGGTAGCCGCCGCCGAGCCCGAGCAGCAGGGCGAGACCGACGAGGAAGTGCTCGATCATCCTTCCCCCTCCCCATTGCTGCGGTGGGCGACGATGCGCACGTCGACCCCGGCGGGGGTCGCCTTCATCAGCCGCTGCGGCAGCGGTTCGCGCAGGCGATCGAGGCCTCGCTGCGGCTCCGACTCGCCGACCATCAGGTAGGTGATGCCGCGCTCGCGCACGACCCGTGCGGTGGCGGCGACGAGGTCGTCGTGCTCCTCGATCAGCAGGGTCGCCCCCAGTACCGAGGCGAGCTGGCGCAGGGCCGTCACCTGCCGCTCCTCGTCTCCCTCGACCGGCTTGCCGGGGGGCTTGACCCAGAGCAGGTCCAGGCCGGTGCCGAGCCGCTGCGCCGAGCGCCAGGCGCGGCGCACCAGGCGCTGGGAGCTGGGCTGGGGCCGGACCAGGGCGAGGATGCGCTCGCCGACGGCCTTCGGCACCTCGGCCGCGACCCGCTCCTCGCGGGTGCCGAGCGGCTGGTCGAGCTGCAGAGTGAGACGCTTCGACTCGACGTCCTCGGCCACCTGGCGCAGGCTGACCTCGCGCAGCGCCGCCAGGTTCTCGATCCGGAAGAAGTTGTTCAGCGCCGCGTCGATGTTCTCGCCGGGGTAGATCTTGCCGGCGCGCAGGCGCTCGACCAGCGCCTCTGGGGTGAGGTCGATCAACACGACTTCGTCGGCGGTGCCGAGCACCGAGTCGGGCACCGTCTCCCGCACCCGCACCCCGGTCAGCTCCGCCACCCGGTCGTTGAGCGACTCGAGATGCTGCACGTTGACGGTCGAGTAGACGTCGATCCCCGCCGCCAGCACGTCGGCAATGTCCTCGTAGCGCTTGCCGTGCTCGAGCCCTGGCGGGTTGCTGTGGGCGAGCTCGTCGATCAGCGCCAGGTGCGGCTTGCGGGCGAGCACCCCCGGCAGGTCCATCTCCTCGACCTCGACGCCGCGGTAGGCGGCCCGGCGGCGCGGAATCACCTCCAGCCCCTCGGCCTGGGCGCTGGTCTCCTCGCGCTTGTGCGGCTCCAGGTAGCCGATTGCGACGTCGCGCCCGGCCTCGCGCTCGGCCCGGCCCTCCTGCAGCATCCGGTAGGTCTTTCCCACCCCGGCCGCCATGCCGAGGAAGATCTTGTAGTGGCCGCGGTCCATGCCCACCGCCCTCCTCAGCCCCCGGCGCAGGCCCGCATCGTCAGGCCCCCAGCAGGTTGTGGACGACGAGGTCGATCAGCTTGATCCCGACGAAGGGGGCGATCAGGCCGCCGAGGCCGTAGATCAGCATGTTGCGCCGCAGCAGGGCCGAGGCGCCGATCGGCCGGTAGCGGACGCCGCGCAGCGAGAGCGGGATCAGCAACGGGATGATCAGCGCGTTGAAGATCACCGCGCTGAGGATCGCCGATTCCGGCGTGCCCAGCGACATCACGTTGAGCGCGTCGAGCGGGCCCCGCTCGCCGGCCAGGGCGTAGGTCGTCGCGAACATCGCCGGCAGGATCGCGAAGTACTTGGCGACGTCGTTGGCGATCGAGAAAGTGGTCAGGGCGCCGCGGGTGATCAGCAGCTGCTTGCCGACCTCGACGATCTCGATCAGCTTCGTGGGGTTGGAGTCGAGGTCGACCATGTTGCCCGCCTCGCGCGCCGCCTGGGTGCCGGTGTTCATCGCCACGCCGACGTCGGCCTGAGCCAGGGCGGGGGCGTCGTTGGTGCCGTCGCCGGTCATCGCGATCAGCCGCCCGTCGGCCTGCTGCTCGCGGATCAGCTCGAGCTTGCGCTCCGGCGTCGCTTCGGCGAGGAAGTCGTCGACTCCCGCCTCCTCGGCGATCTTCGCCGCGGTCAGCTTGTTGTCGCCGGTGACCATGATCGTGCGAATGCCCATCGCCCGCAGCTGGTCGAAGCGAGCGCTCATCCCCTCCTTGATCACGTCCTTGAGGTAGACGACGCCGAGCACCCGCTCGTTGCGGGCGACCGCCAGCGGCGTGCCGCCCTCGCGGCCGATCCGGTCGAGCTCCGCGCGCAGCTCGCCCGGAGCGCGGCCGCCCTCGGCGACGACCCACTGCTCGATCGCGTCGCCGGCGCCCTTGCGCAGGCGGGTGCCGTTGAAGTCGACGCCGCTCATCCGGGTTTCTGCGCTGAAGGGGACGAAGCTCGGCTCGTGCCCGTTGAAGTCGTGCTCGCGGATGCCGAATCCCTTGGCGAGGATGACGATCGAGCGGCCCTCCGGGGTCTCGTCGGCGAGCGAGGACATCTGCGCCGCCTCGGCCAGCTCCTCCTGCGTCACCCCCGGCATCGGCATGAACTCGACCGCCTCGCGATTGCCGAGCGTGATCGTGCCGGTCTTGTCGAGCAGCAGCAGGTCGCAATCGCCGGAGGCCTCGACCGCGCGGCCGGAGAGGGCGAGGACGTTGCGGCGCACGAGCCGGTCCATGCCGGCGATCCCGATCGCCGAGAGCAGCGCTCCGATCGTGGTCGGAATCAGCGCCACCAGCAGCGCAATCAGCGTCGTCTCGGAGAGTTCGGTGCCGGCGAAGAGGGCGAAGGGCCGCAACGAGACGACGACGATCACGAAGACCAGGGTGAGGCCGGCGAGGAGGATGCCGAGCGCGACCTCGTTCGGGGTCTTCTTGCGTTCGGCGCCCTCGACCAGGCCGATCATCCGGTCGAGGAAGGATTTGCCGGGCTCCTGGGTGATCTCGACCACGATCCGGTCCGAGAGCACGCGGGTGCCGCCGGTGACGGCGGAGCGGTCGCCGCCCGCCTCGCGGATCACCGGCGCCGACTCGCCCGTGATCGCCGACTCGTCGACCGAGGCGATCCCCTCGATCACGGTGCCGTCGCCGGGGATCGTCTCCCCCACCTCGATCACGACGACGTCGCCGCGGGTCAGCTCGGAGGCCGGCTTCTCCCCACCGTCGCGCAATCGGGCGACCGTCTCGGTGCGCATCGCCCGCAGGCTGGCGGCCTGCGCCCTCCCCCGCCCCTCGGCCAGCGCCTCGGCCAGGTTGGCGAAGACGACGGTGAGCCAGAGCCAGACCGTGATCGCGAAGCTGAACCAGGCGGGCTCGTGGCCACCGCCCAGCGGGCCGCCGCCGAAGAGCCGGATCAGCCAGGCGACGGTGGTGATCACGGCCCCGATCTCGACCACGAACATCACCGGGTTGCGCACCTGCACCCGCGGGTCGAGCTTGCGCACCGACTCGATCAGAGCGGGACGGACGATCTCGGGGTCGAAGAGTGAGCGGGCCTGGCTCTCGTTCATCGCTTGCCTCCTCTCGCGCCGAGCGGTGCCTCTTCTTCGAGCGCGATGTTGAGTCGCAGCACGTTGACCCCCGGCTCGCCGAGCACGCCAAGCGAGCGGCCATCGGTGTGCGCCGAAATCAGCCCTTCGACCTTGGCCAGCGGCAGGCCGCGCACGGCGGCGACGCGGTGGGCCTGGATGCGGGCGTTCGCTTCGGAGATGTGCGGGTCGACGCCGGAGGCGGAGTTGGTCACCGCGTCGACCGGCACCTGGTCCTTGCTCAACGACTTGTCGTAGGGCTTGTTGAGCTCGAGGTAGGCGGCGAGGTTTTCGCGCACCTCTTCCCGCCCTTCGACGCTGTTCGGTCCGACGTTGGCGAAGAAGGTCGCGTCGGCGGAGTATTCGGTCGCCGACGGTCGAGACTGGAAGTAGGCCGGCTTGCCCTTGAAGTCCTGGCCGATCAGGCTCGAGCCGATGGTCCTGCCGTTCAGCGTCAGCTTGGAGCCGTTCGCCTTGCCAGGGAAGACGAGCTGGGAGATGCCGGTGACCGCCAGCGGATAGGCGATGCCGAGGACGACCGTGAGGACGACGACCGCGATCAGCGAGGTGACCAGGTCTCGCCTCATCAGAACAACCTCGTGGTCAGGCTCTGCACGACCGGGCCGAGCAGGATCGCGGGGAAGAAGGTGAGGGCGCCGACCAGGACGACGACGCCGACCAAGAGGAAGACGAAGGTCGGGTTGTCGGTGCGCATCGTCCCCAGCCCGGCCGGCGAGACCTTCTTGCTGGCCAGGGCGCCGGCGACGGCGAGGACGAAGAGGATCGGCGCGAAGCGCGCCCCGATCAGGACGAAGCCGCCGAGCAGGTCGGCGAAGGAGATCCCGTAGGAGCCGACGTTGCCGGGCGCGTGCGGCTGGACGAAGCCGGTGTAGCCGGCCCAGGCCGAGCCGTTGTTGTTGGCCTGGGAGAGGTAGGCGTAGAGCGTCTCCGAGAAGCCCTGGGGATTGACGCCGGCGTAGAGCGAGCGTTTGCCCAGCGTCGTCGCCGAGGCCACCCCCGAGGAGAGCAGCACCGCCAGCGGCGTGAAGAGCACGCCGAGCGAGACCAGCTTGATCTCGCGCGCCTGGATCTTCTTGCCGAGGTACTCCGGCGTGCGGCCGACCATCAGCCCGCCGATGAAGACGGCGAGCAGGACGTAGAGCAGCATCGTGTAGAGGCCGGCGCCGACGCCGCCGAAGACGACCTCGCTGAAGCTGAGGTTGACGAAGGGCACCGCGCCGCCGAGGCCGGTCAGCGACTCGAAGGCGGCGTTGACCGCGCCGCAGGAGGTGACCGTCGTCACCGCGGTCCAGAGCGAGGAGTCGGCGATGCCGAAGCGCTGCTCCTTGCCCTCCATGTTGCCGCCGGTCGAGCCACTGAAAGCGTGGGTGTGGAGGCCCGCAGCGTGCTGGGCGACGGTGCCATGTTGCTCGGCCATGTAGACGACTGCGACGCCGACGACGAAGAGGGCGAGCATCGCCGAGAAGATCGCCCAGCCCTGGCGCTGGCTGCCGACCATGCGCCCGTAGGTGTAGGTGAGCGCCGCCGGGATGACGAGGATCAGCAGCATCTCGAAGAAGTTGGTCAGCCCGGTCGAGTTCTCGAACGGGAAGGACGAGTTGACGTTGAAGAAGCCGCCGCCGTTGGTGCCGAGCTCCTTGATCACCTCCTGCGAGGCGACCGGGCCCTGGGCCAGGGTCTGGGTGCCGCCGGCAAGGGTGTGGATCACCGGGGCGTGGCCGAGGTTCTGAATCACCCCCTGGGAGACGAGGAAGAGGGCGCCGAGGATCGAGACCGGCACCAGGATGTAGAGCAGGATGCGGACCAGGTCCT
>DASZQM010000249.1:0-1886 GCA_035549645.1 Solirubrobacterales bacterium | reverse complement strand
GCGGCCTCGGGCGCATCGTCTCCCTGATAGGCCTCGTCTGCCTCGCCGTGATCCTGCTCGTCGACCTGCCCGCGGGGCAGGATGCGGGCGCCCAGTCGGTCCAGTTCGCCGGCGCTACCGCGGTGCTCAGAGGGGGCTTCTACGGGGAGCTCGCGGCGGCGGCGGGGCTGCTCATTGGCGGACTGCTCTACTATGCGCGGCCGTGCCGAATACCAATCAACTTGTCAGGAAGGGCCGCAAGCGCCCGAAGAAGAAGACGGCGACGCCGGGACTCAAGTCCTCGCAGGGCCGCAAGAAGGCAGTCGCGGCCCCGCAGCGCCGCGGCGTCTGCACCCGCGTCGCGACCGTAACGCCGAAGAAGCCGAACTCGGCGCTGCGCAAGATCGCCCGTGTGCGCTTGACCAACGGGATGGAGGTCACGACCTACATCCCGGGCGAGGGCCACAACCTGCAGGAGCACTCCGTCGTGCTCGTCAGGGGTGGTCGCGTCAAGGACCTGCCGGGCGTCCGCTACAAGGTCGTCCGCGGCACCCTCGACGCGGCCGGTGTCTCCGACCGCAAGCAGGCCCGCTCGCGCTACGGCGTCAAGGCTTCCTGATGCCACGCCGCTCCGCTGCACAGATCCGTCCCGTCGAGCCCGACGCGCGCTTTCGCAACCGGCTCGTCCAGCAGCTGATCAACAAGGTGATGACCGACGGCAAGAAGCAGGTTGCCGAGCGGATCGTCTACGACGCGCTCGCGCTGGTCGGCGAGCGCTCCGGCGAGGATGCGATCGAGACCCTCGAGGCGGCGATCAAACAGCTGACCCCGGTGCTCGAGGTCCGCTCCCGCCGCGTCGGCGGTGCCACTTACCAGGTGCCCGTCGAGGTGCCCGCGCGCCGCGCCCGCACCCTGGCGATCCGCTGGATGGTCGACTACGCCCGCGCCCGCCGCGAGTACTCGATGGCCGAGCGCCTTGCCGGTGAGATCCTCGACGCGACCCAGCAGCAGGGTGCCGCCTGGAAGCGCAAGGACGACATCTACCGCATGGCCCAGGCCAACAAGGCCTTCGCGCACTACCGCTGGTAGTCCCCTCGCGGCCATGAGCAGGCCGATCCTCGCCGTCGACGTCGACGGCGTCATCTCGCTCTTCGGCACCGATCCGCAGCCGGATCGCGCCCACACGCAGCTGCAGCTGGTCGACGGCGTGCCGCACCTGATCTCCCTGCCCACCGGCGACCGGCTGCGACGCCTCGGCGAGCTCTTCGACCCCGTCTGGGCAACTGGCTGGGAGGACAAAGCGAACTTCTACCTGCCGAACATCCTCGGCCTGGAGGAGCTGCCGCACGTCAGCTTCGACGTCGCGGCCAGGCCCGGTGGCGCCCACTGGAAGCTGGGGCCGATCGCGGAGTACGCGGCGGGCAGGCCCCTTGCCTGGATCGATGACAACTTCGACCAGAGCTGCTTCGAGTGGGCGGAGCGGCGCGAGCAGCCGACGCTGCTGGTCCCGACCGAAACGCACCTCGGGCTCGAGGAGGCGCATGTGGGCGCGCTCGAAGCCTGGGTTCGGAGCATCTGAGCCGGGTACACTGGCCGCGTGGAGGGGTTCTGGCCAATCTTCTTTCTGCTCGTCGTGCTGAAGATTCCCGTCTTCGGCGCGCTCTGGCTCATCTGGTGGGCAAGCCGCGAACCCGAGCCCGAGGGAGCGGCGGAGGACTCAGACGGCGGCTTCAAGCGCCGTGACCCGCAGCCAAAGTTCCCACGCGGCCCGCGCCGCGGACCTCATGGCGGCGGCGCGGCGGTGGAGGTCGTGAAGAGGGGACGTGGTGCCCCTCTCGGGCAGCGGCGTCCTGCTTTTCGCACAGCCCACTCAGCGAGCAACACCACGCGCCCGGCGAAAAGCCCAG
>DASZQM010000248.1:0-2541 GCA_035549645.1 Solirubrobacterales bacterium | reverse complement strand
CGATGCTCTGATCGAAAGTCGCGTCTTGAAGAAACGACCCTCTCACCGTGCCCCCACCCCCGCCGGCTCGTTCAGTATCTTCTCGGCATAGCTGGTCATCGCGTCGCGCAACTGCTCGAAGCTTTCCAGCACGTACAGAATCGGCTGGTAATGATCGATCTCAAAGCTCGTGTTGCAGACGCGCTCGAGTTCGAAGGGGCGGCGGTCCACCTCATCCGATTCCAGCGCGTGATGCCCTTCGCCCTCGCTCGAGATCAGGCCCGAGCCGTAGAGCTTGATCTTGCCGTCCTCGCGGATGAGGCCGAACTCGACGGTGAACCAGAAGAGCCGCGCGAGGCGCTCGGTGTGCTGCTCGTCGTTCGTGTGCAGGGCCGCCTTGCCGTAGGTCTGGAGGAAGTCGGCGAAGGTGGGGTCGGCGTGGAGGGGGACGTGGCCGAAGACGTCGTGGATGATGTCGGGCTCGGGGAGGTAGTTCATCTGGGCCTTCGGCCGCACCGTGATCGTCGTCGGGAACTGGCGGTGCGCGAGGAAGGCGAAGAAGCACTTGGCGGGGAGGTAGCCCGGCACGCCGTGGGAGCTCCAGCCGGTCAGGGCCTTGAGGCGCGAGTTCACGTCGCTCAGGGGCGGCACGCGGTCGGGCCTGAGGTTGATCGCCTTGGAGCCGTCGAGGAAGACGCGCGAGCCGTAGTCGTTGAGCTGCTCCATCCGCTTGCGGAAGATGAGCCCCCACACCTCGTGGTTCTCGGGGGTGTATTTCTCGTAGTGCTGGGTGACCTTCATCTTGTCGATGTCGATCTGGTCCGTGGGCAGGGTCGCGGCGAAGTCGCCGTATTCGAGCGCCCGCTTCGCCTCGTCAGAGTCGATCACGGGTGACTGAATTGCACTGCGGCCCATTTCCGCCATCGGCAAACCTCCCGGAAAAGGTCTCTTGGGTCAATGATACGCCACAGTCAAAGGAGTGTCAGCGGGCTCTCGTGCCACTGCAGGCGTCGGGCTCAGGCGATGACTGCAGTGTCCGTCCGGTGCACTACAGTCGGCCCAAAGCTGGCGCCTGTAGTCGCACGGATTGGGAAGGCTCTCGTGCCACTGCAGGCACCGGGCTTTGGCGGTGACTGCAGTGGCTGGGCTAGCCAAGCGCACTACAGTCGGCTCAAAGCCGCCGCCTGTAGTGGCACGATCGGGACGAAACGGTACGAGGTCATACGTAGCCCTTCCAACTGGTCCAGTCGCCTCTGCCGGGTGGCGGGTCGCATGGGGGGACTTGGGTGCGATCGCCCATCCACCAATGCACGCTCGACCAGGCCCAGTCTTGGGGCTGCTTGACCAATCCTCGTTCGACCGGATTTCGGTGGATGTACCGGATTGTCTGGGTCAGTTCCTCCTCGTCGCGGATGTTGCGGTCGAAGCCGCCGCCGGGTTGCCAGAAGATGGTCCCACCTCGTGGCGATCTGATTCGACTCAATATCGGCGCCCGCAGGGTTTTCCATCGGGCAGGACACGCTGCGAAACCGTTTGCTTGAGCGAGACGAGCATCGGCGCGAGAGGGATGGGCGCCGCCGGTGGTCGCACGTGGCAGGGTCGGAGAAGCAGGTGGACGTGTTCGGGCATGACGACCCATGCGAAGAGCTCGAAGCGGTGTTCTTCGCGGGCGTAAATCAGGGCATCGACGAAGACATCTCGGATTGCCGCTCGGCCAAAGAGTTGCAAACGGTGATAGCAGGACGCCGTGATGAAGCGCACGCCGTTTCGTTCATCCCACAGCGTCGGAGACGCTTGCGCACGGGTGTTGGCACTGCGGGAGTCTACGAATGCTGTTCCAAACGCACTACAGTCGGTCCCTGGCGGCCGCATGTAGTGGCACGATTGGGAAGGTTCCGTGCCACTGCAGGCATCGGGCTCTGGCGATGACTGCAGTGTTCCGGCGTCGAGAGCACTACAGTCGGCCCAAAGCTGCCGCCTGTAGTGGCACGGATTGGGGAGGCTCTCGTGCCACTGCAGGCACCGGGCTTTGGCGGTGACTGCAGTGTCTGGGCTAGCCAAGCGCACTACAGTCGGCTCAAAGCCGCCGCCTGGAGTGGCACGGGGTCGACGGTGTTCCGGGAGCGGCTACGACCACCGGTCGATGCCCATCGACGCGGCTTTGCGGAAGCCGAGGACGGGGATCAGGACGCGCTGCAGCGGCGAGAGGAAGAACGCGGCGACGGCGGAGTACGCCGCGGAGCCGAGGCCTTCCCACATGAGGGTGCCGGGCATGACGACGATGGTCGAGTCGGTGATGGAGCGGATGGTGAGGAGGCCGGCGGTCAGGGCCGCGGCGACGCAGCCGCCTACGGCGAAGAGGACGGTGATCGTGAGCGGGTTCTTCCGGAAGACGAGGGCGCGGAGGGTCGCGACGGAGTACGCGCCGAGCATGAAGCCCAGCGCGCGCGGGCCGACGACGGCGATATTCGTGCCGCCCTCGGCGGGGACGAGGTGGCAGAGGTCGGTGAGGACGCCGACGGCCAGCGCGGCCTTCACGACCGTGCTCATCGGCGCCCACAT
>DASZQM010000247.1:0-2258 GCA_035549645.1 Solirubrobacterales bacterium | reverse complement strand
CCCGTCCTCGCCGAGCCCGATCGAGTCGTGGGTGAAGACGTGGATGACCGGCAGCTCCATCAGTGAGGAGAGCCGGATCGCCGGCCGGGCGTAGTCGGAGAAGGTGAGGTAGGTCGACCAGAGCGGCCGCAGCTTGGTCAGCGAGAGCCCGTTGCAGATCGCCGCCGACTCGTGCTCGCGGATGCCGAAGTGGAGCTGGCGACCGCCGTAGGACTCAGGCTCGAGATCCTCCGCCCCGTCGAAGGAGAGCCGCACCGAGGTCGAGTCGGTGAGGTCGGCCGAGCCGGCGAGCAGCCAGGGCAGGCGGGCGGCGATCGCGTTCTCGACCTGCTGCGATGCCTTGCGAGTGGCGATCCCCTTCTCTTCGTCGGCCTCGAAGCTGGGAATGTCGGCGTCCCAGCCCTCGGGCAGCTCGCGCTTCTGCTGGGCATCGAGCTGGGCGGCGAGCTCGGGGTTCTCCTGCGCGTACTTCTCCAGCAGCTCTTTCCAGGCGGCACTCAGCTCGGCGCCGCGCTTGCCCACTCCGTCGGCGAAGCGCTCGCGCACGCCGTCGGGGACGAGGAACTGCGCGTCCTCGGGCCAGCCGTAGGCGCGCTTGGTCTCCCGCACCTCCTCCTCGCCCAGCGGCTCGCCGTGGGCGGCGGCAGTGTCGACCTTGTGCGGTGAGCCGTAGCCGATGTGACTGTCGACGATGATCAGCGTCGGCCGCCCTTCCTCGCCCTTGAACTCCTCGAAGGCGGTGGCGATCAGGTCGGTGTCGTTGGCGTCGCCGACCCGGGTGACGTTCCAGCCGTAGCCCATGAAGCGGGCGGCGACGTCATCGTCGTAGGTGAGGTGGGTTTTGCCGTCGATCGTGATGTGGTTGTTGTCGTAGACCCAGCAGAGGTTGTCGAGCTTGAGGTGGCCGGCGATCGAGGCGGCTTCGCTGGAGACGCCCTCCATCAGGCAGCCGTCGCCGGCGATGACGTAGACGTCGAAATCGAAGAGGTCGAAGCCGGGCTTGTTGTAGCGGGCGCCCTGCCACTTGCCCGCTATCGCCATCCCGACCGAGGTGGCGACGCCTTGGCCGAGCGGGCCGGTGGTCGTCTCGACGCCGGAGGTCCAGCGGTACTCGGGGTGGCCGGGGGCGCGCGAGCCGAGCTGGCGGAAGCTTTCGATGTCCTCGAGCGAGACCGCGGGGTCGCCGACCACCTCGTACTTGGGGTCGACCGCCTTCACCCCGGCCAGGTGGAGCAGCGAGTAGAGCAGCATCGAGGCGTGGCCGGCCGAGAGCACGAAGCGGTCGCGCCCGGGCCAGATCGGATCGGCGGGATCGAAGCGCAGGAAGCGCTGCCACAGCGTGTAGGCGACCGACGCCAGCGCCATCGGCGTGCCCGGGTGACCCGAGTTGGCCTTCTGGATCGCGTCGATCGAGAGGGTGCGGATCGTGTTGATCGCGAGCTGGTCGATGTCGTCGCGGGTCACGCGAGCGATCCTATGCGGAGGGCCGGTCCCTCATGGTTCGATGCGGGTGAGCGTGCCGTCACCGTTGTTAGCTACCCAGACTTGGTCGGGACCAACAACTACGGCGCCTGGCTTGGGGCCTACCGAGATTGGGTCGCCGATTTGGTTGCCGCTGCTCAGGTCGAGGCGCATGACGGAGCTCTCGGCGGAGTTGGCTACCCAGACGGCTTCGGTGCCGGCGTCGATGCCGCCCGGTTGCCGGCCGACCGAGATCGGGGCACCGATGACGGTGTGAAGGGACGGGTCGACCCGGCTCACCGTGCCGCCGCGGCTGTTGGCGACCCAGACCAGGCCGTGGCCGACGGTCACGCCGGCGGGGCCGCGACCGGCGAGGATCGGGGCGCCGACCGCCATCGTGCCGAGGTCGATGCGGCGGACGGTGCCTGTGGTGGCGCTGCTGACCCAGAGGCCGCCGGCGCCGGTGGCGAGGCGCAGTGGCGCCGCGTGGGGCGCGAGACCTCGCCTGATCACCCGGGCGCTCTTGGCGTCGATCGCGACGACGCCGGCGCCGTCCTCGTCGGCGACCCAGATCCGGCCGCCGCCGGAGACGATCGCGCCGGGGCTTCCTCCAACCGCGATTTCGTCGATCACGCCCTTCTCCGGATCGATCCTCAGCACCTTGCCGCTGCGCGGGTTGGAGACCCAGACCGAGCCGTCGCCGATCGTCACCCCCGAAACGCCCTTGCCGACCCGCAGCTTCGAGGTCACCCGCTCCGCTTCGGGATCGACCCCCGAGAGGGTCCCGTCGGTCGCGC
>DASZQM010000246.1:0-17617 GCA_035549645.1 Solirubrobacterales bacterium | reverse complement strand
GCTGCCTTCCGTGTAGAGCGACTTGGAGAGCGCGTAGTAGGCGTGGGCGTCATCGCCGGGTGCTGGCAGCGGCTCGACCACGCGGTAGGCGCGCAGGGCGAAGCCGACGAGCAGGTACTCGGGGCGAAACATTGCTGTGAGGCCGAAGAGCAGGCCGGGGAGGAGCCAGCGGGCCCAGGCGCGATTCCGACTCGGGCTACTCAACCCGTCCCCGGCCCAGAGGAAGGCCAGAACTGCCGCCGGCAGCGTCAGCATCGCCGGCGGCTCGCTGTAGAGGGCGCCGACCGAGTGGATGAACGGTGGGTAGACGGCGACGCCGAAGGCGGCGAGCAGGCCGGCGGGGCGGCAGGAGATGCGGCGGCCGAGCAGGTAGGCGACGAGGATCGAGCCCAGGCCGAGCAGCAGCTCGACGATGCGGGCGGTGCCTTCGCGGGCGCCGCCGGTGGCGTAGAAGCCGGCGGCGTAGAGCAGCGGCGCGCCGGGTGACCAGTCGCTGGGGTCGTGGAAGGTCGGGCCGCCGAAGCTGCCTTCCGTGTAGAGCGACTTGGAGAGCGCGTAGTAGGCGTGGGCGTCATCGCCGGGTGCTGGCAGCGGCTCGACCACGCGGTAGGCGCGCAGGGCGAAGCCGAGCAGGAGGATCGCCGCCAGCAGGATCAAGGTCTTGCGGCCGTGGCGCTGCGGCAGCTCGCGCAACCGCCTCTTCAGGGAGCCCATCGCGGCAGGCTATCCCGGCCGCACGCAGAATCCCGCCCCGACAAGCTTCCCCGAGACAAGGAGTACTTCAGATGCGCCGCATAGCCGTCCTCTTCGCCGCAGTCGCGGTATTCGCCCTCGTCGTCGCTCCCGGCGCGTCTGCCAAGAGCGCGCCCAAGACCTGCACCACGAGCTCGAAGAACGTCGTCGGCAAGACGGTCAAGGGCACCCTCCTCGCCAGCAACGTCAACAAAGTCCAGGCTCAGTACGCCACCTGCGCGCAGGCGAAGAAGGCGATGAACAAGCTGCTCTCGCTGCGCATCGAGGAGCCCAAGAGCGTGGCGGGCTACTACTGCACGCCGACGGTCCACTCGACCGAACCGGACGTCGTCTCCTACAAGTGCCTCTTCCGCGGCGCCGACACGCCGATGTTCGTCAAGCTCACCTTCAAGGTCACGTACGACCAAGACTGAGTCGCAACCATTGCCAGGAGGCCGTCACCCCGACCCCGGCGAGGGCGGCCAGCAGCGGCATCATCACCAGCACCCGCCGGGGGGAGGCCACGAGCAGGGCGCTGATCGCGGTGATCGCAAGGAAGATCGTCGCGATCAGCAACGCCTCCCAGCGGCGCTGCAGTGCCAGGACGGTGAGGCCGATGGCGGCCAGCGCGACGATCAGCCAGTGAAAGAGCTTCCAGCCGGGCTCCTGCATCACCGCTCGCTGCCCGTGCGTCCAGATTCGCCAAGCCTTGGCCGCGACGAAGCCCACGTATTCGAGCGGCTCTTCGCTGATGTCGTCCCAGAGCTGTTCCTTGCCCATCTTCGAGAGGGCCCTGTCGCTTTCCATCCCCGGATAACGCTGCGCGGCCAGCCGCGCCAGGATCTGCTCTAGGCGCAGCCGCTGAGCGGCGCCGGGGCCGAACAGCCCCGGGTGGCGCTCGACCACCTCACCGCCGACCTCTTCCGGGTCCCCATCAGAGGGCAGGTAGGTCCCGGCGAACAGCACCTGACCCCCACCGGTCGAGACCGGCACGAAGCGTTCGAGCGCGATCGCGTTGCGCACGGTCCAGGGGGCGATCACCGCGGCCGCCCCGGCAACCAGGACCGCCGCGCAGATCAGCCCCAGCCGCCCCCCCCCGCCGTGCGGTCGCACCTTCAGCCGCATCGCGGAGGAAAGTGCGACCGCACCGGCGACGAGCAAGGTCACGACGAGGTACTCGGGCCGGACGAGGGTCAGGAAGCCGAAGAGGGCTCCGGGTAGGAGCCACCTGGCGCGAGACGGTTCGCCCCCGTCGGGAGCGTCCGCCGCCCAGAGCGTCGCCAGCACCGCGCCCGCGAGCAACGTCGCCGCGAGCGGCTCGCCCATCAGCATGCCCTGGTACTCGAGCAGGGCCGGGTAGATCGCGACCACGGCGGCGCCGATCAAGCCCGCTCCAGGTCCCCGGAGCCTGCGGCCGATCAAATAGGCGAAGAGCACCGAGAGCGAACCGACTAGAGCGAGGACGATCCGCGCCGTGCGTTCGTGGACGCCGCCGGTGAGCTCGTATGTCCCGGCGACGAAGAGCGGCAGGCCGGGGGAGTAGTTGCTCGCCGGCTGTGTCGCGCGCGACCCAAGGGTGAAGCCCTCGCCCTGGTCGAGGTTGGCGGCGATATAGGCGTAGGCGGCGGCGTCGTAGACCGGGCTGCGGCCCTGCCAGGCCTCGTCGACGCGGAGCCCCAGGCCGAGCAGCAGGATCAGCGCCAGCAGGATCGCATTGACTCGCTCTCGCCCGATCTGGTTTGGTTGATTGCGCAGGTTGCTCTGAGGAACCATTCGAACGGGAGGCCCATGGAGTCAGTCGCCGGGGAACGGCCGCAGTATTGCGACATCGTGATGAAGGGTGGGATCACCAGCGGCGTGGTCTACCCGCTCGCGGCGGTCGAGCTGAGAAAGCGCAACTACGAGTTCCGCAACGTCGGCGGCACCTCGGCCGGGGCGATCGCCGCGGCGGCGGTGGCGGCGGCGGAGCATGGTCGCCGCTCGCAGCTCGCGCAGGGAGATCCCTACCAGCAGCTCGCCGACCTTCCCGAGGAGCTCGGCAAAGGGCTGACCTCCCTCTTCCAGCCCAGCCCGAGGATGCGGCCGCTGTTCGAGCTCCTGCTGATCTGGATCGGCGAGGGAAGGGCTCCCGGCAAGATCGCTCGCTCGCTGCTGCCCTTTCGGGATGCGGCGCTTGCCGGTGCCCTGCCGGGCCTTGCGCTGCTGGTGGTCTCCCTCCTCGTGCCCGGGGGAGGGTTCCTGCACCTGATCGCGGCGCTGCTGGCGCTGCTCGCGGCGGCGCTCGGCGCCGTCGTCGCAGCGGGATTGAGTGCCGCGAGCAGGGTGCGTTCGATGCCGGACAACCACTTCGGCCTCTGTCTCGGCAACGATCGCGACGGCGACGCCGCGACCCCGCCGCTGACCCGCTGGCTCTCCGCGCTGATCGACGAGCTGGCGGGCAAGGAGGACGGCGAGCCGCTCACCTTCGGCGATCTCTGGCGCCTGGACGGTCGCCCGGAAGAACGCGGCGTCAATCTGCAGATGGTCACCTCGAACCTGAGCCAGCGCCGCCCCTACTCGCTGCCCTTCGAAGCCGGCGAGGAGTTTTGGTTCGACCCCGAAGAGCTGCTCGACTTCTTCCCCCGCGAGGTCGTCGACCACATGGTGCACAACTCCCCGAGCGAGACCACCGGCGCCGCCGGCCGGACGCTTCGTGCCCTGCCACCCTCCGAGCAGCTCCCCGTCGTCTTCGCCACCCGCCTCAGCCTCAGCTTTCCGGGGCTGATCTGCGCCGTGCCGCTCTACGCGGTCAACCATGCGCCGGAAGCGAACAGCGAGGCGCCGGAGCGCTGCTGGTTCTCCGACGGCGGCATCACCAGCAACTTCCCGGTCCACTTCTTCGACTCGCCGGTGCCGCGCTGGCCCACCTTCGCGATCGACCTGATGGAGACCGAGCAGGTGCTCAAAGACAAAGAGGGCGACAACATCTGGCTGCCGAAGACGAACGAGGAGGGACTCGCCGAGGCCTGGCTCGGCTGGGAGGGGAAGTCGGACTGGAAGCGGCTGGCTGCCTTCGGCGAGGGGATCTTCCGCACCGCCCAGAACTGGATCGACAACCGGCAGATGACGGGGGCAGGCTTTCGCGACCGCATCGCGCACGTCCTGATGGTCAAGGGCGAGGGCGGCATGAACCTGGAGATGGACAAGGACAAGATCGAACGCCTGGCCGAACGCGGCGGTGCGGCCGCCGCGGCCCTGGCCGAGCGCTTCCGGCACGATCCGCCGGCCGGCGCCGAGCTGACCTGGGACAACCAGAAGTGGATCCGCTACCGGGCCTACATGGAGCTGCTCGAGCGCCACGGGCGCCTGGCCCGGCGTGGCTTCCTCGACGCGGGGCTGGGCACCCCCCTGCGCGAGATGCGCTCGGCGCCGCCCTCCTACCCGTGGGGGTCGCCGCAACAGGGAAGGTTCTCGAATCCGGAGGTCGACAGGCTCCTGGCCGAGTTCGAGGCCTGGGAGCAAGCGGCTCCCTTGTTCGCCGGCGATGCACCGCCGCCGCGCACCGAACCCTGGTCGATTCCACGCGTCTGAGCCGCGGCGTCGCCCCCGTCCGCTACGCTGCCGCGACCTATGCGCGTTCTCATCCTTGGGGGCGACGGCTACCTGGGCTGGCCGACGGCATTGAGGTTCTCGGCCCGCGGTCACGAGGTTTCGGTCGTCGACGACTTTTCCCGCCGCCGCTGGCACGACGAGGCCGAAACGGCCTCCCTCACCCCAATTCTCGGGCTGGACGAGCGCATCGCCGCCTGGAAGGAGCTCTCCGGCGAGGAGGTCCGCACCTTCCTCGGCTCGGTCCAGGACGGCGACTTCCTCGAAGGGGTCGTCGCCGAGGTCCGCCCGGAGGTGGTGGTCCACTACGGCCAGCAGGCCTCCGCGCCCTACTCGATGGCCTCGCGCGAGAAGGCGGTCGAGACCCAGTACGCCAACGTGATCGGCAACCTCAACCTGCTCTTCGCGATCCGCGACCACGTGCCCGACTGCCACCTGGTCAAGCTCGGCACGATGGGCGAGTACGGCCAGCCCGACATCGATATCGAGGAGGGCTACATCGAGATCGAGCACAAGGGCCGCAAGGACACGCTGCCCTTCCCCAAGCTGCCGGCCTCGCTGTACCACTGCTCGAAGGTCCACGACTCGACCAACATCCACTTCGCCTGCCGCACCTGGGGCCTGCGCGCCACCGACCTCAACCAGGGGGTCGTCTACGGGATCGAGACCGAGGAGACGGCCCGCGACGAGCGCCTGATCACCCGCTTCGACTACGACGAGGTCTTCGGCACCGTGCTCAACCGCTTCTGTCTGCAGGCGGTGATCGGCCACCCGCTGACCGTCTACGGCGGCGGCAGTCAGACCCGCGGCTTCCTCAACATCCGCGACACGCTCGCCTGCGTCGAACTGGCCGCGCTCAATCCCGCCGAGGCGGGCGAGTTCCGCGTCTTCAACCAGTTCACCGAGCAGTTCTCGGTGATCGAGCTGGCGCACTTGGTCAAGCAGGCCGGCGAGCATCTCGGCTACGCGGTCGAGATTCAGCACTACGAGAACCCGCGGGTCGAGAAGGAGCACCACTACTACAACGCGATCCACACCAAGCTGCTCGACCTCGGCCTCGAGCCGACGCTGCTCGGCGAGGAGCTGGTCGAGTCGATGATCCACACGATCGAGCGCTACAAGGAGCGCGCGCTCGAGGCCGGGATCGACCCTCGCACGCGCTGGGCCCCCGGCGAGCCGGTGCAGCTCTAAACCCCCTGCATTGCAGCCAGCACGCCGCTGGTAGCATCGCTTTCCCGATGAGAGCAGCCGACGCACTGATGCACAGCCTCAAGGCCGAGGGCGTGGAACACGTCTTCGGCATCCCCGGCGGGGCCAACCTGCCGACCTACGACGCCCTGGTCGACGCCGAGTTCCGCCATATCCAGGTGCGCCACGAGCAGGGGGGCGGCCACGCGGCCGAGGGCTACGCCAAGGCCTCGGGCAAAGTCGGGGTCGCCTTCGCCACCTCGGGGCCCGGGGCGACCAACCTCGTCACCGCGATCGCCGACGCGATGCTCGACTCGGTGCCGACCGTCTTCATCACCGGCCAGGTGCGCACCGAGCTGATCGGCACCGATGGCTTCCAGGAGGCCGACATCCTCGGCGCGACGCTGCCCTTCGTCAAGCACTCCTTCGCGGTCACCGACCCGCGCCAGATCACCGAGTACGTGCACGAGGCTTTCCACGTCGCCTCGACCGGCCGCCCCGGCCCGGTCCTGCTCGACATTCCGCAGGACCTCTCGCGCGCCGACATCGACTACGCGCCGCGCACCGAGCCGGTCGAGCTGGCCGGCTACAAACCACCGAGCGCGCCGAATATCAAGCAGGTTCGGATCGCCGCCAAGGCGCTCGCCAACGCCCGCCGGCCGGTCCTCTACAGCGGTGGCGGCGTGATCAACGCCAACGCCTCCGAGGAGCTGCGCGAGCTCGCCGCCGCCGATCGCTTCCCGGTCACCTCGACCCTGATGGGCCTCGGCGCCTACCCGGCCTCCGGCGAGCAGTGGCTGGGGATGCTCGGCATGCACGGCACCCGGGCCGCCAACTACGCGATGGACGAGGCCGACCTGATCGTCTCGATCGGGGCCCGCTTCGACGACCGCATCACCGGCAAGCTCTCCGAGTTCGCGCCGCACGCCAAGTTCATCCACATCGACATCGACCCGGCGGAGATCTCCAAGAACGTCCCCGCCCACATCCCGATAGTCGGCGACGCCAAGCTGGTCCTGCCCGAGCTGACCCGCGAGTACCGGGCGCTGCAGACCGACCCCTCGCGGCTCGAGGAGTGGTGGAGCAAGATCAAGGCCTGGCAGGACGAGTATCCGCTGCGCTACGACGAGGGCAAGGACGGCGAGATCAAGCCCCAGTTCATGATCGAGGCGATGCACCGGGCGACCAACGGCGACGCGATCATCACCTCCGACGTCGGCCAGCACCAGATGTGGGCAGCGCAGTACTACGGCTTCGACAAGCCGCGCCGCTGGATCAACTCCGGCGGCCTGGGCACGATGGGCTTCGGCCTGCCTGCCGCGGTCGGCGCCAAGATCGCCTGCCCCGATGACGACGTCGTCTGCCTGGCCGGCGACGGCAGCCTGATCATGAACTGCCAGGAGCTGGCGACCTGCGTCTCACAGGACATCCCGGTCAAGGTCTTCCTGATGAACAACGGCTACATGGGCATGGTCCGCCAGTGGCAGGAGCTCTTCTGGGACCGGCGCTACAGCTCGGTCGAGATGGGCCCGAGCCCGGATTGGGTGAAGCTGGCCGAGGCCTTCGGCGCCACCGGGCTGCGTTGCGAGGACTCCGGCGAGCTCGAGCAGACGATGGCGAAGGCGCTCGAAGCCGACGGCCCCGTGCTCGTCGACGTGCGCGTCTCACCCGAGGAGAACTGCTTCCCGATGATCCCGGCCGGCGCCGCTGCCAGGGACATGGTGGGCTGATGGAGGCCGGCACCCCGCAGCTGGTGAAGCTGGAGGAGCTGCGCGTTCCCGGGCAGCTCAGCGGTCGCAAACACGTCCTCTCGATCCTGGTCGAGAACAAGCCGGGCGTGCTGGCGCGCGTCGCCGGCCTCTTCTCGCGCCGCGGCTTCAACATCGACACGCTTGCCGTCGGCCCGACCGATGACGAGAGCATCTCCCGCATCACCCTCACCCTCGACGGGGCGGTGCACCCGATCGACCAGGTGACCAAGCAGCTGCACAAGCTGGTCAACGTGCTGAAGATCCGCGACATGGAGCCGGAGGAGACGGTCGCCCGTGAGATGGCGATGTTCAAAGTCTCCGCCGCGGTCGAGAACCGTGCCGAGATCATCCAGTTCGCCGAGATCTTCCGCGCCAAGATCGTCGACGTCGCCCGGCGCACGATGACGATCGAGGTCACCGGCTCGGCCGACAAGATCGAGGCCTTCGAGCGGATGGTCCGCCCGCACGGGCTCATAGAGATGGTCCGCACAGGCGAGATCGCAATCGCCCGTGGTGCCGAGTAGCGCCGCTCTCCGCAGTCTCAGCGAGCGACTGCGGCCTGCCATCGAGCGCGCCCTCGCTAGGCGTCGAACGACGTTCGCCAGTGTCACCGCGAGAGTCGAGGACATCGATCCCTGTGCAGCTATTTTCGCCTCCCGCTTGGCCACGGATCGCTGGTTTTGCTGGGAGCAGCCGGATCGAGAGTTTGCGCTGGCCGCGCTGGGAGTCGTGCGCGAGGTCCGCTCGCGAGGGCCAAGCCGTTTCGGCGACGTAGCGCGCGAGTGCCTGGGGATCGAGACGGTTGTCGACGAGCCCGCTGGCCTGCCCGCTGGCGCGGGGGCAACGTGGGTCGGTGGATTTGCCTTCGACCCAGACGGCGGTGGCAGCTCGGCCTGGTCGTCGCTGGCTCCTGCCTCGCTCGTTCTCCCCGAGCTCTCGATCTGTCGCAGCGGTGGGGATACCTTCCTCACGCTCAATGCCGAGGTGCGTCCCGGCGACGACACCGAGTCGAAGGCCGCCTCGCTGGAGGCGCGCCTGGCCGGTTTGCGGGAAGAGCCGCTGCCGCTCCTCGATCCACACCCGACCGAGCGGGTGGAGATCAGCAGCGTGCGGCCGCCGGGGGATTTCGAGCGCATCATCGAAGCGGCGACGGGGCGGATCCGGGCGGGGGAGATGTCGAAGATCGTGCTCGCCCGCGAGGTGCTTGCCACGGCTGCCTCCGCGCATGATCCGGCCGCGGTCTTCGGCGCGATGCGCATCCAGTTCCCATCCTGCTTCTGCTTCTGCTGCGGCACGCCGGAGGCCGCCTTCATCGGCGCCAGCCCGGAGCTGCTGCTGCGCCGCTCAGGCGCCAGCCTCTCGACCGTGGCCCTCGCCGGCTCGACCCGTCGCAGCTCCGACCCCGCCGTCGACGACCACCTCGGCGAGCAGCTGCTGCGCAGCGCCAAGGACCGCGAGGAGCACGCGATCGTCGCTGGGCGCATCGCCCGCGCCCTGCGCCCCCACGCCGTCTGGGTCGAGACGGGAAGCGAACCTGAGATCGTCAAGGTCGCGAACATCCAGCACCTCGCGACGCCGATCGTCGCCCAGCTCGCCGAGCCGCGCTCCGCGGTCGAGCTTGCCGGCATGCTGCACCCGACGCCCGCGGTCGGCGGTGAGCCTTGGTCCGCCGTGGCCGGTGCGATCGCCGAGCTGGAGCAGATGGACCGGGGCTGGTATGCGGGCCCCGTCGGCTGGATGGACGCGACCGAGGACGGCGAGTTCTGCGTCGCCCTGCGCAGCGCCCTCCTGCGCGACCGCGAGGCCCGCCTCTTCGCCGGCGTCGGCGTCGTCGCCGCATCGGACCCGGCCGCCGAGCTGGCCGAGACCGAGATCAAGCTTGGGGCTCTGCTGCCTCTTCTGACCGAGTGAATCTGCTCCTGCCAAGCAGGTCGAACCCGGCTTGCGAGCGCGACCTGCTTCGTTCGGGGCGACGGCGCGGGCCGTTGAGAACGCGACCGATCACGCTGTAGCGAACGCAGAGCGCGTAGGTGAGCAGCGAGAGTGCGAGCGCGGAGGCGGTGACGATCGCGAACTGCAGCGGCAGGCCCAGCGACGTGGCCGCCAGCAGGGCCAGCACCGGCACCATCAGCGGCATGTGCGAGAGGTAGATCCAGTAGGAAGCATCCGCGAGGTAACGCAACCTGGGCTTGGGCCTGTTGAGGTAGCGGGTGGCGAGGCCGATGAGGGCGAGCAGGCTGGCCCAGGTCGCGAGGGCGTAGATGAGCAGCGCGGCGCCGTGGACAACGGGAGAGGACCCGTAGGTAGGGGAGTTGTGCAGGGTGAAGAGCAGGGCGGCCGGGAGCGTCGCCGCCACGGCGAACCCCAGCCATCGCCAAGCGTTGCGAGCGGCGGCGGCGAGGAGGTACCGGTGTGCGCAAAGCGTTGCTCCAAGGCCGAAGAAAAGCGCGTAGTAGGCGAGGATCGAGAGGCTGGGTACGAAGGTGGTCGATTCGGTTGCCGCGGTCCAGGAGAACTGGGGCCAGAGTGCGATGGTTGTCGGGATCGCCAGCAGCACGAGCCCCGGAAACGGCTGGGCGAGCCCCGCCCCGATCGCAGTGCCCGCCCGTCGCAGCAGACCGGGGGCGCAAAGCCATGTCGCCATCGCGACCCCGTCGAGGATCAGCAGGTACCAGAGGAACCAGAGGAAGGAGGGCTGCAGGGCGAAGGGGCTGCCGGTCGAGGGCTTGCCGTCGCTGGCGACGATCACCCCGGTTTGCTGGCCGGCGGCCACCATCAGCGGAATCAGGACCAGGAGTCCAGCGCCCAGCGGCAGGGCGATGCGCAGGGTTCGGTTCCTCGCTGTCTGGCGCACTCCCCGCTTGGAGACCAGCAGGGCCAGGAAGAAGCCCGACATGGAGAAGAAGAGGGGGAGTCTGAAGACGTGGACAGTCCAGTAGATCGCCACGGCCCAGGCACCTTCGTGACCGTTGGCGGAGAGCAGGCTCGCGGCGTGAACGGGGACGAGCAGCAGCATCGTCGAGGCCCGCAGCGCGTCCAGGTGGTGGAGCCGTTCCGTGCCCTCCGCCGACCTCACCCCGTCAACGCTCGCCTCACCGCCTCGCCGAGGCGCTCGTGCTCGCGCCGGTTGGCGCCGCGCTCGGCTTGCATCTCGATCAGCCCAGTGCCCGCTTCCAGTGCGCCGGGAAGTTCAGCCAGGTTCCCGATGCGCACGTGCGGCAGGCCGAACAGCTCAGCTGCCTTCGCCACGTCGACGCCCTGGGGAGTGCCCAGCAGCGCCTCGAACTCTTCCCCGCCGAGCGCCTTCGCTTGCGGCAGGAAGGAGAAGATGCCGCCGCCGTCGTTGTTGATCACCACGATGCGGACCGGCGTCGGGACGTCCCGCAGCGCCGCGAGGCCGCCGATGTCGTGCAGGAGTCCGAGGTCGCCGGTGAGGATTGTGGTCGGGCGCCCGCTGGCCCGGGCGGCGCCGATGCCGGAGGAGACGAGGCCGTCGATGCCGTTTGCACCGCGGTTGCAGAGGAAGGTGACGTCGGTCCCGCTGGCGGGCAGGAACGTCTCCTGGTCGCGGATCGGCATGCTCGAGGCCGTGTAGACGAGGTCGCCGTCGCCGTGCGCTTGCCCGAGCGCCCAATGGAGCGCGGGCTCGCTCAGCTCGCCATCGCCGAGCTCCGCCTCGAGGACGGCCTGGGCCCTGGCCTCGGCCTCGAGCCAGCGAGCTGGCGCTGGACGCTCTTCCTTCTCCAGCCGGGTCGCCCAGCCCGCGGCGAGCTCGGTCGGGTCGGCGCGCAGCACCGCGGCGGCTCGGTTGGTCGGCTCGTTCCAGCCCCCGGAGGGGTCGATCACGATCTGATCGGCCCCCGACCCAGCCAGCCACTGGCGCAGCGGCTTGCTGGTCGGCATCTCGCCGAAGCGCAGGACCAGGTCGGGGACGACGGAGCGGGCGAAGTGCTCCTCGCGCAACAGCAGGTCGTAAGCGGAGACAACGTAGGAGCGGTCGTGGGGGCCGCAGCGCAGTTGCGAGGTCGGCTCGGCGAGGATCGGGAAGCCGGAGGCCCGGGCGAGGTGGGCAAGCGGCTCGCGCAGCTCCGGGTCGAGCTGGCGGCCGGCGACGATCACGCCGGCGATCGCGTCGCCGATGTGTCCCGCCATCTCCTCGAGCAGGAAGGCCGATGGCTCCAGGTCGATCGAGGTGACCGCGGTAAGCGGCCGTCCATCGCGCCCCTCCAGCGCCAGCGGGTCGGTTGCGGTCACGGCCCCCGCGACGGGCACCGGCGCCAGCGGCTCGCGCCAGGGCAGGTTGAGGTGGACAGGGCCCGGCCGGGGCTCGCCCCGCCCCGCGGCCAGAGCCCGGCAGGCGACGGAGCGGTAGTGGAGCAGGCCGCCGTCATCGGCCTCGTGGGTCCCGACTTCGCAGAACCAGCGCACCGAGCTGCCGTAGAGCTTCACCTGGTCGATCGTCTGCCCGGCCCCGATCCCACGCAGCTCCGGCGGCCTGTCGGCGGTGAGGACCAGCAGCGGCAGCGCCGACTCGTCCGCCTCGCAGATCGCCGGGTGATAGTTGGCCGCGGCGGTGCCCGAGGTACAGAGCAGCGCCACCGGCGTGCGGGTCGCCTGTGCCGCTCCCAGCGCGAAGAACGCCGCTGAGCGCTCGTCGAGAATCACGTCCACCTCGATCGCCGCCTGTCGCCAGAGCGCGACCGCAAGCGGCGTCGAGCGCGAACCGGGGGAGATCACCGCACGCCGCAGCCCTCCCCGCGCCAGCTCCTCGACGAAAGCCGAAGCAAGGGCTGTGTTGCTGTTGGTCTGATCCACGATCGCAGCCTATTGGGCTAAAGGCGGTGTGCCCGCAGGGCCTCCTCGTCGATCTCGACGCCGAGGCCGGGGCCCGGAGGGAGGTGCAGCATCCCGTCGCGCAGCTCGCACTCGACCGCCGCGACGGTCGAGCCGAAGAGTCGCTGAGTGGCAAGGCCGTGGGCAAGGCGGGGGCTGTCGGCCGGGGCCATAGTGTCGAGCGTCTGCGCCACCTGGGCCGCCGCTGCGATCCCGACCGGGCCGTCGAGCGCGCTGGAGACATAGGACGGCATCACCTCGGCGATCTCGATTGCCTCCTCCGGCCCGCCGACCTTGGAGAGCTTGGTTGCGGCGATGTCGCAGGCTCCGGCCCGCACCGCATCCTCGGCCTCGGCGCGGGACCCGATGCTCTCGTCGCCCGCGACCGGAATCGAGGTCGCTGCACCGATATCCGCGAGATCGGCGAGCGTCGCTGCCGGCTGCTCCACCAGCTCGATCTCCAGCGGCTCGATCTCGGAGAGGACTCGAATGGCGGATTGCGTATCCCAGGTCGCGTTGGCGTCGACGCGGATCCTGGCCGCGGGCCCGACTGCATCGCGTACTGCCCGCACCTGCCCAACGTCGTTGCCGGTCCCAAGCTTCAGCTTGAAGGTCGTAAAGCCCTCCGCCGCCCAGCGTTCCGCCTCGACCGCGACCGCGGCCGGCTCTCCAGCCACCAACGTCGCGTTGCACTCGACCGCCGCTGAGGGTTCGCTCGCAGTGCCGGCGATCTTGCCACGCAGGTCGAGCAGTGCGGTCAGGGCCGCGCACCGCGCCGGTGCCGAGAGGCCCAGAGCGCTGCCCCGCAGCGCCTCCTCGTCGAGGACATCACGTTCCGCCAGTCCTTCCAGCTCCGCCACCACCGTCGGCAGCGACACCCCACCGCGCAGGGAGAGCGGCACCGCTTCGCCAAGTCCGACGAGCCCGTCCTCGTCTCGCAGCCGCAGCAGCACCATCTCCCGCCGAGCGAGCCGGCCTCGTGCCGTCACATACGGCTCGCGAAACGGCAACGCATAGGGCACCACCTCGACTTTCGCGATCTTCACCCCGTCGCTCTCAGCTTCCGAGCAGCAGGCCGATCGAGACCAGCAGGCTGAAGACCCCCAGGAGCGCGCCGGTCCCGGCCAGGGCCCCGTTGAGGGACGGTCCGTCGGTGCGGTTCGTCATCGCCCGCATCGGTTTGAAGGCCATCGGCAGCGCCAGCAGGCCGATCAGCGGCAGCGCGCTGCCGCCGCCGATCAGGAGGGTGACCGGCAGGACGACGAAGGCGCCAAGGACGAGAGAGCGGTAGAGGACGACGGCGTTGTGCCGGCCCATCCGCACGGCGAGCGTCATCTTGCCCGCGCGGCGGTCGGTCTCCAGGTCACGCACGTTGTTGACGACGAGGATCGCCGTGGCGAGGAAGCCGACCGCGATCGAGAGTCCCAGCGGCAGCGCTTCGAGGCGCTCCAGCTGCACGTAGTAGGAGCCGTTGACCGCCACCAGGCCGAAGAAGAGGAAGACGAAGACCTCGCCCAGGCCGGCGTAGCCGTAGGGGCGCGGTCCGCCCGTGTAGAGGACGCCGGCCGCGATCGAGAGCGCGCCGATCAACAGGATCACCAGGCCGGCGACGGCGGTCAGGTAGATGCCGCAGAGGACCGCGACGCCGAAGGCGATCCAGGTCGCGGTCAGCACTCGCTGCGGCGTCACCAGGCCGGCCGAGGTCACCCGCACCGGACCGAGCCGATCTGCGGTGTCGGCACCGCGGCGGGCATCCGAGTAGTCATTGGCCAGGGTGGTGCCGATCTGGATGAAGATCGAGCCGATCAGAGCGGCGATGAAGGCACCCGCGCGGGGCAGCTTGCCCGCCGCTTCGACCGCTGCCGCGGTGCCGACCAGCACCGGTGCGATCGCCGCCGGCAGCGTGCGCGGACGCGCCGCCATCAGCCAGATCCTCATGCTCGCCTCGGGAACTGCGAGAAGTCAGGCGCCCGCTTCTGCTTGAACGCCTCGCGTCCCTCGGCCGCCTCCTCGCTGCCGTAGAAGAGCAGGTTGGCGTCGTGGGCGAGCTGCTGGATCCCCGCGTAGCCGTCCTCGTGGGCGTTGAAGCTGGCCTTGACCAGGCGCAGGGCGAAGGGGGAGAGGGCGAGCATCTCGCGGCAGCGAGCCACCGTCTCGGCTTCGAGCCGGTCGAGCGGCACCACCTCGTTGACCAGGCCCATCTCGCGCGCCTCCTCGGCGTCGTACTGGCGGCAGAGCAGCCAGAACTCCTTCGCCTTCTTGGTGCCGACCAGGTCGCGCAGCAGCGAGGCGCCGAAGCCGCCGTCCCAGGAGCCGACTCGCGGGCCGGTCTGTCCGAACCAGGCATTGTCGGCGGCGATCGTCATGTCGCAGCAGACGTGGAGGATGTGGCCGCCGCCGATCGCGTAGCCGGCCACCATCGCCACCACCGGCTTCGGCAGGCGCCGCATCTGGACCTGCAGGTCGGTGACGTGGAAGCGACCGATCGAGGCGCCCTCGGCGACGTAGCCGGTGTCGCCCCGAACCTGCTGGTCGCCCCCGGCACAGAAGGCCTTCGTGCCCTTGCCGGTGAGGATGACGACGCCGATGCCGCTGTCCTCGCGGGCCAGCTCCAGGGCTGCGGCGATCTCGACCAGCGTCTGCGGCCGAAAGGCGTTGAGCACCTCGGGCCGGTCAATCGAGATCTTGGCGATCCCCCCGCCGACCTCGTAGTGGATGTCCTCGTATTCGCCCTCGCTGCTCCACTCGATCGGGGCGTAGAGGGTCTCGTCGGTCGGGGCTTCCTTGTGGCGTTTGGGCATGATGGGCACGATATCCCGCCGATGAAACTCGACGCCTGGCTGGCCCAGAGATCGCAGAGCTGCCCCGAGCGCACCGCGCTCGTCGCCGAAGGCTCCGAAGTCACCTACGCGGAGCTGGAGGCGGAGGCGACCTGGGTCGCCCGCCGGCTCACCGCCCAGGGCGTGCGCCGCGGCTCGATCGTGGCGATGACCGCGCACCCGCGGCGCGAGCAGGTGGTGATGATCCATGCGCTGATGAAGGCCGGCGCGGTGCTGCTGCCGCTCGGCCCGCGGCTCTCGCCCGAGGAGCGCGCCGCCGTGGTCGCCAACGAGAAGCCCGCGGTCGACCTCGACGACGCCGGCGAGCTGACCCAGAACGAGGCCGACCTGCCGCTGCTCGGCGAGCACGACATGGACGACGTCGCCGCCCGGGTGATGACCAGCGGCAGCACCGGCGTCCCGGACCCGATCGACCTCACCTACGGCAACTTCCTCTGGAGCGCCGTCGGCTCGGCCTTCAACATCGGCGTCGAGCCCGGGGACCGCTGGCTCTGCTGCCTGCCGCTGAGCCACATCTCCGGTCTGGGGATCGTGATGCGATCGGTGATCTACGGCACCACCGCGGTGATCCACGATGGCTTCGACGTCGACCGCGTCGCCGCCGCGCTCGAGCGCGGCGACATCTCGGTGGTCTCACTGGTGACGACGATGCTGACCCGCCTGCTCGAGGTCGGAGCCGACCTCTCCGGCCCGCGGGCGATCCTGGTCGGCGGCGGGCCGGTGCCGGAGGACCCGCTCGAGGAGGCGCTCGGCCGCGGCGCCACCGTGGTCCAGACCTACGGCCTCACCGAGACCTGCTCGCAGGTGACGACGCTGGCGCCCGCCGATGCCCGGCGCAAGCTCGGGTCGGCCGGCCGGCCGCTGCTGACCACCCACCTGCGGATCCAGGAGGGCGAGATCCTGGTCCAGGGCCCGACCGTCGCCCCGGGGCGCGCCGACGCCGACGGCTGGCTCCACACCGGCGACCTCGGCCGCATCGACGAGGAGGGCTTCCTCTACGTCGAGGATCGCATGGACGACCTGATCGTCACCGGCGGCGAGAACGTCGTCCCGGCGGAAGTCGAGAAGGTGCTGCTGCGCCATCCCGAGGTCGCCGACGCGGCCGTCGTCGGGCGCGAGGACCCGGAGTGGCAGCAGGCGGTGACCGCGATCGTCGTGCTCGAGGAGGGCTCGGAGGTGAGCCCCGACGAGCTGCGACGCCATTGCGCAGAGTCGCTGGCGAGCTACAAGGTGCCGAAGCGGGTCGAGCTGGCGGCGGCGCTGCCGCGCACGCCCTCGGGCAAGCTGATGAGGCGCGCCCTCCGCTAGCCTGCCGCTCATGCCCAAGGACATCTTTTACGACTCAGACGCCGACCTCTCGCTGCTCCAGGGAAAGACCGTCGCCATCCTCGGCTACGGCTCTCAGGGGCACGCGCACGCCCTCAACCTGAAGGACTCGGGGGTCGACGTCGTCGTCGGCCTGCGCCCCGACTCCTCCAGCCGCGCCAAAGCCGAAGAGGCCGGCCTCGAGGTGCTCGACATCGCCGAAGCAGCCAGTCGCGGCGACGCGGTGATGATCCTGTTGCCCGACGAGAAGCAGGCCGAGGTCTGGGAGAACGAGATCGCCGACGGCATCGCACCCGGCAACCTGCTGCTCTTCGCCCACGGCTTCGCGATCCACTTCGAGCAGATCGTGCCGCCGCCCGGCGTCGACGTCGGCATGGTCGCGCCCAAGGGCCCGGGTCACCTGGTCCGTCGCCAGTACGAGGAAGGCCGCGGCGTGCCCTGTCTGATGGCGGTCCAGCAGGACGCCACCGGCAACGCCCACGCCCTCGTCCTCGCCTACGCCTCCGGCATCGGCGGCGGCCGCGCCGCGGTGATCGAGACGACCTTCAAGGACGAGTGCGAGACCGACCTCTTCGGCGAGCAGGCCGTCCTCTGCGGCGGTGCCTCCGAGCTCGTCCGGGCGGGCTTCGAGACGCTGGTCGAGGCCGGCTACGACCCGCGCCTCGCCTACTTCGAGTGCCTGCACGAGCTCAAGCTGATCGCCGACCTGATGTACGAGAAGGGGATCCAGGGCATGCGCTACTCGATCTCCAACACCGCCGAGTACGGCGACATGACCCGCGGCAAACGCGTCATCGGCGAGGAGTCACGGGCGGCGATGAAGGAGATCCTCAGCGAGATTCAGTCCGGCCAGTTCGCCCGCGAGTGGATCGCCGAGAACCGGGCTGGGGGCGAGAACCTTTCGCGGATGCGCGAGGAAGGCGCCGGTCACGAAGTCGAGAAGGTGGGCAAGGAGCTTCGCGACACGATGCCTTGGATCGATCAGGAGTTCTGAGTTTCGATTGAAGCGTGGGGGAGGGTCAGGCCCCCTCTCCCTGAGGCCCGTCGCGCAGCTGGGGCGAGCGCTGGAGATTCGATGCGTGGTCGCTGAGCCTTATGGAGAGGGGGCCTGACCCTCCTTCCAGGCTCCCACCACGAGCTCAGATCGAGCTTCTATTCACGGCAGCGCGATTACCAGAGCTTCCAAAGCTCGTAGCGAGCCGGTTCAAGCTTGCGAGCTGCGTGGTGAGCTCGCCCAAGCTTGTGAGCTTCGGGCGGGGCGGACTCCTTACGGTCCGGGCGAGCGCCGTTGACTACCTGAGCTCGGGCGGGGATTGGGTCCCCCTCCAGCCGAGGCTCAGGGACCACGGTTGAAGCGCC
>DASZQM010000245.1:0-9097 GCA_035549645.1 Solirubrobacterales bacterium | reverse complement strand
CATCTCGCTCCTGGCGTTGCTCGTCGCGCTCGCGCTGGTCGCCGCGCCGGGCGCGAACGCCGCTTCCGGCACCTGGGAGCGCTCCTGGGGCAAGGACGTCATAGCCGGCAATGCCGAAACCGGCGCCGAGGTTTGCACCATCGCCTCCAGCTGCCAGGCCGGCGGCGTCGGCGGCTTCGGCGGTGAGCTCCAGCCACCCAATGGGGTCGCGGTCGACGCCGCCGGAAGCGTCTACGTCGCCGACGTCGCGAATACGCGAATCGACAAGTTCACCGCCGGTGGGAAATGGCTGCGCTCGTGGGGGAAGGACGTGGTCAATGGCGGCGGCGAAGGCGCCGAGATCTGCGCGGTCGCGGGCGAATGCAGGTCTGGCAAAACCGGGGGCAAAGCCGGCGAGTTCGTGAACCCGGTCGGGGTGGCCGTCGATCCCAGCGGAAACGTCTACGTAGTCGAAGCGGCGGGGGGCGAACGGCTGCAGAAGTTCGACTCCGAAGGTCACTTTCTCGCTGCCTGGGGGAAAAACGTGATCGCCGGCGGCGGCACCGGAGCTGAGATCTGCACGGTGGCCGAAAACTGCACGATTGGGGAAAACAACGGCGGCCGTGGTGGCGAGTTCGACGATCCAGCTGGAATCGCCACTGACTCGAGCGGCGACGTCTACATCGCCGATCTCGAAAGCCACCGCATCGAGAAGTTCACCTCCTCAGGAGAATTCGAATGGGCGGCGGGAAAGGACGTGATCGAAGGGGGAACGGAAGAATTCGAGGTCTGCCTGGTCGCCAGTCAATGCCAGAAGGCAGCGGCGGGCATTCATGGCGGCGAGTTCCTCAGTCCCACCAGCATCGCGGTCGGGGGCGAACGGGTCTTCGCCGGCGACGCCACCGGCGCCCGCGTCCAGGAGTTCGACGAGGGTGGTCAATGGGTGCGCGCCTGGGGCAAGGACGTGGTCAGCGGGGGAGCGACTGGCTTCGAGGTCTGCAGCGTGGCCGGCGAATGCAAGACCGGCACGGCGGGGACCTTCGGGGGTGAGTTTGCGGGCGGTCCATATGGCATGGCGGCCGATGCCTCGCATGTCTACGCCACCGACACGATCAACAACCGGATCGAGACCTTCAGTGCCACGACCGGCGCCTTCGAAGCCACCTGGGGCAAGAACGTGATCGCCGGCGGCGGCAGCGGCTATGAGATCTGCACGGTGGCAGGCGAATGCCGGGTGGGCGAAACCGGCGGTCTCGGCGGCGAGCTCAACAGGCCCTTCGGCCTCGCCGTCGACAGCGGCGGCAACCTCTTCGTCGGCGACGAACACAACACTCGCGTCGACCGTTTCTCAGACACCGGCCCACCCAGCGAAGGAGGCGATGGCGGGGGCGGGGAAACCGGTGGCGGTGGCTCCGGCGCGGGTGGCGGCGGCGGGCCGGCGTCCTCGGCGCCAACTCCCCCCGGGCCGACGATCGCCAAGCCCAACCTCGCTCTGCACCTCAGGTTCAAACCGCAGCAAGCGGTGGGAAAGCTATCGATCACCGGATTCGCCAACGTGGCGGGCCACCTGACCGCGAAGGCGACCGTGAGGATGCCGGGCGGAGGCACGGTGAAGTCAAAAGCCGCCAAAGCGAGCGTCACGGCCGGCGGGTCGGCCACGATCCGGATCAAGTTCACCGGCAAGGGGTTGGCGGCGATTGACGCAGCGCTCGCCGCCGGTGAGAAGCTCAAGGCCAAGGTCGTCGTAACGGAGAGCGCCGCCGCCGGCGCGTCCTCGGCGCGGGCGACGATCAAGCTGCGCCATTGAAGCTCGCCTGATCCCTCGGGCCTGCGCTCTCATCTTGGGTTAAGCACCTTGCTCCAGTCTGCCGCGCTATGAACGCCGCGCAGCAGTCCCAAGTCGCCTCGTCTCCAGCCCGTCCCGCAAAGTGGTGGGCGCGCCAGATGCTCAACAAGGTCCCCGAGATCACCGTCTACTTCTGGGTGATCAAGGTGCTTTGCACCACGGTGGGCGAGACCTTCGCCGACAACCTCAACGAAAACCTTGGCCTTGGACTTACCAACACGAGTTACCTCATGGGAGCGCTGCTGATCGCCGTCCTCGTCTTCCAGTTCCGGGCCCGGAAGTACGTACCGGGCATCTACTGGCTGGCGGTGGTGCTGATCAGCGTCGTCGGCACCCTGGTCAGCGACAACCTGGTCGAAAACTACGGGGTCACCCTGGAAACGACGACGATCGCATTCAGCGCGATCCTGATCTGCGTCTTCGCGAGCTGGTACGCGGTTGAGCGCACCCTCTCGGTCCACACGATCTTCACCACCCGCCGCGAGGCGTTCTACTGGCTGGCGATCCTCTTCACCTTCGCCCTCGGCACCTCGGCCGGCGACTTCCTCTCCGAGCAGCTCGAACTCGGCTACCTCGCAGCGCTGGGGATATTCGCCGGAGCGATCGTCGTCGTCGCCGTCCTCCACTTCGGCCTGCGGATGAACGCGATCCTCTCCTTCTGGCTCGCCTACATCCTCACCCGGCCGCTGGGCGCCTCGATCGGCGACTACCTCGCCTCGCCGACCGGAGAAGGTGGGCTCGGGCTGGGGACCAACCTGACCAGCATCATCTTCCTCTCGACGATCCTCGCCCTGGTCGTCTATCTGGCGATCTCCAAGCGAGACGTGATCCGCTCGGGGTCCGTGTCGGCGGCGGCAGCCGTCGATGGCACCCCGGCGGTTCTCGTCGTCCTCAACAAGGTCGAGGCGACCGCGGAGCTGCTGGAGGCGGTGCGCCAGCGTGCGGCCAAAGGCGCCGCTCGCTTCTTCGTCCTGGTGCCCAATCCCGACCACCTGGCCTTCGATCGCAACAGCCCCGACACGGGTGACGGCGAGGCGCTGCTGGCGAAAGCGCTGCCGCAGATCCAGGGGCTGGCGGGCAGCCTGGTATCGGGGCGCGTCGCGAACAGCCCCAACGCCTACGACGACGTCGTCGAAGAGCTCGAAGCCCGGCCCTACGGCGAGATCATCATCGAGACGCCCCCGAGCCACATCTCGCACTGGCTCCATGTCGACCTGCCGCATCGGATCGCCGAGCTCGGGTATTCGACACTGGCGGTTGCGCCGGCGCAGTAGGAGCGCCAAGCCGCGAGGCGGGAAGGCGGGGCGCCGCCGATTCTCATCTTGTCTTCATCTGCTGCGTTAATCGTCCTGCCATGCGCGTCTTGGTGGTCGAGGACGAGGTGAAGATGGCGGCGCTGATCCGCCGCGGCCTGAGTGAGGAAGGACTGACGGTCGACATCGCGGGGACGGGAGAGGCCGCGCTGGCCATGGCGGGCTCGACCGGCTACGACGCGATCGTCCTCGACGTCGTGCTGCCCGGGATCGACGGCTTTGAGACCTGCCGGCGGCTCCGGGGCGAGGGCATCTGGACGCCGGTGCTGATGCTGACCGCACGCGGCGCTCTGGTCGATCGGGTCGCCGGCCTCGACGGCGGCGCCGACGACTACCTGACCAAGCCGTTCTCGTTCGTCGAGCTGCTGGCGCGGCTGCGGGCTCTGGTCCGCCGCGGGCAGGCGGAGCGGCCGACCGTGATCGAGGTGGGTGACCTCAAGCTGGACCCCGCTGCTCGCCAGGTATGGCGGGGTGAGAGCGAGATCGAGCTCTCCGCCAAGGAGTTCACGCTGCTGAGCGTGTTCATGCGCAACCCCGGGGTCGTCCTCTCTCGCACCCAGCTCCTGGAGCAGGCGTGGGAGTACGACTTCGAGCACCGCTCCAACGTGATCGAGGTCTACATTCGCTACCTGCGCCGCAAGATCGACCACCCCTTCGACGTCAGCTCGCTGGAGACGGTACGCGGCGCCGGGTATCGCCTGCGAAAGGATGGGGGCCGCTGAGTCGCCTTCCCCTCAGCCGTCTCTCGATTCGCCTCCGCGTCACTTTGGTCTTCACCGCGGTGATGGCGCTGGTCCTCGGGGCGATCGGCCTCTTCGTCTTCCTGCGCTTCCGCGCCGAGCTCGACAACACGATCGACGCCGGGCTGCGCTCGCGGGCGGCCGACGTGGTGGCCCTGGTCAAGGAGGCGGACTCCGGTCTCGGCGAGGGTCGCGGGAACCTGGTCGGGCGGACCGAGAGCTTCGCCGAGGTGCTCGAAGCCGACGGCAGCGTCGCCGATTCCTCCGCCGCGGTCGGCAACGAGATTCTCTTGAGTCCGACTGAGCTTGCGGCGGCGCTGCGCCGGCCACTGATCGTCAACCGCGGCCCCCTGCCGGGGCTCGAGGAGTCCTCGCGGCTCCTGGCGGTGCCGGTGAGGACCCACGGCCACAAGCGGGTAGTCGTGGTCGGCACCTCGACCGAGGCGCGCGACGAGTCCCTCACCGATCTCGTTCAGCTGCTCCTGCTCGGTGGGCCGGTGGCCCTGCTCCTTGCCGCGCTCGCCGCCTACGGAGTCGCGGCCGCTGCGCTTCACCCGGTCGAGGCGATGCGCACTCGGGCGAGCGAGATCTCTGCCGCGGAGCCCGACCAGCGCCTGCCGGTGCCGCCGACCCACGACGAGGTCGCCCGTCTCGGGGCGACGCTGAACGAAATGCTCGCACGGCTCGGCGAGGCGCTCGAGCACGAGCGGGCCTTCGTCGCCGACGCCAGCCACGAGCTGCGCACGCCGCTCGCGATCCTGAGAACCGAGCTGGAGCTGGCGCTGGCCGAAGGACGCTCTCCGGAGGAGCTGCGAGCCGCGATCGCCTCTGCCGCCGAGGAGACCGACCGCCTGACGCAGCTCTCCGAGGACCTGCTGACGATCGCTCAGACCGAGCGCGGCGAGCTACCGCTGCGCCTGGCGCGGGTCGAGCTGACCGAGCTTCTCGGAGGGGTCAGGCAGCGGTTCGCGCGCAGGGCGGCAGAGACCGGACGCGAGATCGAGGTCGCGGGTCCAGACCTGGCAATCCGGGGCGACCGCCTGCGCCTCGACCAGGCGATCGGCAACGTCGTCGATAACGCGCTTCGCTACGGGGACGGCACGGTCTCCCTCGATATCGGCAACGGAGATCAGGCGGTCGAAATCCGGGTCCGGGATCGAGGCCCCGGCTTCCCGACCGAGTTTCTGCCGCGCGCGTTCGAGCGCTTCAGCCGCGCCAGCTCCAGCCGCCGCGACGGCGGCAGCGGGCTTGGTCTGGCGATCGTCAAGACCGTGGTGCGCGCTCACGGAGGTGAAGTTCACGTGGCCAATTGGCAAGGCGGAGCGGAGGTCCGCTTGACGTTGCCAGGGTTGAGTCGCTGGCGCTAGTCGGTCCCGCGTCTCTTCTGTGCTTGGCCAGGAGTACCTGGGGATGACCGTCTTGGTCGCGGTAGGTACCTGATGCGACGCAGAGTTCGCCGTCGCCGCATGAGACGGTTGAGAGGCCTCCGAGGTTTCCGGGGGACGCGTCGTTGGGGGTGGGGACTTCGCTCGGAGCCCACGATTTGCCGGCGAAGGTCTCGATCAGGCCGGTGTGCGGGAGGCCCCCGTAGGGGCCGGCCGAGTAGTCGCCGACCGCGAAGCAGGCTCCGCTGGTCGCGCAGGCCGCGTCCAGCAGTCTCGATCCTTCTCCCATGGGTGGCAGCGGCGCCCACTGGGGTCTCCAGGTTCCTTCTTCGAGTGTGTAGATGAGGCCGCGGCTTTCGGTGGAGCCGCCGTCGAATTCATAGTCGTAGCCAACGGCGACGCACCGGGTTGCATCGAGGCAGTCCGTGGAGGTCAGGACCGCGTATTCGCCGCTGCTCGTCAGGGGCAGCGCGGGTTTCGCTGCCGTCCAGCCGGCGCCCGAGTCCGATGCGATCAGCGGCTGAACATCTCCGCCTGTGTCCAGGTAGCTGCCGACGCCGACGCAGTGCTGAGCGGTGGGGCAGGCGATCGAGTTGATCGCGGGGTCGCTCGCGGCATCACCGGGAAGCGCAACCACCGTGGGCGTCCAGCTGCCGCCGGCGAGGGTCTCGGCGAGAAGGCTGGGATCGCCGCTTTCGTCAGACGATCCGCTTATCGCGACGCAGCTCGATCCTTCGCCGCAGGTCACGGAAGGCTCGAACGGCGGCGAGGGCTGATCCGTGGGCCAGCCCGGAGGGGAAGGGGCCCACTCCGCGTGCCAGGTTCCACCTGTATAGGTCTCGAGCAGCCCACGCTTGTACGTCCCTTCGAGGAAGTAGCCGGCCGCGACGCAGGTGTCGCTGGGAGAGCAGGCGACGGAGTCCACGTACGGCGCACCGGGCCCGGCGTCGGCAGGGACCGGAGCGGCGGTCCAGGTAACGGTCCCGTTCGACAGCTCGCCCAGGGCGGTCCATTCGTCGCTAGAAGCGTCTTCGTAGGACGTCGTCAGCACGCAGGTGCCCGCCGCCATGCACGCCGTGTGGGGGTATTCACTGGTGACACCGGTGGCGCCCGCAGGCAGGGGCGCCTCGTCACTCGTCCAGTCGGTTTTCGGCGAAAGGCTCTGGATCATGTTCTGCAGACCGCTGCCCGTCCCGTACGGCCCGAAGACCAGGCATGCGGAGGTCTCACAGGCGGAGACGAGCGGCGGGAAGCCCAGCGCTTCGCCGACCGAATCGGCCGGCAGGACCCCCTTGGACGTCGTCCAGACACCGGTCCCCGGGTTTGGTTCGCCGCTGACCGAGAAGGTCACCTCGTCTCGTTCGAACGGGGAGGACTGTCCCGACGCGTCCGTCGCGTACACGTAGAAGCCGACGCTCTGATTCGTGCCGGGAGGTGGTGTGATCGTCAGCGTTCCGTCGGCCGCGAGCTGCACCCAGGAGGGCACGCGCTCCGGATTGCCCTGGCCGTTGGATACGCGAAAGGTGTAGGGAGGAGATCCCCCGCTTGCGGTGAGATGCTCCACGGTCGGCTGGCCGGCGGGCAGGCTGCCGTAGCCGAGGTTGCCCAGGTGGATGTCCGGGTTCGTCGGGTTCTTCCCGCGGATCGTGAAGCTGAGCTCGACCGGGTAGGGCTCGGCGGCCTCCAGGTCGACCACCTTGTAGAAGAAGTCGGTGACGAGGATCGCGGCGGCGATCTTCTCCAGTGCTTTCTTTGCCACCCCCTTCAGGCTGGCCGCCGCGTCGGCGCAGGTCCGCAGCCGCTTGACCGCGGCCGGGGCTGAGGGGTCGTTCGACAGCGCCGCGTAAACCTGGCCGACCACGCAATTGCCCACCTCCACCGGCAGCCCGATCTCCTCCTTGGCCTTCTTGAGCAGCGCCCAGCCCATCTCGGCCATTGCGGAAGCTCCCTGGGGGGCGACCTGAAGGGACACCGCCGTATTGCCGAGGCTCGGCGGGGGCTTGTCGATCGCCAGCGTCGCGTGCGAGCCCGGCGCCAGCAGGAAGCTCGACGCCGAGTTGCCGGGGGCATGTGCCGCCAGCTGGTTTGCGAACAGGCCCTCCAGCGAGTCGCTCCAGTTGGAGCGGCGAAGGTCGAGGCTCGCGTTGGAGATGGTCACGTACTGGGCGTAGCCGCGGTTGTTGGCGACGTGCAGATAAAGGGTGTCTCCGCTGGACTCGGCCCCGATGCAGGCCGGCAGCGAATCGTTGCGAGCGAAGGGGAGATGGACTCCGTCGACCCAGCTCGGCGGCTCCCCGCAGCCCGTCGGGAGGTCGGTGCGATTGCCCGTCAGGTCGCCCGCCGCCCAGGTGATCGAGTCGACCACGTCCATCGGGCTGAAGCTGTCGAACGCCGCCGTCGCGGTGCCAGCGCCCCGGTTTACCCGGGTCTGCTCGGGAAGCCAGGCCCCGAGTCGTCGCGAGCCGTGCAGAACCAGAGGGCCGCTGCCGGGGGTCAGCGCATCCTTGTCGTAGCGAAAGGTGATGAGAACCGGCTTGGCGGGCTCCCCCTGGCTGGTCGAGACCGAGTACGGGCCGCCGGCTATCGACCGTGCGTCGGGGGCGAGGCCCCCTGGCGCCTTGGCTTCGATCGTCAGGGTCTGACCCTTCCTGATCGCCCCCCTGGGCGCGTGCACGGCGACGGCCCCCAGCGCCGCCTTGACGGGACCGCCATTGCTGCGCACCACCTTTCTGCGCTTGTGCCGGTGGCGCTTCTCGTGGCGGTGCTTCCCGTGCTCTGGGCCGGCGAAGGGCTTCGCGGTCCTGGCTGCGGGGATCGAGGCCCCAGCGCCCGACGGGACGAAGAGCAGGGCCAGAACCGCCGCCGTGCCCGCCAGAGCCGACGTCGGCCGCAGCCCTCTATGAAGTCTCAGCTGTCCGGCCAAATCCCTTGCGCCCCCGCGCGCCCTAGCTCGAGAGAGCGGCGACGGTATCAGAGGGGATCGGGCCTGGCGCGGCCTTCTCGTGCTTGCCCGGCAGGTTGAAGGTTCGATCCCGGCGTGCCACGATGCGGCGGACAATCGAGCACCTAGTTGGGGAGGCAGATCATCACTCGGGTACTTCGTCTTTGGTCGGTGGCCATGGCTGCCTCCGCGCTCGTGACGTTTTCTCTCTGCTCGACGGCGGGGGCTGCGATGACCGTCGATTCGACCGGCGACAGCGGCGGTTGCAGCCTGCGCAGCGTGATCGAAGCGGTCGAAGCGGGCACCAGCAACGGCTGCGGCACGGTCGAAAGCCCGACGACGACGATCAATCTCCCCGCCAACACGATCACGCTGGGGCCTCAGCTCGTCGTCAACCACGGGAGCATGGCGATCGTCGGCGACCCGAGCAACCCGACCGGGACGGTTATCAAAGGCGGCAGCGACCGGGTGATGGAAGTCAAGTCCGCAGCGACCGTCGAGCTGGTCGGTCTCGAGATCACCGACGGTCGCACCGCGGATGCCGGGGCTGCGCCCGACATCTTTACGAGCATTCCCGTGGGCAACGGGGGTGGGATCCTCAACCACGGCTCGCTCGTCCTCGAGCACGCCCTGGTGACCGAAAACCAGACCGGCGAGGGCAGTCTGGGTGCCAATGCCCCTTTTAAATTCCGCGGTGGCGGTGGCGGATCGGGCGGATCGGGCGGTGGCATCTACAACGACGCCGGCGCCAGCCTCACGGTTAAGCAGTCGACGATCAGCAAGAACCTCACCGGGGACGGCGGCAACGGAGGCGCGGGCTCTCCGGGCGAAGTCCCCGAAGTCGGCCATAACGCAGAAGGGACCGGCGGCGGCGATGGAGGCCCGGCCGGTAG
>DASZQM010000244.1:0-11340 GCA_035549645.1 Solirubrobacterales bacterium | reverse complement strand
GGATCTACCGCGCCGCGGCCAGCGAGGGCGACGAGATGGAGACCTGGCGGGCGGGCCTGCGCGCCGAGGCGCGGGTGGGCGTCGGCCGTGCCGAGGAGGCGCTGGAGCTCGCCGAATGGGCGACCGAGACCGCGCGGGCGCGCGGGATGCTCTGGTCGCTGCCGCTCACCCTGCAGGCGGTCGCGATCGCGCTGGCCGCAACGGGCCGCGAGGGAGTGGACGCTGCCCTTGACCAAGCAGCGGAAGTCGCCAGGGAGACCGGAGCGATGATCAGCCTGGGGGCGGTCGAAACGACGCGCGAGACGCTCGGCGTCGCGCCCTGAGCGGTCGTCGCCCGCCTAGAGCCCCATCGCGCGGGCGACGATCCGGTCCATCAGGCGGTCCGGCACCAGCCGCTTGAGCAGGGCCTGACCGCGAGCGTCGGCGCCGACGAGGTAGCGGGTGCGCGGCCGGCCGGCGGTCAGGGCGTCCTCGACCGCGTTCGCAACCTTCTCGGGCGAGATGCCGCGTTCGGCGGTGCGGCGCACGGCGCCGCGGAAGCTCTCGATCTGCTTGCCGTAGAGGGTCTCCTGGGCGGCAGGGGCCCGCTCGGCGGCGGAATCGGCGCGCTTCTCGCCGCGCTCCCAGATCGGGGTGTCGATCGAGCCCGGCTCGATCGCGACGACGTCGATTTTCCACGGGCGCAGCTCCTGGCGCAGGCAGTCGGTCACGGCCTCGATCCCGTACTTGGAGGCGTGGTAGGGGGCGCCGAAGGGCATCGCCATGCGGCCGCCGATCGAGCTGAGGAAGACGATCCGGCCACGGGCGGCGCGGATCTGCGGCAGCAGCGCCTGCGTCACCGCGACCTGCGAGATCAGGTTGACCTCGAGCTGGTGGCGCAGGTCGTCGAGCGGAATCGTCTCCAGCGGCGCCATCACCGCGATGCCGGCGTTGTTGACCAGGCCGTCGAGCCCGGCTGGGCCCACCTCTGCCCCGATTCGCTCCGCGGCCGCCGCGAGCTGCCCCTCGTCGGTCACATCGAGGATGAGCGGGGCGAGGCGCTCTGAGGCAACTCGCTTCAGGTCCTCCCCGTCTTCCTCGCGCCGCACGCCCGCGAACACACGCCACCCCTCGGCGTCCATGCGCAGGGCACTCGCGCGGCCAATGCCGGTCGAGGCGCCGGTGATCAGGACTGACTTCACTGAGGCGAGGCTAACATCGTGCCGATGGCCGAGACCGCGTTCGTCACGGGCGGATCGGGGTTCATCGGCGGCAAGCTCGTGCAGCGGCTGGTCGGCGAAGGACACCCGGTACGAGCCCTCGCCCGCTCCGACGCTGCCGCCGAGCGCGTCGCCTCACTCGGCGCCGAGCCGGTGCGCGGCGAGCTCGGCGACCCGGCCTCGCTGACGGCGGGCGCCGACGGTGCTGCGGTTGCCTTTCACCTCGCCGCGCACCTCGGCGAGTGGGGCGACTGGGAGGACTTCGAGCGCGGCAACGTCGTCGGCACGCGCAACGTGCTGGCCGCCTGCGAAGAGGCCGGCGTGCGGCGCTTCGTCCACTGTGGCACCGAGGCGGCGCTGATGGCCGGTGAGCCCCTGGTCCACGTCGACGAGACCGCGCCGCTGCGACCGGACTCGCGCGCGCCCTACCCGGCGACCAAGGCGAAAGCCGAGCAGGCCGTGCGGGCGGCCGCGCGCGAGGGCTTCGAGACCGTCGTCCTGCGACCGCGCTTCGTCTGGGGCAAGGGCGACACGACGCTGCTGCCGGAGATGGTCGCGACCGTCGAAGCAGGGCGCTTCGCCTGGGTCGGCGGCGGCACCAACGTCACCGAGACCACTCACGTCGACAACGTGGTCGAGGGACTGATCCTCGCCGCGGAGAAGGGGCGGGCGGGCGAGGCCTACTTCGTCACCGACGGCGAGCCGGTCGTCTTCCGTGAGTTCGTCACCGCGATGCTGCGCACCCAGGGCGTCGAGCCGCCCGATCGCAGCCTGCCCGCCTGGACAGCCGCGCCGATGGCGCGTATCTGCGAGACCGCCTGGAAGCTCCTCCCCCTCCCTGGCGAGCCGCCGATGACCAGCTTCCGCGCCTGGCTCCTGACCCAGGAGTGCACGATCGACATCTCCAAGGCGCGCTCGGAGTTGGCCTACGCGCCCGTCATCGGCCACGAGCGGGGCCTCGCGGAGTTGAGCAGCTAGAAATTTTCTGTCTGCGAAATGTTTTAGCTGCATACTTCTGTATGGTGTCTTGAGGTGACAGAGACCTGACTGCAATCCACAACCTCTTGCTCTCGGTTCGGGCACTCCCCAAGGTTTGTCCCCGAGAGAAAGGAGGAGACGTGGATAACAGCCAGGCGCTTTGCCTTCTGCTTGTCTGGGTGATCATCCAGACAGTGAGGCAATAAGTCATCGAAGCCCCGGTGTCGTCAGCAGCGGCACCGGGGCTTTTAACCGAGAGACCCGCTGAAGCGAGTCTTCCGAAAGGAGGTCGCATGGATACTCCACGACTCTCTGCCTACTGCACCCAGCATTTTACACCCGTGCAATGAGGTTTCGGGTTCTGACTAGCCGCGATTAGCGCGGTGACGCTCCAGCTCGGCCACCATCAGCTTGGTGTGGAGGGCGGCGATCAGATCCTGCAGGGGCTGGGCGCCGGCTTCGAGCATCTCGACCACGCGCTCGGGCGGGACCTCGCCGGCGAGGCGCTCCATCACCATGCCGACCTCCTCGCGGACCAGCGCTTCGATCGCTTTCTTATAGCGCAGGGTGTCGTAGACGGTGAAGCCGATCTGCTCGTCGTAGCCGCCGGCGCGGAAACGGCCGATCGCCTCGATGATCTTGATGTCGGAGGGCGAGTAGCCGCGGCTGTTGGGGCTCAGCACCTCGATCTTCTCGAGGCGGTCGAGGACCTCCTTGGGGATGCCGTAGCGCTCGCGCACCTCGGTGGCGCTGGTCCGGGTGCGCTCGCCGGCGAGGGCGCGATCGAGGATGCGATCCTCGATCTCGACCAGGGCGCGGGCGTTCTCCGGCCCCTCGTCGAGCACCGATTTGATCGCCCGCAGGGGCATGAAGCGCTCCTCCTGCAGCTGCTTGATCAGCTTGATCCGGTCGACGAACTCGGGTGGGTAATAGGCCATGTTGCGGCTCGTCTTGACCGGCTCCGGCAGCAGGCCCTCGCGCAGGTAGTGCTTGATCGTCGGCACCGGCACGCCCGAGGCCTCGGCCAGCTCGCTCATCTTCAGCAGGTCGCCGTTGGCGCCGTTGCCGCTCATACGCGGAAGGTGGTGGCGCCGTCGGCGCTGGGGCCGGCCGCTGCGCCGGACTCGAGCATCGCGGCGATCTCCGCGTCGGAGTAGCCGGCCTCGCGCAGGACCTCCTCGGTGTGCTCGCCGAAGGCAGGCGCGGGGCGGGTCGGGTCGGCGGGGGTGCGGCTCAGCTTCACCGGGTGACCGAGCTGGCGCACGGTGCCGAGCTCGGGCTGCTCCATCTCGACCACCATCCCGCGGGCGCGGACCAGCTCCGAGTCGAGCGCCTCGTCCATGTCGAGCACCGGCTCGATGCAGCAGTCGTGCTCGTCGTTGAACGCCTTCCACTCCTCGCGGCTGCGCGAGCGGAAGACCTCGGCGACCTCTTCCCATGTTTCTGACCCCGGCGCCTCGAACTGGGCCTCGATCAGGTCGGGCCGCTCGACGCCGTTGCAGAAGGCGGCCCAGAACTTCGGCTCGAGCGCGCCGCAGCTGACCCAGCCGTCGCTCGCCTCGTAGGGCAGGTAGCAGAGCAGGCCGCCGGCGAGCTGCTGCTCGCCGCGGCGCGGCACCTCGCCGTCGCAGAAGTAGCGCCCGGCGACCATCGCCAGCCAGGAGAGGGCGCCGTCGGCCATCGAGACGTCGACCAGCTGCCCTTCGCCGGAGCGATTGCGCTCGTGCAGGGCGGCGAGCACGCCAAAGGCGGCCATCAGGGCGCCGCCGCCGAGGTCGGCGATCTGGCCGCCGGACTGCACCGGCGGGCCGTCCTTGGCGCCGGTCAGGCCGAGCAGGCCGACGAGACCGAGGTAGTTCATGTCGTGGCCGGCGCGCTGGGTGTAGGGCCCGTCCTGGCCGTAGCCGGTGATCGCGCAGAAGACGAGGCCGGGGTTGGCCTCGCGCATGCGCTCGTAGCCGACACCGAGCCGGTCGAGCACGCCGGGGCGGAAGCCGTCGAGGACGACGTCGTGGCTTTCGACCAGGCGCAGCAGCGCCTCCCTCCCCTTCTCGCTCTTGAGGTCGAGGCGGACCGAGCGCTTGCCGCGGTTGAGCGAGAGGTAGAGCGCCGAGCGGGTGCCGAGCTCCTGCTGCTCCTCGCCGCCGTAGTAGGGCGGCGCCCAGCGGATGTAGTCGCCCATGCCGGTGTCCTCGACCTTGAGCACCTCGGCGCCGAGGTCGGCGAGCAGGAGCGAGCAGAAGCCCCCCGGCAGCAGCCGGGTCAGGTCGAGGACCCTGACGTCGCTAAGCGGCAGAGCGCTCACGCTTCGGCACTCCCAACAGCTCGCGCGCCTCGGCGACCGTGGCGGCGCGGCGGCCGACGTCCTCGGCCATCTGGCGGGCCTTGGCGATCAGGTCGCCGTTGGAGCGGCACATCTCGCCGTCCGGCAGGTAGAGGTTGTCCTCGACCCCGGCGCGGACGTTGCCGCCGAGGACCAGCGCCGCGCCGAGCAGTTTCCACTGGTCCCGCGAGATGCCGATCACCTGCCACTGGTTCTCACCCTCGGCCCCACCGGGGACCTGGTCGGCCATGAAGCCGACGTTGCGGGGCGTCGGCCGGATGCCGCCGTTGACCCCCATCACCAGCGAGATCTGCAGCGGCGTACGCTCGAGCAGCCCCATGTCGATCAGCGGGTCGAGGTTGGCGACGTGGCCGGCATCGAAGCACTCGTGCTCGGGCTTGATCCCGAGCTCCCGCATCGCTGTGAGGAACTCGATGATCGTGTCGAAGCTGTTCTCGAAGACCGCCTTGAAGACGAAGTCCTTGCGCCGCGACGAGTACTTCGCGTAGTTCATCGAGCTCATGTTGAGCGCGGCGACGTCGGGGCGGCAGGCGCGCAGGTACTCGATTCGCTTCTCGATCGGGATGCCGATCGCGCCGGTCGAGTAGTTGATGATCACGTCGTCGACCTCGGCCAGGATCGCCTCGGTGATCGCCTTGAAGTCCTCGACTTCGTAGGACGGCGTGCCGTCCGGTTTGCGGGCGTGGATGTGGATCTGCGAGGCGCCCTCGTCGACGGCGCGCCGCGCCTCCGCCGCGTACTCCTCCGGCGTGTAGGGAATCGCCGGGCACTGGTCGCGGTTGGCGATCACGCCACTGATCGAGCAGCTGATCACCACTGGGTCCTCGAAACGGCTCATACCGGCATCACCCCGTGTCTCTTCTTTGGCTTCTCGACGTGCTTGTTGCGGGCCATGCGCAGCGCATTCACGATCGTCGGCCGGGTCTCGCGCGGGTCGATGACGTCGTCGATCACCGCGTTGCCGGCGGCGATGTAGGGGTCGATCTGCTCGCGCACCGCGTTCAGCATCGACTCGCGGGTGGCGTCCGGATCGTCGGAGGCCTCGATCATCGAGCGGCCGATGATGTTGACCGCGCCCTCGGCGCCCATCACCGAGATCTCCGCTCCCGGCCAGGCGACGATCAGGTCCGGCTCGTACGCCTTGCCGCACATCACGTAGTAGCCGGCGCCGTAGGCCTTGCGCACGATCACGGTCACCTTCGGCACCGTGGCGCGGCTGACCGCGTAGAGCATCTTGGCGCCGTGGCGGATGATCCCCGCGTGCTCGACCTTCGAGCCGACCATGAAGCCGGGCACGTCCTGGAGGAAGACGAGCGGGATGTTGAAGGCGTCGCAGAGGTTGATGAAGCGCGCCGCCTTGTCGGCGGAGTCGTTGTCGAGGATGCCGGCCAGCTGCTTGGGCTGGTTGGCGACGATCCCGGCGGGCTGGCCGCCGAAGCGGGCGAAGCAGGTGATCAGGGTCTTGGCGAACTTCGGCTTGAGGTCGAAGTACTCGCCGTCGTCGACGATCTCGCGGATCACGTCGTACATGTCGTAGGGCTGGCGCGAGGAATCGGGGACGATCTCCATCAGCTTCTCCGACATGCGCTCGACCGGGTCTGAGACCTCGCGCAGCGGCGGCTTCTCTTCCCAATTCGAGGGGAAGAAGGAGAGGTAGGTCTTGATCGCGGCGATGCACTCCTCGTCGTCCTTCACCTCGAGGTCGCCGACGCCCGACTTGCGGCAATGGACCTTGGCCCCGCCGAGCTCCTCCATCGAGATGTCCTCGCCGGTGACGGCCTTGGTCAGGTGCGGGCCGGCGAGCGCCATCGCCCCCTGGCCGGAGACCATCGGCACGAAGTCCGAGAGCGCCGGGATGTAGGCGGTGCCGGCGGCGCACGGTCCCATCATCGCCGCCACCATCGGGATCACGCCCGACATCTCGACCTCCTCGCGGAAGAGGTGGCCGGAGCCGGCGAAGAGCGAGCCGGCCGCCTCCTGGATGCGGGCCCCGGCCGAGTCGAGCAGCCAGATGAACGGCATCCGCTTGGAGAGGGCCATCTCGCGCAGGCGGGTGACCTTGAGCTCGCCGGTCATCCCCATCGAGCCGGCCATCACGGTGAAGTCGTAGGCGGCGATGCAGCAGGGGCGGCCCTCGACGTCGCCCCAGCCGGTGATCACGCCGTCGGCGGGCGCCTCCACCCCGTCCATCGCCCGCTGGGCGAAGTGCGGACGGCCGTGGATGCCCATCTCGACGAAGCTGCCGGCGTCGACGAGCAGGTCGATCCGCTCGCGGGCGGTGAGCTTGCCGCGCTCGTGCTGCTTGGCGATCTTCTCCTCGCCGCCGCCGAGCTTCGCCTGCTCGCGACGCTCGTGCAGCTGCTCGGTCAGCTCGCCGAGCGGCGCCGTGCCGGGCAGCTTGTGATCGGTCTCGCTCAAATTTCCCCCTCGGACGCTTGCTTGCCTTTAACCTCGCGCGGATGCGACTGCTCGCCACGGCCCTCGCCTGTCTCGCCATCGCGACATCGGCCTGCGATGCCCTGGCCTCCACCGAAACCTCGGCGAGGCCCGCGTCGCAATTCGCGATCGCCTTCGAACGCAGTGGTGGCTTGAAGGGAAACGTGGAGACGCTGGTCGTGCGCCCGGGCCTGCACGCGTACGCGACAGCGCCGAAGGGCAAGAGCCAGGCCTCGGCCCACTTCAAGATGGACGCCCGCACCGCCGAAGAACTGCGGCGCGAACTCGCCAAGGCCCACTTCACCCACCTGAAAAGCACCACCGACGCGACCTGCAACGACTGCTACGTCTACTCGATCACCTACCACGGCCACACGGTCCTCTTCTCTGCTTCCAGGGTCCCGGACAGCCTGGAGGAAGTCGTCGACGCTCTCGAAGGCGAAGTGATCGCGCATATCTACCGGCACGTCGGCTACCGCCGCGCCTGAGCCCATCAGCGGCCCTTCCACTGGGGGTCGCGTTTCTCGAAGAAGGCGGTGACGCCCTCGACGATGTCCTCGGTCGAGAAGGTGAGCGAGAGCTGTGAGCGCAGGTAGTCGAGCGCGTCGTCGACCGCCATGTCCTGCTGGCGGTACATCGCGTCGTGGCCGAGCCGCATCAGCACCGGGCTCTTCGAGGCGAGCTTCGTCGCCCACTCGTCGACCGCTGAGCCGAACTCGTCCGCCGGCACCACCTTGTTGGCCAGTCCGTACTCGACCGCCTGCTCGGCGCTCAGCCGCTCGCCCAGCAGCATCATCTCGTTGACCTTCTTGCGCGGGACGTTGCGGTAGATGATCGCCATGATCATGTAGGGGAAGGCGCCGACGTTGATCTCCGGCGTGCCGAACGTGGCGCCCTCCTTGGCGATCACGAGGTCGCAGGAGAGGGCGAGGCCCATGCCGCCGGCGAGCACGTGGCCGTTGGCGGCGCAGAGGCTCGGCTTGCCCAGTCGCGGCATCAGCCGGAAGAACTCGAGGAAGAGGTCCGAGGCGAAATGTTTGGCCACGAGCGGCACGTCGGCCGCGAAGCCGCCCAGATCGGCGCCGGCGCAGAAGACCTTGTCGCCCGCTCCGGTGAGGACGACCGCCCTGACCTCCTCGGAGTCGCGCGCCGTCTTCATCGCGTCGACCAGCTCGGCGAGCATCTGCCCGGAGAGCATGTTGCGCTTCTCCGGGTTGTTCAGCGTCACCGTCGCGACGCCCTCGGCGACCTCGTACTTGACCAGCTCGTAATCCGGCATCAGCTCGTGCGCTCCGCTTTCTCCTCGCTCATCGAAGCGCGGACCATATCCGAATTGCGCTGAAAGTAGAAAGTGCTACTGTCCACGCGCCCACCAGCGAACGAGGAGAGAGACCAGTGGAGAGCGCGACGACGACCAACGGCTCCAAAGTCATCAAGCCCGACTTCGAGTCGAGCCGCAAGCACTTCATCTTCAGCCAGGAGCACGAAGACCTGCGCGAGTCGATGCAGTCGTGGGTCAAAAACGAGCTCTGGCCGCACCGCAACGAGTGGGAGGACACCTACTGGGACACCGCGGCGATGAAGCGCGCCGGCGAGCTCGGCTTCCTCGGCCTCTGCTTCCCCGAGGAGTACGGCGGCCAGGGCGGCGACTACTACTACTCGCTGGTCCGCGCCGAGTGCATGAGCTACTCGGGCTCGGGCGGCACCAACATGGGCTTCGCCGTGCAGAGCGACATGGTCCTGCCCCCGATCCACCTGCTCGGCACCGAGGAGCAGAAGCGCAAGTACCTCGAACCGGGCCTCAAAGGCGAGAAGATCGGCTCGATCGGGATCACTGAGCCGGGCGCCGGCTCCGACGTCGCCGGCATTCGCACGACGGCGATCCGCGACGGCGACGAATTCGTCATCAACGGCTCGAAGACGTTCATCACCAACGGCCCCCGTGCCGACTTCATCGTCCTCGTCACCAAGACCGACCCGAGCGCCCGCCACGACGGGATCACGCTCTTCGTCGTCGACCTGCGCGACGAGGAGGGCAACCACGTGCCCGGCTTCAGCGTCTCGGCCGAGCTCGAGAAGATGGGCATGCACGCCTCGGACACCGGCGAGCTGGCCTTCGAAGACGTGCGCGTGCCCGAGACCGCGATCCTCGGCGAAGAGGGCAAGGGCTTCTACCACATCGCCTGGGAGCTCCAGGGCGAGCGGCTGGTCGCCGCCGCCGGCTGCCACGCGGGCGCCGAGCGGATGATCGAAAAGACGATCGAGTACGCGAAGGAGCGCGAAGCCTTCGGCCGCCCGATCGGCAAGTTCCAGGCGCTGCGCCACAAGATCGCCGAGATGGCGACCAAGACCGAGGCCGCCAAGCAGTTCACCTACGCCACCGCCTGGCGCTTCGCCAACGGCGAGTACCCGGTGCGCGAGATCACGATGGCCAAGCTCTACGCCTCCCGCATCGCCTGCGAGGTCGCCGACGACGCGGTGCAGATCCTCGGCGGCTACGGATACATGAAGGAGTACGAGATCGAGCGCGCCTTCCGCGACGTCCGCCTCAACCGCATCGGCGCCGGCACCGACGAGGTCATGCTCGACGTGATCGGGCGGAGTTACGGGCTGTAGGCACGACTTCCGCCGGTCGGCTGAACCATTTGCCCCCGGATCTGGTGGCAAATGGTTCAGCCAGCGTCTAATCCAGCGGCAGGCAGATCGCGCAGAAGTCCTCGCCGAACGGGGTGAGGACGATGCTGCGGCGCACGGTGCGGGCGGTGCGGCCGCCCCTCTCCAGGGCGTCGGTCACCTCGCTCTGCGCCTCGAGCACCTGGTAGCGACGGGCGTCGCGCAGAGCCTCGCGTGAGAACCAGACGAGACCCAGCCGGTTGAGGTTGTTGAGGTAGGCATAGACACGGTCCTCGTGTCGGCAGCCGGCCTCCTCGGCGATCATCGTGCAGCCCTGGGCGACCAGCTCCGAGGCGAACGGCAGGCCCGCTCGCACGTCGACCGAGGGTTGCTCACCCTCGCGGGCGAGGAAGCGCAGGATGCGGGCCTCGTCGGGCGCCAGGGCGTCGAGGATCCGCATGTAGGCGGGGTGTGAGTCGACGTCGATGCTGACGTCGGCGGAGCGCCGCAGCAGCTCCTCGCCGCGGCTGCGCAGCGCTTGCGCCGAGGAGTCGCTCGACGCGGACCGCGACCGCGACCCTTCCTCGACCCCGATCAGCTCGCGCAGGTAGGCGCGCAGCTCGGCGGTGGTCTCCTGGACCGCGTCGGCGGTCGACTCCCCTGAGGCCGCCGCCCGCATCACGCGCGAGGCGCCCTCGGCGTAGGCGTTGGCGACCTCCGAGACCCCCTGCCGGGCCATGCTCGCGGCGATCCGGGCCAGGCCGGGCGCCGCCTGCAGCAGCTCTTCGACCGCCTGCTGCCCACTTGCGGGTGGCGTGCGCCCCGGTTCGGCGGGCCCGCGCTTGTCGTCCTCGACGCTCATCCGAAGATCGCCAAGTGAAGCAGCCCGGCGCCGAATCCGAGCACGGCCCCGTGCAGGTAGAGCAGCCACTCGTCCTCGCGCATCGCCGTGCGCAGCATCTCCGAGAATTCGGGCGGGCCCATCGCCCGCACCCGCGTGGCGACGAACTCGCGCACGCCGTCCCGCTGGCGCGCGTTGAACTCCTCGTCGGCGAGCGGACTGACCGCGTAGTCGGCGGCCTCGGCGGCGAGCGAGGTTCTGATCGTCTCGTAGCCGCGACTGCCGACGGCGATCCGTGCCGCTCCTCGCGCCCGCCCCAGCGCCCGGTCGACGGCGGGGCGCAGCGAGTCCTCGATCAGCTGCCGGGTGCGGTCCGAGTTGGGCCCGTGCATCAGGTCCTCGGCGACGTTGCTCATCGTCACCACGTCGTCGGCGATGATGTCGGCGTAGACCTCCGCCACCTCGGGCTGGCGCTTGAGGAAGAGGCCCTGGATCTCGAACGGCCCCACCCGCCGCGGCCGCACCGGCTCGAAGATCATCCGGATGCCGATCAGGTTGGTCGTGTAGCCGATCAGCACGCCGGCGATCGGCAGTACCCACCACGGGGTCAGCACGTACTCGGTGAGGAAGGCGGTGGGGATGCCGAGCAGCAGGCCGAAGAAGAAGCCGAAGTTGACGATGAAGCGCAGCTCCTTGCGACCGACCTCGAGGAAGATCCGGTTGGCCAGCGCCGGGTTGGCCTCGAGCCGGCGGATCACCATCAGCTTGACGTCGATCAGGTCGTCGGCGTGGGTGCCGATTTCATCGGTGATCGTGCGCACGATCTGCGGCAGCTGCTCCTCGACGCGGGCGTGGACGGCCTCGCGCACGCGCGGCGGCAGGTCGTGCCAGAGCTGCGGGCGCTCGCGCTCCATGATCCGCTCGACCAC
>DASZQM010000243.1:0-7158 GCA_035549645.1 Solirubrobacterales bacterium | reverse complement strand
CTCGGCCAGTTCTTCGCCGACCCTACCGGCCTCACCCTGCCGATCGCCAACGAGGAGCTCTTCTGGGGCGACGCCGGCATCGGCATGGCGATCATGGGCACCTCGCTTGCCGTCGCCGCGATCTTCGGCCAGGGCACCGGCGAGCAGATCGGCGAGTGGATCCCGCAGTGCTTCGGCACCGCTGATGAGCCCAAGGTCGCCGCCTTCTGCGCCTCGGAGCCCGATGCCGGCTCCGACGTCTCGGCGATCCGCACCACCGCCAAGTACGACGAAGCCACCGACGAGTGGGTCATCAACGGGCAGAAGGCCTGGGCGACCAACGGCGGCATCGCCGACGTCCACGTCGTCATCGCCTCGGTCGACCGTGAGCTCGGCTCGCGCGGCCACGCCGCCTTCGTGATCCCGCCCGGGACCAAGGGCTGCGAGCAGGGCGCCAAGGTGAAGAAGCACGGCCTGCGCGCCTCCCACACCGCCGACGTCCACCTCGACGACTGCCGTGTGCCGGGCTCCTGCCTGCTCGGCGGCAAGGAGAAGCTCGACGAGCGCCTCGCCCGCGTGCGCGAGGGCAAGAAGGGCAAGGCCCAGGCGGCGATGCAGACCTTCGAGGCCAGCCGTCCGACGGTCGGCTCGCAGGCGGTCGGCATCGCTCGCGCCGCTTACGAGTACGCGCTCGAGTACGCCAAAGAGCGCTCCCAGTTCGGCCGGCCGATCATCGAGAACCAGGCGATCGCCTTCACCCTGGCCGACATGAAGCTCGAGATCGACGCCGCGCGCCTGCTCGTCTGGCGCGCGGCCTGGATGGGCCGCAACGGCCACAAATTCGAAAACGCCGAGGGCTCGATGTCGAAGCTCAAGGCCGGCGAAGTCGCCGTCTGGTCGACCGAGCGAGCGATCCAGATCCTCGGCGGCAACGGCTACACCCGCGAGTTCCCGGTCGAGCGGATGCACCGCGACGCCAAGATCTACACGATCTTCGAGGGCACCTCCGAGATCCAGCGCCTGGTGATCAGCCGGGCGATCTCAGGCGTTCACGTCAAATAGGCCAGCCGTTCGGCCAAAATCCAAAGTCCTGATGCCCTTATGACCCTATGGGGTCCAAAAGGCATCAGGAGCGTCGCCTGAGTCCCGCTTTGCGCAGGCGCTTCGCCTCGCGCACTTCCTCTTTGCTCGACCCTTTCTTGTCGGGCCCGGGGGTCTCCAGCGTCGCGGGGAGGCCCTCGAAGCGGGGCTCGGAGAGGAAGGCGGAGAGGCCGCGCTTGCCCATCTCGCCTTTGCCGATGTTGGCGTGGCGGTCGCGGCAGGAGCCGAGGGGGGCGGCGGCGTCGTTGACGTGGAGGCAGCCGAGGCGCTCGATGCCGACCTTGGCGTCGGCTTCGTCGACGACCGCCTTCAGGTGCTCCTCGTCGGTGATGTCGTAGCCCTGGACGAAGAGGTGGCAGGAGTCGAGGCAGAGGCCGAGGCGCTTGCCGGAGCCGCCGAGCTCGATCAGCTCAGCGGTCTGGTCGAAGTCGCGGCCGAGCAGGCCCTTGTGGCCGGCCGTCTGCTCGAGCAGCAGCGGGCAGCGCTCGCTGTCCTTCAGCGCCGCGGCGATCGTCTTGCCCGCGCGTTTCAGCGAGGGGCCGAGCGGCTCTTTCACCTGTGCCCCAGGGTGCAGGACGACGCCGGCGGCGCCGATCTCGTCGCCGATCCGCAGCGCGTGGGTCAGCGATGCCTGGGACTTCTTGCGCAGCTCTTTGTCCTTGCTGGCGCAGTTGATCAGGTAGACGGCGTGAATCACGACCGCTTCCACCGGCGAGGCCGCCATCGCCTCTTTGAAGGCGGCAAAGTCCTCCGCGCCGTACTTGGTCGGCCGCCACATGCGCGGGCTCTGGTTGAAGATCTGGATCGCTTCGCAGCCGCGCTCGGTGCCGCGCTCGATCGCCTTGTCGAGCCCACCAGCGGTCGAGACGTGCGCGCCGATCAGCATCAGGCGCATCCTATGGGCGCTGTGGAAACATGCGCCGTCCGTGTCTGAGCAGACCCCCCAACGTTTCCGCTTTGCGCCTTCTCCGACCGGGGCGCTGCACATCGGCGGTGCGCGCACCGCGCTCTACAACTGGCTGGCGGCGCGCCACGGGGGTGGGGAGCTGGTGCTGCGGATAGAGGACACCGATCGCGAGCGCTCGACCGAGGAGAACGTGGCCCAGATCCTCGACGCGATGGAGTGGCTGGACCTGGGCTGGGACGTCGGGCCCGTCTCGCAGGTCGAGCGCGCCGACCGCCACGCCAAGGCGCTGCAGCAGCTGCTCGAATCCGGGGCGGCCTACCAGGACTCGGCCACGGCCAAGGACGTCGAGGCCTGGAAGGCCGTGCACGGTGCCGATCGGGGATACCGCGGCACGCCGACCGATGCTCCCAACGCCGCGATCCGTCTGCGCGTGCCCGACGAGGGGGAGACGGTGGTCGAGGACCTGATCCGCGGCTCCGTGCGCTTTCCCAACCGCAGCTACGACGACTTCGTCATCGCCCGCGGCGACGGCTCCGTTCTCTACAACTTCGCGGTTGCGGTCGACGACGCCGAGATGGGCATCACCGAGGTGGTGCGTGGTGACGACCATCTCTCCAACACGCCCAAGCAGCTGCTCGTGCTGGCCGCACTGGGGCACGAGGCGCCGCGCTACGCCCACCTGCCGCTGCTGCACGGCCCCGACGGCAAGAAGCTCTCCAAGCGCCACGGAGCCGCTTCGGTGCAGGAGCTGCGCGATGCGGGATACCTGCCGGCCGCGGTGCGCAACTACCTGGCCCTGCTGGGCTGGGGGACCGACGACGACACGACGGTGATGTCGACCGAGGAGCTGGTCGAGCGCTTCCAGGTCGAGGACGTCGGCAAGGCTGCGGCGATCTTCGACGAGAAGAAGCTGCGCTGGCTGAACGGGCGCTTCATGCGCGATCTGCCGCTCGACGAGTACACGGCTGCCGTCGCCCGGCATCTTGGTCGCGAGCCCGACCCGCGCCTGCGCGAAGCCTGCTCCATCGCACAGGAGAAAGCCCAGACGCTGAACGAGGCCTGGGAGCTGATCCGCTTCCTCTTCGGCCCTCCCGTCGAAGACGAGAGGGCCTGGGAGAAGGTGATGAAAGACGGCGCCGAAGCCGCGCTCGAGGCGAGCCACGGCGCGCTGGCGTCGCTGCAGGAGTTCGACGCAGGCTCGATCGAGGCGGTTCTGGAGCAACTGCCGGAGCAGCTCGATTCCAAGCCCGGCAAGGTCTACCAGCCGATTCGGGTCGCGATAACCGGGACCTCGGTCTCGCCCGGCATCTTCGAATCGCTCGCGGTGCTCGGGCGCGAGGAATCGCTGCAGCGGATCGACGCTGCGCTCGCCCGTTTGCGGGCCTAGGAGCTGTCCAGCGGACAAGCGCGGTCCGGCTTTTCCGCCCTTTTGGACAAGCGGATGGCGAAAGCACCTTAATTTTGGGGAGGGCGGGGCTAAACCTTGCGTCCTTCGCTGCCGATGGGGCAGTCGAGGACTTTTCCGCCAATGGAGACCAAGACCCAAACCAACGGCAAGGCGAAAGCCGCTGCCATCGGCAAAGACGCGAGCGGCAGGCCCGCGCCCGGCGCCCGGCTCGCCGCCGCCTTCGAGGCGGTCGAGAAGTTCCCCGTTCTGCTCGAGTCCCGCGCCCGTGTCATGCACGCAGCCACCGCCGAGACCAGCCGCATCGGCGACCTGGTCGAGGCGGTCGAGGTTGACGTCGGCCTCTCGATCGCCGTCCTGCGCTTTGCCAACCGGACCGCGGTGCCGGTCGGCAGCATCGGCACGATCCCGGCGGCGATCGACGTGCTCAAGCCCTCCGGCGTCCTCGCGATCGCCGGCACCGCCCCCGTCTTCGACTTCTTCGAGACCAACGGCGGCCGCGACATGCGCCCCGAGCGCTTTCGCGTGCACGCCCTCGCGACCCAGCAGGCCGCCGATGAGATCGGCCGCACGATCGGCTGGGAGGACCGCGACGAACTCGCCGTCGCCTCGCTCCTCCACGACGTCGGCCGCCTCGTGATCGCGAACCTGCACCCAGGTGACCGCGGCCAGGTCGACACCGTCGCCAAAACGCCCGAGCAGCGCCTGCGCGAGGAACGCGACCGGCTCGGCATCGACCACGCCCTGGTCGGCGGCGTCCTGGCGCGGCGCTGGAACCTGCCGCAGCGAATCGCCGTCGCGATCGAGCGCCACCACGCCGACGACGCCGAGGGTCTCGCCGCGATCGTGGCCACCGCCGACATGGTCGCCCACTACAGCCAGGGCGAGACGATCTCCCCGGAGCGCCTGCACGCCTCGGCCAAGCGCTGCGGCCTCGGCCCTGACGCCCTGCGCGACCTGCTCTACCAGCTTCCCTACACGCGCAATGACGTCAGCCGCGTCGCCGAGCCCTGCCCGCTCTCCGCCCGCGAGCTCGACGTCCTCCGCCACCTCTCCGAGGGCATGGTCTACAAGCAGATCGCCAGCGAAATGCAGCTCTCGGTCTCGACCATCCGCACCCACCTGCACAACGTCTACGGCAAGATCGGCGCCGTCGACCGCGCCCAGGCCGTGCTCACCGCGCGCGATCGCGGCTGGATCTAGCCGGAGCGCTACTCGATCAGCGACTCGCGCAGGGCGATCGCGACTGCGTGGGTCCTGTTCCGCGCTTCGAGGCGGGCGAGGGCGTGCTTGGTGTGCGTCTTGATCGTTTCCTCGCTGAGGTCGAGCTCGCGGGCCGCGACCGTGGTCGATTCGCCATTGGCGAGCATCTGAAGGATTTCGCGCTGGCGCTTGGTCAGCTTGCCGCGACTGCCACGCGGGGGCACGGCGGGATCGACGAAACGTTCCTGGGCGAGCGCGGCCTGAGCGGCGCGCAGCAGCAGGTCGCTGCTGGCGGTGCGAGAGACGTAGGCGCTGGCGCCGGCTTTGATCGCGGCGCTGGCGAGGTGGCGCTCGGCGCGCTCACCGTGGGCGACGATGCCGAGACCCGGTTCGGACTTGAGCATGATCCGGATCGTCTCGGTGGCGCCTAGCGGGGGGGTCGAGTTGGCGCCGCCATGATGCCGCCGCATGTCGAGAATCGCGACGTCGATGTCGCCGACGTCGCGGATCAGGTCGACCGCCTCCTCGCGGCTGGCCGCCTCCTGGCACTCGAAACGATCCTGCAGGGCGCGGCGCACGCCGATCCGGACGATCGGGTGACCGTCGACGACAAGGCACTGGGGACGCTCGCTCAGGACTGCTCCGATATTGGGGTTCGGCGAAGGCTCCATCGTCAGCCCTGGAGCCGTGGCTCCGATCCTAACCCAGCCGGTCCGAGCGGTGCGGTAGAAGTCGTCTAGTGATCTCGATCACCTCGAAGTCGCGCTACGCAGTGGTCGCAATGGCCGAGCTGGCGCGGTCGGGCGAGCGCCCGGTGCCGATCAAGGAGCTGGCCGAGCGCCGCGACATCCCCGAGCAGTTCCTCGAGCAGCTCTTCTCGACCCTGCGCCGCGCCGGCCTGCTGACCAGCCACCGCGGCATGCGCGGCGGCTACACCCTCTCCCGCGCCCCCGAGGAGATTTCCGTGCTCGAGGTCGTCCAGGCCCTGGACGGCAAGGTCGGCCAGGAGGCCGACGAGGCCGGCGGCATCTGGGCCGAGGGCGTCACCGCCCTGCGCAAAGTCTTCGGCCAGACCACCATCGCCGAGGTCGCCCGCCGCGAGGCCGAGGCGGCCGGCAGCGGCATGTACTTCATCTAGGCTTGACCGCCTAATGACAGTTGGGGACAGCGCTGCGGCGGTCGTCGGCGATACGCCGATGGTTCCGCTCGCGCGGCTCGGCGCCGAGCTGCCCGGCGAGGTCTACGTCAAGCTCGAGCAGCTCAATCCGGGCGGTTCGGTCAAGGACCGGATCGGGGTGGCGATGATCGATGCCGCCGAGGCGGAGGGGCTGATCGAGCCCGGCAAGTCGGTGATCGTCGAGCCGACCAGCGGCAACACCGGGATCGCCCTGGCGATGGTCTGCGCGGCGCGTGGCTACGAGCTGATCCTCACCCTGCCGGAGGGGATGAGCCGCGAGCGGACCAAGTTGCTGCGGGCCTACGGCGCCGAGGTGCGCGAGACGCCCTCGCTGGGCGGGATGACCGAGGCGGTCGAGCTCGCCGAGGAAATCCGCAAGCAGCGCAAAGGCTTCATGCCGCAGCAGTTCTCCAACCCCGCCAATCCGGAGGTCCACCGGCGCACGACGGCGGAGGAGATCTGGCGCGACACCGGCGGGGAGATCGGCGCCTTCGTCGCCGGGGTCGGCACCGGCGGCACGATCACCGGCGTCGGCCAGGTGCTGCGCGAGCGCAGCCCGGAGAGCTTGATCGTCGCGGTCGAGCCGGCGACCTCGCCGGTGCTTTCGGGCGGCAGGCCGGGGCCGCACAAGATCCAGGGCATCGGCGCCGGCTTCGTCCCCGAAGTGCTCGATCGCAGCGTCATCGACGAGGTGATCGCGGTCGACGACGAGGACGCCTTGGAGACGGCGCGCCTGGTCGCTCATCGCGAGGGCGTTCTCGCGGGCATCTCCGCCGGCGCCAACGTCAGGGCGGCGCTCGAGGTCGCGGCGCGGCCGGAGATGGAGGGCAAGCGCGTGGTGACGATTGTCTGCGACTCGGGCGAGCGCTACGTGTCCCTACCCTTCTTCTCACCATGAACCGCTGGAAGAGGCTGGTCCACGAGGTGCGCGCCGACGTCGCCGCCGCCCGCGATCGCGATCCGGCTGCGCAGCAGGTCTCCAGCCTCGAGATCCTGCTCAGCTGGGGCGGAGTGCAGGCGCTGCTCGCGCATCGCCTCGCCCACGCTCTGCGCGAGGCCGGCGTGCCGGTCGTGCCCGGCGTCGTTGCCTACCTGACCCGCTCTTTCACGGGAGTCGAGATCCACCCGGCGGCACGGATCGGTCCCGAGCTCTTCATCGACCACGGCTCCGGCGTCGTGATCGGCGAGACCGCTGAAATCGGCGAGCGGGTGACGCTCTACCAGGGGGTCACCCTCGGAGGCACCGGCTTCCAACGCGGCAAGCGCCATCCGACGTTGGGGGACAACGTCACGGTCGGCTCCGGCGCCAAGCTGCTCGGCCCGATCGCGGTCGGCGACGGGGCCAAGATCGGCGCCAACACCGTGGTGATCGAGGACGTGCCACCC
>DASZQM010000242.1:0-2392 GCA_035549645.1 Solirubrobacterales bacterium | reverse complement strand
AGCGGCTGGGTGCAGAGCCAGGTGACAGCGAGCGGTAAGAGGACGAGCGCAGCCTTTGTCCATGCCCTGACCCCCCGTGCCCCCATGCCGCTTGTATACCTCACCTCGACCGGCAATTCAAAGCTAGACTCGATTTCATGGCCACCAACCGACGCTTCGCCCTACGCCAGCGCCCCGAGGGGCGAATCGACGATTCGACTTTCGAGCTGGTCGAGGAGGAGCTGCCGGAGATCGGCGACGGCGAGGCGCTCGTCCGCACCGAGTGGATCTCGCTCGACCCGACCAACCGCACCTGGATCGAGGACATGCCGGGCTACCTGCCGCCGGTGCAGATCGGCGAGACGATGCGGGCGCTGGGGCTCGGGCGGGTGGTCGAGTCCAAGCATCCCGGCTACGAGGAGGGGCAGCTGGTCCAGGGGCTGATCGGCTGGACCGAGAACTTCGTCGCCTCAGACGCGATGCCGTTGCAGAAGGTTCCCGAGATCGAGGGGGTCTCCCCCAGTCTCTATCTAGGCGCGCTCGGCATGACCGGGCTCACCGCCTGGGTCGGGATGAAAGAAATCGGCAAGCCGCAGGAGGGTGAGACGGTCGTCGTCTCAGCCGCGGCCGGCGCGGTCGGCTCGGTCGCCGGGCAGCTCGCCAAGCGCGACGGCGCCCGGGTCGTCGGCATCGCAGGCGGGCCCGAGAAGTGCGCCGTCCTCACCGAGAAGCTCGGCTTCGACGCGGCCGTAGACCATCGCGCCGAGGACTGGCGCGACCAGCTCAAGGCCGCCACCCCGGATGGCATCGACGTCGACTTCGAGAACGTCGGCGGCGAGCTGATGGACGCGATCTTCGCCCGCCTCAACCTCCACGCCCGGGTCGCCCTCTGCGGGCTGATCTCCGGCTACAACGAGGGCACCGCACCGGCGACCGGCTCCCGCGATGCCTTCGGCAGCCTGCTGATCAAGCGCGCCACCCTGCAGGGCTTCATCATCCTCGACCACTACGACAAGCTGGCCAGGGTCTCGGCCCAGCTGGCCGAGTGGATCGCCGACGGCAGCCTCGAGCCGCTGGAGACGGTGGTCGAGGGCTTCGAGCAGCTGCCGACCGCGATCAACATGCTCTTCGACGGCGCCAACGTCGGCAAGCTCGTCGTCAAGGTCTAGGCCCGCAGCAGCTCCGTCCGGCATTGCAGGCCGGGCACCTTGGCCGCCCGGGCATCACCGGTGACGACGAGGTCGATTTCCGGGCCAGCGTCGGCAGTGGCGAGGATGAGTGCGTCGGGCATCCGCAGGGCTTTCGACTGAGCGCGGATCCCAGCCGCCTTCTCTGCGATTTGGAAATCGACTGGAACCACGGCCGAGATCAGGTCGGCGAAGAAGGCCCGGACATGATCCTCGCCGTGGTGGCCAAGCTTGGCTCCAGCCAAAACCTCGGCATAGGTGACGACAGAAGCCAAGAGGCGCTGGGCCGGGAGGAGCTTGCGGACGATCGCGTCGGCAGGCCGATGAAGCGCGTCGCCGCGATCGAGGAAGGCGATCACGGCGTTCGAGTCGAGGATCACCGCCACTCTTCGCGCAGCCCCTCGACCTCTTTCCGCAGCGCCCCACCGCTGTCGAGGCTGCCGGAGTAGCGAGCGATCAGCTCGTCGACCCGGGTCAGAATCACACGGCCGGCACCCAAAGACTCGACCCGCAGCGTGTCGCCGGGGCGCAGCCCGGCCTCACGCAGGGGCCCGACCGGAATCGTCACTTGGTGCTTCACGGAAACGGTGGTCATGTTCTTTACTTTCTTAGCGATAGGTAAAGCGTATCGAACGGCTCCCCTGCCCAAGTCTTGCCTCCCGACATCTCTCCCCTCGCGACGAGTTAAAGCTCGGACAGCCGCGACATCAGCCGCACCGCCTCGTCGAGCGTCTCGCGCTCCTCGGCGCTGAAGCTCTGCTCGAGCGCTTCCGCCAGCCAGCCCTCGCGGCGGCCGCGGTCCTCGTAGAGCTCGGCCCGGCCGGCCTCGGTCAGCTCGATCAGGAAGCGGCGGCCGTCGGTCGGGTCGGGGGAGCGCTCGACGAAGCCCTGGGCTTCGAGGTCGGCGACGGTCTGTCCCATCGATTGGGGGCGCACTCGTTCGAGCTCGGCAAGCTGGCTCGTGCTCTGCGGGCCTTCGCGGTCGAGCCGGCCGAGGACCGAGCCCTGGGAAAGGGAGAAGCGATGCTCGGCGCGCAGCCTGCGGATCAGGTGGCCGAGCACGACGCGCAGTTCGCTGGCGAGCGGGCCGCTGTCGACGCGGGTCGGCATTGCCCGATGATACCTGGAGAACCACAGGGAAACTGCAAAGTTTGCCTGTATATTTTTCTGGACCCCGGGTACGAGAGCACGAGTGAGCACAAACCACCGCCAGGCCGGCGACCGCT
>DASZQM010000241.1:0-8878 GCA_035549645.1 Solirubrobacterales bacterium | reverse complement strand
AGGCAACCGAGGACGAAGACGACGAGGCCCCCAGGTATGTCGCCGAGGTCAAGCTCGCGCACCTCAGCGAAGGCGACGCCGAGTGTCGCCACGATCGAGATCGCCAGGATGGCGCTCGTGTAGTGCAGCGATTCCCAGGCGTTCGATGCCGCATAGCTGAAGTTGAACCAGCTCAGGAACATGCAGACAAACAGCGCCAGGGCGGAACCCGCCGCGATCTTCTCCCCCTGACCTAGACGCTCGATGCTCAGGTTCATCTTTCCTCGCCCTCCTACTGGCTTTCGGACGCCGTCATCGCCCACCAAGCGGTGACTGTGTCTTTTATCTGCCCCGTCGGGGTTTCACCGTATGGGATCGGCGTCGAGCGCGCGGTACGGCGTCACGCCCTCCCGGGTCGTTCGACCCAGCAACCTCGGCGTCCCCACCTTCGCTCATGTTTCGACTCTCTCCCCACAGGCAGAGCAGAACGCGTCCTCAGCGCCGATCCCCTCGCCGCAGGCGGTGCAGAACGCCGCCGCCTCGAGGGATGGCGGCGAGGGTGGGGTGGGAACTGGCTCGGATGCTGTTGCCTCCCGCGCAGGGAGGAGATCCGCCTGTGGGGCGATCCGAGCCGAGTGCTCGCTCACCGGCAGGGGAGCTGCCATTTCGAACACCTGCTTCTCACCGCTCGCGGCTCGGGATTGGCCGCCGAGATGGGCTTCGATCCGCGCCCGGGCCTCCGCATCCAGCTCCTCGCTGGAGAGTCGGTAGCGAGCGGCGCGAGCGGCGATCTCCGCGGCGACCCGCGAGGCCTCGATGTTCTTCGGCAGGGTCAGCGTCAGCGTCATGGCGGTGCCGTCCTCAGCCGAGCTGTGCAGGACCAGCGTCTCCTCGCTGCTGAAGCCGGTCTTCGGCGTGCTCGCCACCCAGCGCAACCACGGGTAGCGCACCTGGCCGGCGAGCATCTTGCCGCGTGAGCGCAGCTTCGCGCGAGCCTTGCTCACCGAGTTGAAGACGACCATCGCCGTCGCACCGCCGACCCAGCCACCTCCCTTGTCGTACTTGCTGCAGGCGACGGCGAGGCGGGCATCGGTGATGAAGAAGTCGATCCGCACCTTGCGCACGCGCAGCATCGTGCGATTGCCGACCTTGAAGTCGAGTGCTTTCGCGGTAAGCGATTGGATCGCCTCGCCGTCTCGTGGCTCAAAGACGACGGTGTTCTTCTGGGCACCGGGGATCGGGAAGATCAGGCCCTGCTCCGTGACGTCCGCCACCGCGCCGGTCGCCGGTACTTCGAGGATGTCGATCACCGCGACCACCCGGCCGCGCGTGGGTGCATTGGGGCGCTCATCGCTTGGTGAACTGGTCGGTGTGCTGCTTGACGGCGCGATTGGGGAAGCGGGGCCGGACCAACAGCAGGTAGGGGATCACACAGAACGGGCCCAGGAAGACCATGAAGACGACCCAGAAGGTGCGTTCCCGGTCCGCGTAGGCCCAATCCGCACTGGAGTGGCGCAGGGCGTCTACCACCCCCAGCGCGGCGACTGCGATCCAGGCGACGGTGATCAAGCTGCTCATCGGCTCAGCGCTCCGTTCTCTCTCTCCTCAGGGGGACAGGCCAATCGCCAGCGGCATCGCGCTGGCGTCGTAGTGCGATACCGAGGCGCCGCCCACCGCCATGCAGGAGGCGGCCGCAGAGCAGGAGACCCCGGTCAGCTCTCCCGGTTCTTCGGGCTGCGCGGGCAATTCCCACGCTCCCTTTTGAAAATGGGCAACCACCGCCGGGAAGGTGGCGCCGGCGATCGGCTGTCCGCCGGCCGCCCAGCACTCGCTGCGAGCCGGACAGCTCAGCGCATACCAGGAGACCGGCTTGGCGCCGACCTTGGCCGGCAGCGGTTCGGGCTCGCTCCAGGCCTTCCCGTCGAAGCGGTAGGCGGACATCGGCCCATCGAAGCGAGGACCTCCGATCGCGATGCAGTCCCCTTCTGCGGGGCAGGTGGCCGCCTGGAAGAGGATGCCGGGGGGAACGCTCAGCGACTGCCAACTGTTGCCGTCATAGACGTCTCCGGACTGTTCGTTGCCCCGGCCTCCTTCTGAGCCAAAGTTGGTCAGCAGGATGCACTGGCTCACTGAGCCGCACGCCAGAAGCGCGCCGTCGCCGGTCTGCTCCTCTTCTTGGGGGGAAGGCGCCGAGACCGTCGACCAGACGCCTTCGGCGTAGTGGAGCAGGAGCAGTTCGCCTGCGGTCGGATCCTGGCTGAAGTCCTCGCCATCGCCGGCAGCCCAGCACTCGTTCGCGCTCGGGCAGGCGATACCCGAGAGGCCGTTTTCGGGGAACCCGTCCGCGTTCGGCGATTCTTCGACGCTCCAGCGCTTGCCGTCGAAGTGCTCGATCAGGGTCGAGATTTCTTCGCCGCCCGAGGCGACGGCGCCCACTGCCCAACAGCTCGAGCTCGCCGGGCAGGCGATCCCGTAGAGGGTGAGGGCCTTGCCCGGAGTGGCGACCCGTGCCCATTCGTGGTCTTCGTAGTGAAAGATCTGGCCGCTGTTCGATTCTTCCACCTCGATGTTCGCCGTCGCCCAGCAGTCCCCCACTTCGGGGCAGGCGACGGCGGAGAATTCACCGGAGCCAGGATCCGCGCTGGGGATGGTGCGCCATCCGCCGCTCTCTTCGGTCGCGGATTCGCTGGAGGTGGATGCGCCGCTTTGAGAGGCGCTACCCCCGCAACCAACCATTGCGAGCCCAGTCAAGGCCGTGAGGAAAAGGAGGGCGAGAGGCCCTCGCAGGGCCCCAAGACTCTCTCGGCTCACCTTTGCATGTCCCCGCTGACTGGTCCTCGGCTACCGCCACTCCGTGAGATGGGCGGTGAAGGGGCAGCAGGCTAGCAGCAGGCGGTCAGCTTGCGAGGGCAAGCGCCGGTCAGGGCAGCGGCTGCCAGATCGGAGCGCTGGCTCTGCCCGCGATGCGACGGATCCCCGAGCCGTTGGCCTTCATCGTGAAAAGCTGGGGCTGGCCGTGGTTGGCGCCCCTGAGGAAGGCGATGCTCTGGCCATCGGGCGAGAACACGGGGTTGGTATCGAAGGTCCCTGGCCGCGGTCGCGTCAACCGCCGACGGTGTGAGCCGTCGGGTGCCATCGTGAACAGAGCGGCGCCGTTGCGCCCGCAGGACTGCACGATGACGAGCTCGCGACCATCGGGCGAGAAGTCACCCAGGCCGACGTCGCACCCCGCGGCGGAGATCCGCCACGGCGCCGAGCCGGCGCTGCTCATCATGTAGATGGCCGAGCGCCGGTTCCGCAAGCGGTCGAAGGCGATCTCGGCTCCGTCTGGGGAGACCTGGGCCCCGAGGTCCTCATAGCCAGAGGTCAGCTGCCGCCGAGCCGAACCGTCCAGGCCCATGGTGTAGATGCGATATTCGGAGCCAAAGCCTTCCACGGCAGAGAAGACGATCTCCTGGCCGTTTGGAAAGTAGGAAGGGGTGTTGAAGGTCAACCCGCCCGGGTTGGTTGACGAGGGGCCGCTGGAGGAGATGACCGTCATCAGCCCGGCTCCGTCGGGGCCCATGGTGAAGATGCCGGAACCGCTGTAGCCGCTGTTGACGGCGGTGGTCGCCGCGAAGATGATCTTCTGTCCGTCCGGGCTAAAGGCGGCGCCCTGGTTGCCTGGCGCGAGTTCGCTTGACCGGGGCGGCCCGATCGACCTGAGGCCCTGACCGGTGGGCGAGACACTGACGAAGTGCCCACCGTCAGGGACATCTCGCTGAAAGACGATGACTCCGTTCTGCGCGGCGAGGCTCGGGGACGCCGAGACGAAGCCGACACAGAGGACGAGCGCCGTCCCAAGCACCGCCAAAGCGACGCGATGAGTCCTATGGTTGCTCAGGCTCCATCCCTCCTCAACGGCTTCGCTAGCTACTCGGACCAGGCATTCCCGCCAGGCGGGCGACGCCAAGCCTAGATCGTCGCCTCCTCGCTTGAGTTTTGCGGCTTGCGATCCGAGGCCGCCCGACGGTCCGCCGTAAGGAGCCACTGTCTGGGGCTCAGCCTTCCTTCCTTACAGGGATCTCGTAGCGCTCAAGCACCTGGCCAGGTCTTGCGACCCACAGCGCCGTGCCGACCGCGCCGACGATCGTTCCCGGCTTCGCCAAGCGTGCCGCGAGCGTGACCTTCTTGGCCCCGCGGTCCAAGACATAAACGTCCCTGGAGCCGGCGCGCGAGTCGCGACCGGAGAGCCAAAGGCGCCCGCCACTGACGGCATGAAGCCAGATATATCCGTCGAAGCTCACCACTTGCTTCACTGCGCCCGTCCGCAGGTCGACGCGGGCCAGGCCAAGCGACTTCCCGTTCGGGCTCGGCACGTAGTCGTGGGTGGGGCCATGCGGCACCGCCCACCCGCCGCGCGCCCACAGCGAGCCATTGGCGACCGCCAGGTAGTCCATGCTCAGCCGGCGGCCGTCGGCGGCTTCGATCGGTCGCGTCGGCCCGCGCTTGCCGGTACGCGGATCGATCCGCGCCAGCCCGAACAGTTCCGCCGAGAGCCAAACCGAGCCGCCGCCTACGGCCAGTCCGCTCACCCCGAAGTGGGTCGGGATAATCCGCACCAATTCGATCGTCTTCGGGTCGATCTGGGCTACGTATTCGCGAGCGGTCGAAACCCAGACCGCGCCTTCGCCGACGACGACGTTGTTGGGCAGGAACTCGAAGGCTTCCGGATAGTTGCTGCCCACCGGCTTCGGCAGCGAGAGATGGACGGACCCAACCGCCTGCGCCGTCTGCGGATCAAAGCGAGTGACGACGCCGTCAAAGCTGGCCGTCCACACCCCGCCCTCCCCGACCGCCACCACACCCGGGTCCTTGACACTCGTGCTGGCGACAATCTCTCCCGTGCGGTTGTCGATCTTGACCAGCATGCCTCGGGAGCGTTCGAAGTTCGCCGGTGAGCCGCCGCAGCGCGTCGAGCAGGTGAGGACCCAGAGGTAGTCGCCTTCGGTCGCTGCCGTGCCGACCACGTGACCCTCCAGCACCACCCTCGCGGAGGCCTGAACCACCGGCGGACCGAAGGGCGTCTGCGAAGACCCACCGACGACCGCGATCACGATCGCGGCGACGGCCACCAGCAAAAAAGCAGCGCCGATCGCACCGATCCGGCGGCGCTGGCGGCGCCTGCCGGCGCGAGCGACGATCACTCCGTGATCGAGCGAATGTGGATACACCTTCTCGAGGCTGTCCCGAATTTCAAGCGCGAGATCGTCCCTATCCATCTTCCCTCTCCTTTAGTTCTTGTAGCGAGGCGCGCGCTCTGTGAAGCCGGCTCCGAACCGAGGCCGGCTTGATCTTCAGCGCGCGTCCAGCCTCCTCAGTGCTCAGCCCGAGGAACGAGACAAGCAGCAGTGCATCCCGCTCCCCCATGGGCAGGGCTGCGAGGGCGACCATCAGTCGGTCGCGGCTTGCCACCTGCCAGACGGGGTCGGGCCTGGGATCGGCAATGTCTCGCGCAAGCGGTGCCCACGGCCGCCTGGACCGGCGCCTGTGAACGTTGAGCGCGGCGACGTAGGCATATCCGATCGGGGAATCGAGCCGGCTGACCCGACCCCAGCGGGCGAAGACACGCGTCATCGCCTCTTGGGCAACCTCCTCGGCGACTCCTAGATCGCGGGTGGCCGGCAGTAGGGCCCGAACCAAGCGCGGATAGCCGTCCGCGAAGAACTCGGCGAACGTACCGCCAGCCTCAGCTCCCTCAGGGGAGGTCTGGATCTCCGTCGCCTTGCTCATCTCCCCTATAAGTCAATAGACCCCTCAGACGTTGCAGGAGATCTACTTTCCCCCCTCCCAGACGCAACCTCCCGCCGGACCACGTGGGGCACGGTTTCAAGCGGATTCTGGGAATCGGGCTACATGGAGATCGGCTGGGATCTGGGGCGCGTTGCCCCATTTGTTGCCCCAGCCGGTCCGATACTTGCATCGGGGAGATGATCTAACCGTGCTCCCATGGCAGTTCAGACCGAACCATAGGCGTTGGGATTGCTCAGGGTTGGGAGGTGAGGATCAGGGGAAAGAGAAACCCATGCATTGGCGCCCTTCACTCTGCCTGCTGTTGATAGCTGCCTTCGCCCTTATCGGGGGCGCGTCGGAGGCTGGTGGAGCAACCGCCGCTAGAAGCGTGAGCGCGGAGCGCTGGACCCTCGTCGACGAAGCTGACGGGGTCGGGCGGATGGATTGGAAGTGCGGCTCCAGCGGAGAACGAATCAGATTCACCGACGTCAACCGAACGTCGCGGATCGCTGTTCGCGTCGGGCCGTCTCTCTATACGAAAGCCTGGGTCCAGCCGCACAGCCGGGTTGACATACCGCTCGGAGCCCAGCTCCAACGATGGCGCGTCGAACCGATCGGCGAAGGCCGTCCCCCCGTAGTCGTGTTCCGTGTCAGAGCGGCTGCAATGGCATGCAACCGACCTCACGCAGCTCATCATTTTTCCCGGCCGAGCGAGGCCGAATAGCGCCCGGACTGATCGCTGGTTTCGAGCGTGTTCGCAACCGGAAGGTTGCGGGCATCTGTTCGACGGCCACATCGTCGCGACAAGGCGCTCGACGGGAGCCGGGTCGCGCTCCCCGATCGCGTCGTCGTACCCGCCCTTGGTTTTCCTCGCGGATACGAAGGTTGGTTCTTCGGCGCCGGGCCCGGGGCGCGACAGCGCCGCCGGCGCCGCTTATTCGCATTTTCTCGCGGGCGAACGTAGGAGGACTGGAAGCCCTGCGCAAGGGCTGGAATCGACCTCTCTCAGACCTCGTGTTGCCCCCGGCGTTGCCCCAGGGCGTTTTTTGGCCGATTTTGAGGTCCCCCAAAAACGCGAAAACCCGCTTGATAAGCGGGTTTCCGTCCTATAGCGGGGGCAGGATTCGAACCTGCGACCTTCGGGTTATGAGGCCCTGGGGGCACGATCAGCACTGCTCTACCTGGCTCTATAGAGCCAGGTAGGTTCGCTCAGTTCGCCCCGTCTTTGCTCAAGACAGAACCACATTGGAACCACCGGAGCATCGGGCATCGCTGAAAAAACGTTCAGCGATGGCGGGCGGATAGCCTGCGCCCGCCTTGATCGAGCACGAGTGGATTCATCTGACGGCCGAGCAGCTAAGCGCTGATCCAGCACTCGTGCGCGCCATCGAACGCTTCGAGGCACCGCCAGGACGCGCCGGGGAAGCTGCAGCCTCCTGGCTCAAGGAGCGCGCCCTTCGGGAGGTGAGCCACATCGCGACCTACGTCCTTCTCGTCAAAGGCGAGGTCGCGGGTTTCTACTCGCTCGGCATGAGCGAAGTAGAGCTACGGACGAAGCACCGCAAAGAGGTCTCGGCGAGTCATCCGCGCCAAGGAGCCGTGCTGATCCTCTGGCTGGCGCGAGCAGCCAGTGCGGACGTGGACGCAGCGACGATCCTTCGCCACGCGGTCGGCATCGGCCAAATCGGCTCACGTCGAGTCGGTGCAGCCGTGATCGCCGTGGACCCCTTCGACGCCGCAACCGAGAACTACTGGCGGCAGCACTTCGGATTCCGCGCGTCGCTCACGAAGCAGAGAGACGCAGACGGTGAGCAGCGGAGTCGACTCTGGATGCCGCTCCTGCCGGAGGGCTAGACAGGCTGGCCGACGCGCGTGCTGGGGCGCGTGGTTTCCGCGACGTACTGCTCCGCGTTCAAGCAAAACTCCCGCCAGCGCTCGTCGAGACGAGCCTTTGCCAGCTCGTCCGCGTCGATCGCGGTCGGCGTCTCGACAGCCTTCTCGGCATCGGTCGCAGCGGCAAGTACGTTCTGCTGAGCGTCATTCATCTGTTCCAGAGTATCGCCTTCCGGCCTCGAATCCAGCAGTCGGCACCGCCGCTGGTGGGCTGAATGCACGCTCGACCAACTCGGCCTCATGGGGACTCGGCGCGTAGTCGGCATAGATGAGCGTGGTCGTGAAGTCGCGATGCCCAAGCCACTCCTGCAACGTCCTCAGGGGCACCCCGGCCGAGGCGCAGTGAGTGCCGAAGGTGTGGCGCAGGTCGTGGAAGCGAATGCTCCGAAGCTCGGCGCGGACCAGCGCCTCCTTGAACCGCTTGCGCAGTTTCGAGTCGTCCAGTGGATGGCCGGTATGCGGATGACAGAGCACAAGGTCGTCGTCAGCCTGGAACTCGGAGCGCTGAAAGTGCCGCTCAAGCTCGCCCGCCACTCGGTCGGTCATTGGCACCGAGCGCGATGAGCGCCGTGACTTCGGCGTGCCGAACTGCTGGCGCGTGTAGTTGCGCCGGACCCTGATCCGTCTTGCCTGCCAGTCGATGTCCATCCAGCGCAAGGCGATCAGCTCTCCTTGCCGTAGGCCGCTCATTGCCGCGGTCAGATAGACCGCGTGCTCAGTCGGTCCGAGGTAGTCGTCAGCGACCGCCCGGAGGAGCGCCTCGAGTTCCTCCAAGTCGAGGTAGCGGATATCAGGGTCGGCTCCACGAGCCCGAGGCCGGTCAACCGCCGCGACGGGATTGGCGAGCATCCATTCGCGTTTTACCGCGAAGGCGAAAAGGCCGTGCATGAAGACAAGGCAGTTGGTGACGGTTTTCGTGCTGAGCCCTTCGCGCTTCTTCGCTGCCAGAAAGCGCCGGATGTCTTCAGCCGTCACGCGCTCAAGCGTCCGGTCCTCAAAGAACGGCTCGATGTGGCGACTGAGCATTGAGCGATAGCCGCCGACGGTCGAGGGCTTGCGCTCCAGCACATGCTCCAAGTGCTCCAGGTAGAGCTTGCCCGTCGCCTCGACCGTGAGCCGGGAGCGGATGACCGGCCGCTCAAGCTCGATTCGCCTCTGCATCTCCCGCTCGGCCTGAGCAGTTGTTAGCCCGTCACTGGAGCCGGGCTGGCGCCTTGGGCCGATCTTCCGTTTG
>DASZQM010000240.1:0-8212 GCA_035549645.1 Solirubrobacterales bacterium | reverse complement strand
ATCTCGCGGACCATCGTGTCGGTCAAGGGGTGGTCGGCCTTGTTGACGACGATCACGTCAGGGATCTCCATCACGCCGGCCTTCAGCGCCTGGATCGAGTCGCCCGAGCCGGGCATCAGGGCGAGCACGATCGTGTCGGCGTGATCGACGATGTCGATCTCGGCCTGGCCGACACCGACGGTCTCGATCAGCACGTCGTCCTTGCCTGCCGCGTCCATCGCCAGGGCCACCTGCAGCGCCGCCTCGGAGAGGCCGCCGAGGGCGCCGCGCGAGGCCATCGAGCGGATGAAGACGCCGGGGTCGAGGAAGTGGTCGGAGAGGCGGATGCGGTCGCCGAGCAGGGCGCCCTGGGTGAAGGGGCTGGAGGGGTCGATCGAGAGCACCGCGACCTGGCGCTCGGCCTTGCGCAGCTCGGCGGTCAGCGCCCCGATCAGCGTGCTCTTGCCGACGCCGGGTGGTCCGGTGAAGCCGACGATCCGCGCCTTGCCGGTGCGTGGGTAGACCTCGCGCACCAGCTCCCAGCCCGCCGGGTCGTCGGACTCGATCAGCGTGATCGCCCGCGCCAGGGCGCGCTTGTCGCCGGCGATGAGGCGCTCGGCGAGGGGGGCTGTCCTGGCGACGTCTGCCATTGGGTCGGTGAGTCTAGAGTTCCCGCCGCCGTGAATCGCACGATCCGCTTTCTCGCCCGCAACGGAATGCTGAACCGCAGATATGGGCGGCTGCTCGTCCGCTATCTCTGGCGGCGCCTCTTCACCGCCGCCGGGAGGCGCTGGCACACCGACGGGCTCGTCTTCTTCGGTCGCGAGCTCGAACTGGAGATCGGCGCCGGGGGGCGGGTCGATTTCGGACGCTTCGTCTGGATCGGCGACAAGACCAAGATCCGCTGCCACGAGGGCCGGGTCGAGATCGGCGCCAAGACGGTGATGGGACAGGAGTGCACGATCTCCGCCTACCAGCACGTGCGGATCGGCGAGCAGTGCGTGATCGCCGACCGGGCGATGTTCATCGACTTCGATCACGGCGTGGTCGAAGTCGAGCGCCCGATCCGCCTGCAGGGCATCTACAAGCGCGACGTCGAGGTCGGCTCCAACGTCTGGATCGGCTACGGCGCCTGCATCCTGCGCGGGGTCAGCGTCGGCGACAACGCGATCGTCGGCACCAACGCGGTCGTCACCAAGGACGTCCCCGCCAACGCCGTCGTCGCCGGCATCCCCGCCCGCATCATCCGCATGCGAGAGGCGCCTGAGCAGCTGCGCTGGCCCGACCCGGTCGAGCCGGACCCGGACGCCTGGACCACGTTGCAGCCGCCGGGCTAGTCGCCGCGCCGGTCGAGGGAGAAACTGCCGGCGGTGACGCTGGCCGGGGTCCAGTCGATCCCCACGATCAGTTCCGCCGGGGGAATGCCGAGCGCACCGGCCAGCTTCACCAGCGTGTCGATGCGGGCGACCCGCAGGCCGCGCTCGAGCTGGCTGATCTCGGTCCGGTGCAGCGAGGCGCGAATGCCAAGCTCCTCCTGCGAGAGCCCCACCTTTTCGCGGCAGCGGGCGAGGTTTTCTCCAAAAATGGCAGCGATCGACACGGGCGGCATTTATCTCCCTTTCCGGCGAAAAAGTCCACATAGGCGGCGCGGAAGACAGGCCAGGGGAGATCTGCCGCTTCTAGGTGCTCAGCTCAAGATACCGACCGCAGCTTGTTGTCTGCGGCGAGGTCGGCGTAGACCGCGGCGGTCTGCTCGGCGACATCGCCCCAGTCGAACTGGCGCAGGTGCTCGTAGGCTTCGGCGACGAGGCTGCGGCCGAGCTCGTCGTCGGAGAGGACGCGGATCGCCACCTCGGCCAGCGCTTCGGGGTCGTGGGCGCGGAAGCGCAGGCCGACGTCCTCGTGCGGCACGACCTCGCGCAGGCCACCGGTGTCGGCGACGATGCAGGGGCAGCCCGAGGCCATCGCCTCGAGGGCGACGAGGCCGAAGGGCTCATAGATCGAGGGCACCACGGTGAGGTCGGCGATCCGGTAGAGCGAGTGCAGGACGTCGTCGCCGATCCAGCCGAGGAAGGTGCCGTGCTCCATCAAGCCCAGCTCCTCGGCCTGCTTGTGCAGCTCGGCCTCGTGGGTGCCGGAGCCGGCGATCAGGAAGCGCGTGCCGGGGACCTCCTCGATCAGCCGCGGCATCGCCTCGAGCGCGAGCTGGAAACCCTTCTCGTAGACGAGGCGGCCGATCAGCAGGACCAGCTTCTCCTCCGGCGCGGCAAACTCGGCCCGCAGCCGGGTCAGCTCGGCCGGGTCCTGCGGCTGCAGGTCGTCGGGGTCGATCCCGTTGGGGATGACCGAGACGCGCTCCTCGTCGACGCCGAAGATGTCGGCGATCTGCTCGCGCATGTAGTGCGAGCAGGCGATCACGCGATCGGAGCGGTTGGTGATCCAGCGCTCTACCCCGTGGATGTAGGTCTGGGGGTGCTTGTCGACCCAGCCCTGGTGGCGACCGTGCTCGGTGGCGTGGATCGTCGTCACCAGGGGCGCGTCGAAGCGTTTGGCCAGGTGGTCGCAGGCGTTGGCGACGAGCCAGTCGTGGCCGTGGACGAGGTCGAAGTCGTAGCGGTCGCCGAGCTCGACCCCGGCCGCGAGCATGTCGGAGTTCATCCGCTCGACCCAGGCGACGAACTCGCCGAGGTCGGTCGGCCGCTTCGGCTCGCGGATGCGGTGGATCGTCACTCCCCCGCGCCGCTCCTCGGCCGGCGACTCCTCGCCGCCGCGGGTCAGCACATGCACCTCGACGTCGCGGTCGACCAATGCCTCGGAGAGCTTGCGCACGTGGCGGGCGAGGCCGCCCTCGATCAGCGGCGGGTACTCCCAGGAGAGGATGAGGACGCGGGTCACGGAAGCAGCAGCGGCGAGAGGCTCAGGTCAGGGGCTAGGGCGCGCATGCGCGGATCGGCGATGGCCGGGGAGTCTATGGCCTCGAGCGCGGCATGGGAATGGGAAATCGCCCGCAGGAAGGCGTAGTCGCCGGCCTGGCGGCGCTGGTCGAGGAAGGCCCAGTCGCTCGCCTGGGCGGCAAGCAGCTCGCGCACGGCGCGTTCGGCGGCGTCGCCGCGGAGGCCGGCTGAGAGCGCTCGCGCCACCCGCAGCTCCAGCCGCCGCGCGCCCCAGGCGAGGTCTTCGACCGGCGGCGAGTCCCAGGTGCGGAGGTCCTTCTCCTCGCCCCAGGTCGAGGCCCGCAGCGGGCGCCGCAGCGGCTCGTGCTCGGCAAGCGCCTCGGGCACGGTGAGCAGGCGCACGCCGGCGGCATCGGCCCCGGCGAGCACCTCGCGTAGCCAGATCGCCCCCTCCGACCACCAGTGGCCGAGCAGCTCGGTGTCGATCGCGAAGACGAGCAGACCGCGGCGCCCGTCGTGGCCGGCGCTGTACTCGCGCAGGCGGGCCGCGGTCGCGGCGAGGAACTCGCCGGCCTGGCGCCGCGCCACCGCCTCCGCCGCCGCCGGGTCGTAGCCGCCTCCGCCGACCTTCCAGATCCGAACGCCGCGCAGCGACTCGCCGGCGAACTGGGCGTGGGCGGGGTCGGAGGGGTAGCCGTCCAGCGACCAGAGCCATTGGATCGCCTCCCAATCGATCGGCAGGGCGACCGGGCCTGCCTCGGTTGCGATCGGCGCCAGCGCCTCCAGCGGCTCCCGGTGGCGGCTCTGGTCGACGCAGAACCACTCGACTCCCTGCTCGGCCAGGCGCCACTCCAGCCCCGGCGTGTAGGCGCACTCCGGCAGCCAGAAGCCGCCGTCCCAGTCGAAGCGGCGCCGGTGCGAGCGCAGGCCGGCGTCGATCTGCAGGCGCACCCCCTCGCGCGTCGCCAGCAGCGGCAGTACGGCGTGCGTGGCGGCGGAGGCGGCAAGGGCAATCCGGCCGCTCGAGACCGCCTCCTGAAAGGGCCGCAGGGGATCTCCCCCGTGCGCGTCGAGCAGCTCGAGCGCGCGGCGATAGCGCCGCAGCTCCGCCCGACAGGCCTCGACGCACTCCGGGTCGACCTCCTCGATGTCGGCCTTGGCGGCGCCGACCCGCCAATCGACGAGGAAGCGGCGCAGCCGCTCCTTGACCCCGGCGTCCTCGAGCTGGTCGGCGAGCACCGGCGTGATCGTCATCGTCAGCCGCTCCGCCACCTCCAGCACCGGCAGGTAGGAGCGGATCACCGCGTCGAACAGCCACTCCTCGCCGAAGGGGTAGGTCCCGAAGCCCTCGACGTAGGGCATGTGGGAGTGGAGGACGATGGCGAGGTCGCCGGCGCTGCTGTCCCAGCCAGGGGTACCAGCGGCCATCTGCTCAGGCGTGACAGACCGCGAGGAAATCAAGCGCGCGGTTGAGGTTGCCCCGCTCGAGCTTGAAATCGGAGGCGGCGATCGCCGGCGTGAAGCGGTCGTAGAAGGGAGCGGTGAGGTGAAGCGCCTTGTGGACGCTGTCCCAGCCCAGCTTGATCGCGATCTCGTGCGCGCGCAGCTTGCGGGCGTGGAAGAGGCCGAGCATCTCGACCCGGGGGAAGTGCGCCTCACAGAGCCGGCGAAACTCCTCGGCCCGGTACTCGCGCACGTGCCAGGGGTTGTCGGACTTCTCCGCCCCGGGTGGGGCGAGGGTGAGCAGGTTCGGGGTCGAGACGTAGGCGACGCCCCCCGGCGCCAGCATCGAGCGGAAGTGGTCGAGGATCGCGCCCGCGTCCTGGACGTGCTCGATCGTCTGCAGGAAGACGACGGCATCGCAGGGCTCGGCAAAGCTTTCGACCAGGTCGCGCTCGTACCGCAGGTTGGGCCGCACGTAGCGAAGCCGCGCGTGCTCGTGCGCCTCGGGGTTGGCGTCGACGCCGATGACCGAGGCGGCGCTCCCGGCGAGGACGTTGGAGCCGTAGCCCTCGCCACAGGCCATGTCGACGACCCGCTTCCCCCCCACCCGCGCCGCGATCCACTCGTAGACGACGAGGTGACGGCGGTACCAGTAGTTCTCCTCCGGCACGTCGGGAAGCGTGCGCTCGCCGGTCAGCGGCAGCGGCGGCACGCCCTCGGGCTGGTTCTGCTGCAGGTATTCGGCGCTCACGGGGCTGCCACCGTATTGATGTCGCACTTGTTTCCGCATGCCGGCGACAAATGCGACCGCGGGCGAAGAGCGGGCCGATCCGCGTAGAGTTCCGCGCCATGCCAGCCTCCCCCACAGCCACTCCCGAGCACATCAAGGACGTCAACACCCGCTACCACGACGCCGCCGCCCACGAATACGACGCCAAGTGGGGCATCGACTTCGGCGAGACCGGCCAGGAGCAGGTGCGCCAGAAGCTGGTCAAGGCTTTGGGCGGGGAGAAGCGGGCGAGCTTCCCCGAGGCGCTCGAGATCGGCTCGGGGACCGGCTACTTCTCGCTCAACCTGGTCCAGCTGGGAGTGATCGAGAAGCTGACGGCAACCGACATCTCGCCGGGGATGCTGAGCCAGCTCAGCGCCACCGCGGAGGCCCTCGGGCTCGATGTGAAGACGGTGCGCACCGAGGCCGAGGTGCTGCCCTTCGCCGACGAGAGCTTCGACCTCGTCTTCGGCCACGCCGTCCTCCACCACATCCCCGACCTCGACAAGGCCTTCGCCGAATTCCGCCGCGTGCTGCGACCGGGCGGCGCGATCGCCTTCGCCGGCGAGCCCTCCCGCTACGGCGATCGCCTGGCGGCACTGCCCAAGCGCGCCGGCCTCCTGGTGGCACCCGCCTGGCGCCGTCTGGTCCGCGCCGACCCACGGGCGGTCGCCGAGGCCGAGCAGTCCGACGGCCACGCGCTCGAGGGCGAGGTCGACGTCCACGCCTTCGCCCCCGCCGACCTGCGCCGCCTCCTGCGCGACGCCGGCTTCGAGAACCGCCACGTCGGCGGCGAGGAGCTGCTCGCCAACGCCTGGGGCTGGGGCCTGCGCACGGTCGAGTCGAGCGCCGAGCCCGAATCGATCTCCTGGGCCTGGCGCCGCTTCGCCTTCCGCAGCTACATGGCCCTGCAGAAGGTCGACAGCACCGTGCTCGAGCCCTACCTGCCAGCCGAGCTCTTCTACAACCTGCTCGTCTCCGCCCGCAAGCCCGCCTGAACCTTCGGCGAAGCATTGCCCGGCCTGAGACCCGGGTAATGCATCATCGAAGTCGCGACACAACCGCCGTCAGAGTTGCGACGGTCCGCTCCGGTTCGAAGTTGACCTGGAAAGCGGTGAAGCGGAGAACGGTCAGACCGGCCGCGGTATGCGCCTGATCGCGGATACGGTCCTCCTTCTGCTGCGAGGCGGTGCGGTGATAAGTCAAGCCGTCCGTCTCCACGACGAGGCCCAGAGTGGGCCAGTAGAAATCGACGCGATACGCGCTCAACCAGACCTGAGTCAGCGGGCTTGGCAGATTCGCCCGATGGACGAGACGCAGGAAGCGCCGCTCCAATTCGGAGTCGGTGAGCTCAAATGTCGGCGCGTCGAGCACCGAGCGCAGCCGCCCGATGCCGGGACGTCTCGGCGTGGCGTCGAGCGCCGCACGCAGCGCTTCCGGGTCGACCAGGTCAAGGCGGTCCGCCTCGCGTATCGCTCGCTCCAGCAACGGGTCCGGCAGCTCACAGGCAAGATCGATGAGCGTGTCGACCGGATCGGTGAGCGGTATGCCTTTGAGCCGGCGGTGAGCATCGCCCGCGAGGCGCCGGTGCACCCAGATCCCCGGTCGACGCCGATGCACCCTCGCCGGCACGACCACGTCGAGGCGATCGCGCCATTCGACTATGCCCCACAGCCAACCGGCGCCGTGATGACTGATGCACGCGTGTGGTCCGCAGGCCAATGTTGCTGCCATCAACAAGCCCTCTCGGCTCGTTTCTGGGCGCCCCACCGCGTATACCCCCTTCCACAGTCGGTAGAGACGACCATGACGGAGCCGGTGTTCGATCGCTTCCTCGCCAAATCCGAGGGACATCAGTTGCCTGCGTGCGATCACTCCATGCTGGCGCCGAACCAGCCGCCATACCTCTGCGGAATCTCGATGCAGCATTACCCGGGTCATCGCCCGGGTAATGCTGCATCGGAGGGATTCTCTCCCCCCTCCTTCAGGCCGCCGGGCGGCGGACGCGGTAGAGCTTGACGCGCGTGTCGATGCCCTTGAGTTTGCGCTCGCCGGCGAAGGAGTAGGTGAAGCCATCGCCAGCCTCTGCTTTGGTCGCCTCGTCGATCAGGACGCTTTCCGGGCGGGCGATGCCGGTGATGCGGCTGGCGAGGTTGACCGAGCTCCCGTAGTAGTCGCCGGACTGGGTGAGGGTCGGGCCGTAGGCGATCCCCGCCCGCAGCACCGGGAACTCCTCCCCTTCGTCTTCGGCGAGCGCAATCAGGTCCAGGGCGGCGTCGAGCATCGGCTCGACCTCGGTCGAGACCATCATCGCCGCGTCGCCGATCGTCTTCACCAGCCGCACCGGGCCTTCGGCGACCTCGCTCGCCATCTCCTCGAAACGACCCGCCACCGAGCCCAGTTCCTCGGGCGCGATCTCCTCGCCGAGGCGGGTGAACTCCACCAGGTCGGCGAAGCAGACGGCAAGATCGGTCGTGCCGCGGATCTCGCCCGATTCGAGGTCGGCAGCACCGATCACGTCGCGCCTGATCTGCTCCAGCATCTGGGCCTGGAAGGTGTAGGTCAGGATCGGTGCGAAAAGGGGCAGCATGAACTCGGCCGCCTGAGCAAAGCGGTGGGCAAGGTCACGTTCGGTATCCCCCGGCTGCATCAGCGTGCGCACCGTCAGCTCGCGATTGGCCTCGGCGATCCGCGCCATTCCCATGCCCACGGTCCGCGCGACCGAGAGCATCCCCTCCTCCGGCAATCCTGCATCGCGCAGTTCCTTGGCGTGGCAGACGGCTTCGAGGTCGGCCTCGGTGCCAGTCTGCTCGTCCGGGCCAGGGTAGGGAACGCCGAGCGCCGCGCTGAAGCGCTGCACCAGCTCGAGGTCGAGTCCGGAGATCTCGGCGATTTCGCGCGGGGAGTAGCGCCGGCCGGGACCGGCGAGGGCGCGCTCGACCGGCAGCAGCGTCAGCCGCCCGGCGGCGACGGCTTCGTGCAGTTCCTCGAGGCTCGCGCCGTCGTCCTCGAGCTCCTCGAGCAGAGCGAGCCGGTCCTCGCGGGGCTTGCCCTCGAGCCCGTCGAGCAGTCCCTCGGCCTCGAAATCGATCATGCGACCGCCACGCTACCGCCCCGGCGCGGATCG
>DASZQM010000239.1:0-3674 GCA_035549645.1 Solirubrobacterales bacterium | reverse complement strand
CGCCTTCGTCAACCATCCGCCGTTGCTGCTCGCCGACGAGCCCAGCGGCAACCTCGACCCGGTCACCTCGATCGGCGTGATGCAGCTGCTCTACCGGATCAACAAGACCGGCACGACCGTCGTCGTCGTCACCCACGACCGAGAGATGGTCGACAACATGCGCCGCCGCGTGATCGAGCTCTACGAGGGCCGCGTCGTCCGCGACGAGGTCTCGGGCGGCTACACGGAGGAGTCGACGACCGAGTTCGGCGTGCGGATGCGGGCCGAGATGGGCATCGCCCCCGAGGGCCAGACCAACGGACACGACGCGCTGATCTAGACCCATGTCCAAGCTTCCCTTCTTCATCGCCGAGGCCTTCCGTGCGCTGCGCCGCAACGGGGCACCGAGCATGGCCGCGATCGTCACCACGGTCACCACCGTGATCCTGCTCGGCGTGCTGATCCCGATCTTCCAGACCACCCAGGCGAAGAGCAGCGAGATCCGCCAGAGCCTCGAATTCCGCGTGCCCGTCTACGACGACGCGACCCAGGCCGAAATCAACGCCCTGCAGGCCAAGCTGGAAGCGATTCCGCACGTCAAGTCGGTTCGCTTCATCAGCAAGGACCAGGCGCTGGCCGAATTCAAGGCCTCCTACGGCAAGGCCAAGGTCGAAGAATCGATCACCCAGCTGCACGGCTACAACCCGCTGCCGGGCAACTTCTCGGTCAAGCCCGACGACGCCAGCAACCTGGAAGCGACGCGCGCCGCCGTCGCTCCGCCGGGCCCCGACGGCAAGCCGAAGCCGATCTCGCCGATCATCAACGCCGAAAACCCGACCTTCGAACAGCAGCAGGGCGGCAAGAAGATCGAGCAGGTGACGAGCGCGCTGAAGATCGTGCTGAGCGTGATCACGGCGCTGCTGATCCTCGCCTCGCTGATGCTGGTCGGCAACACGATCCGGCTCTCGATCTACACCCGCCGCCGCGAGGTCGAGGTGATGCGGCTGGTCGGCGCCACCCGCTGGTTCATCCGCTGGCCCTTCATGATCGAGGGCGTCGTCGTCGGCTTCGCCGGTGGCCTGATAGCCATACTGATCCTGTGGCTGGGCAAGATCACGATCGTCGACCCGCTGAGCGACACCTTCTCGTTCCTGGCGGCTCAGAACAACAGCACGCTCTCATTCCCGGCCCTGGTCGCGATCCTCTTCGGCGCCTCGGTGCTGGTCTCCGCGATCGGCTCCGGCGTCACCCTGCGCCGCTTCCTGAAGGTCTGAGCCCACGGTGAGGGCGGGTCGGATCGCGGCCCTTGCGGTCGCCTTGATCGCCGTCCTCTGTGCCGGAATCTGGCTCGGCGGCCACCCCGCCAAGCTGCCGGAATTCCTCCGCGACCATTTCGTCGACGACAGCGCCGGGCTCAACCTCGAAGCGACCGAACTGATCGAAGACAACTACTACCGGCCGGTTGGCTCGACCGAGCTGACCAACGCCTCGCTGCAGGGCATGGTCCGCGAGCTGCGCCGCCGCCACAAGGACCGCTTCTCCGACTACTTCTCTCCAGAAGCGCTGGCCCACTTCAACGAAGAGATCTCCGGCCGCTTCTCCGGGATCGGGCTGAGCGTCTCGGAAGTGAAGCAGGGGCTGCGCATCGACAAGGTCTTCCCCCATTCGCCCGCCGAGGAAGCGGGAATCGAGGCCGGCGAGCTGATCGTCTCCGTCAACGGCGACTCGATCGCCGGCGAGAGCAGCATCGTCTCGACCGAGAAGATCAAAGGCCCGGAAGGGACTGAGGTGACGATCGGGGTCAAGGACCCGAAGAGCGGCGACGTGTGTCAGCTGAAAGTGACGCGCGCCCAGATCGCGCTGCCCGTGGTCACCCACAAAGTGGAGGAAGTCCACGGGCGCAAGCTCGGCTACGTGCGCCTGATCTCCTTCAGCGAAGGCGCGCACGCGCTGCTGCGCAAGGGGGTCGAAGCGGTCGAGGAAGAAGGCGCCGAAGGGATCGTGCTCGACCTGCGCGGCAACGGCGGCGGCCTGCTCGAGGAGGCGGTGCTGACCGCGAGCGTCTTCCTGCCCAGGGACGAAGTGGTCGTCACCACCGACTCCCGCACCCAGGGGCACTCCGTCTACAAGACCGTCGGCGAAAACCTGCCGGCGCTGCCGATGGTCGTGCTGATCGACCGCAACACGGCCTCGGCGGCCGAGATCCTCACCGCGGCCCTCGCCGACGATGCCGACGCGACCGTGGTCGGCACCCGTTCCTACGGCAAGGGCGTCTTCCAGCAGGAGATCGGGCTCTCCAACGGCGGTGCGCTGAAGCTGACGATCGGCGAGTACTTCACGCCCGACGGCGTCAACCTGGCGCAGAGCCACGGCATCCACCCAGATGTGAAAGCCGCCGACAATCCGCGCACGGTCCCCGACGAGGGCCTCGAACGCGCCCTGGGGGTGCTGGCGCGGCAGGCGCCGCAGCAGTGAGCAAGCGCGACTGGCGCTATTACCGTGAGCGCCAGCGTCGGCGGGGCCGGGCCCAGCGGCGGCAGGAGCCTCGCAACGCGCGCGAGGCGATGGAGCGCCTGCTCGAAGACCGTCTCGGGCGCCGGGGGTTTCCGGCGGCGCTGGAGACCGAAGCTGGGCGCGCCGCCGAGGCGGCCGCGGCGAGCGGCGCCCGCCGGCGGGACCTGACCGCGCTCGACACCTTCACGGTCGATCCCGCCACCGCGCGCGACTTCGACGACGCGGTCTCGGCTCAGCGCGAGGGGGACGGCTGGCGCGTCTGGGTGCACATCGCCGACGTCGCGGCGCACGTCAAGCCGGACACGCCGCTGGACCTCGAGGCGCGGGCGCGCGCCAACAGCACCTACGTCCCGGGCGCGGTCGAGCCGATGCTGCCTCGTGCCCTGAGCGAGGACGCCTGCAGCCTGGCGCCGGGCGTCGAGCGGCTTGCGGTGACCGCCGAGATCGAGCTCGGCCCGGGCGGCGCGCCGTCGAGTGCGAGCTTCTACCGCAGCCGCATCCGCTCGCAGGCAAGGCTCGACTACGACCAGCTCGACCGGGTCTTCGCCGGGGATGTCGAGCCGCCCGCCGAGGTGGCCGAGCCGTTGGCGGCGGCTCGCGAGGCGGCCGCGGCCCTCGCCGAGGGCCGCGGCGCGACCGGCCTCGACGTCGAGTCCAGCGAGCCCGAGTTTCGCTTCGACTCCGACGGCGAAGTGACCGGCGCCCGCGCCGTCTCCCAGACCGAGTCCCATCGCCTGATCGAGCGGCTGATGATCCTCACCAACGAACAGGTAGCGCAGCTGCTCGAGCGCAAGCGGGTCCCGGCCGTCTACCGGGTCCACGCCCAGCCCGACCCGCTGCGGATCGAGCGCCTGCTCGAGCAGCTGGCAGCGCTCGGCGTGCCGACGCCGCCGCTGCGGGGCGGGCTGGCGCCGAGCCAGGCCGGCGCAATCGCGGCGGAGGCGAGCCGCCTGGTGGTGGCGGAGGCGAAACGGCGCGGTCACGGCCGGGTGGCGTATACATCGCTCGTGCTCCGCTCCCTGATGCAAGCTCAGTACAGCGACCGCAACAGCGGCCACGCCGGGCTCGGCAGCCCTGCCTACTGTCACGTCACCTCGCCGATCCGGCGCTACCCCGACCTGCTCGTACACCGGGCGCTGCTGGCGACGCTGGGGGAGGGGGAGGAGGCGCCGCGGGCGGCA
>DASZQM010000238.1:0-33925 GCA_035549645.1 Solirubrobacterales bacterium | reverse complement strand
AGGATCAAGGCGGAGGCGCCGATCTGGAAGCGCGAGATCTCCGCCAGCGGCGAGTCGAGCTGGGTTGAGGGCGAGCCGGCCCCAGCGCCGCTGGAGGAAGCCCTATGAGCGACCTGACCCACCTCGGCGACGACGGGCTGGCGCGGATGGTCGACGTCGGCGCCAAGGACCAGACCGAGAGGCGGGCGCGGGCGCGGGCGCGCATCCGCATGTCGCCTGAGACCGCGGGCGCCGTCGAGTCTGGCGACGGCCCGAAGGGCGAGGTGCTGGGCGTCGCCCGGCTGGCGGGCGTCCAGGCCGCCAAGCAGACCGGGACCCTGATCCCGCTCGCCCACCCGCTGCCGCTCACCTTCGTCGACGTCGAGGCGCGGATCGACGTCGAGGCGGGCCTGGTCGAGCTGGTCGCCGAGGCCCGCACCGTCGGCCGCACCGGGGTCGAGATGGAGGCGATGACCGCCTGCGCCGTCGCCGCCCTGACCGTCTACGACATGGTCAAGGGCGTCGAGCGCGGGGTGGAGGTGGAGCAGATCGTGCTGCTCGAGAAGAGCGGCGGGCGCAGTGACTGGCGCCGCGACGGCGAGTCGAGCTGAGCCGTGAGGGCGGCGATCGTCACGGTCAGCACGTCGAAGTCCCGCGGCGAGGGCGAGGACGAGAGCGGCGCCCGGCTGGCGGCGTTCGCCGAGGCCGTCGGCGCCGAGATCGCCGGGCGGGACCTGATCCCGGACCAGCGCGATCTGATCGAGGAGCGGCTTCGCCACTGGTCCGATGTCGAGCACTGCGAGCTGGTCCTAACCACGGGCGGCACCGGCTTCGCCCCCTCCGACGTCACCCCGGAGGCGACCCGCGCGGTGCTGGAGCGAGAGGCCCCCGGGTTGGCCGAGGCGATGCGCGAGGCCTCCCGGGCTCACACCCGCAACTGGATGCTCTCGCGGGCCGTGGCCGGCATCCGCGGCTCGACCCTGATCGTCAACTTCCCCGGCAGCCCGCGGAGCATCGCGCAGGCCGGTGAGGCGATCGCCGATGCGCTGCCGCACGCGGTGGCACTAATCCGCGAGCGCTCGACCCCCCACGGATAGTTGTGCGTCTCAGTGGCGAGCGATCGCCTCGACCCGGGAGCGGGTCGAAGAGTCCCTGGGGGAGTGGCCCTCACCCCTGTCGCTTGGCGGCGTGGCGGCGGGTGTAGAGCTTCTCGCGGATCTCCATCGCGCCCGGGTGCCCGTCGCCGGGCCAGGGGGTGAGAATGAGCAGCAGGCGGGCGTCGCTGCGCGCATCTACCCGGTGGCGTTCGCGCGGCTCGAACTCGACCAGCAGGCCGGCCCCACCGGCCGCACTGGCCCCGGCGCCGGTTCCCACCTCGACCTCCCCTGAGAGGACTACGAGGAAGGCTCGCTCGTGTACCTCGTGCTCGTCGAGGCTCTCGCCGGCGCCGAGATCGAGGACGATGGCTCGCGCGTCCTCGCTGGAGGAGATGATCTCTGGCAGCCTCGGCTTCAGCTCCAGGCCGCTCACGTTCCAACTCTTCACCGTCTTTCCTTCCGCTCGTCTGATGCCCGGAGTTTCCGACGGAGTTCTCCCTCCGCGCCCCGGCGCGCCCATCGTATCCGCCCGGCAGAAGATTGCCCACATTCGATGTGTAAATTGGATCCGAGCCCGCCCCGCTGTGATAGGAATGGGCATTGCCTTGTCGGATCGCCCCAATCCCCTTCTCGAGGCTCACCGCTTTCTGCGTCGGGGACCTGTCTCGGAGGAGCATTGGAGCCAGCTGGTCGCCAAGGACCGAGACTGGGAGCGCTCCTATCGCGGGCGCTGGGCCCACGACAAGGTGGTGCGCTCGACTCACGGCGTCAACTGCACCGGCTCCTGCTCGTGGAACGTCTACGTCAAGGACGGTCTGATCACCTGGGAGTCCCAGGCGGTCGACTACCCCTCGACCGGGGCCGAGATGCCCGACTACGAGCCGCGCGGCTGCCCCCGCGGCGCCTCCTTCTCTTGGTACACGTACTCGCCGCTGCGGGTCAAGTACCCCTACGTGCGCGGCAGCCTCTTGGCGATGTTCCGCGAGGCGCGCGAGCGGCTCGGCGATCCGGTCGATGCCTGGGCCGAGATCGTCGAAGACCCCGACAAATCTCGCCTCTACAAGCGCCAGCGCGGCAAGGGCGGCTTCGTGCGCGCCTCCTGGGAGGAGGCGGCGGAGATGGTCGCCGCCGCCCACGTGCACACGATCAAGACCGACGGCCCCGACCGCGTCGTCGGCTTCTCGCCGATCCCGGCGATGTCGATGGCCTCCTATGCCGCCGGCAGTCGCTTCCTCTCGCTGATCGGCGGCACGATCCTCTCCTTCTATGACTGGTACGCGGATCTGCCGCCGTCCTCGCCGCAGTCCTTCGGCGACCAGACCGACGTGCCGGAGTCGGGCGACTGGTGGAACGCCGGCTACCTGCTGATCTGGGGGACGAACCTGCCGACCACCCGCACCCCCGACGCCCACTTCATGACCGAGGCCCGCTACCGCGGCCAGAAGGTGGTCGTCGTCTCCCCCGACTACGCCGAGCACACCAAGTTCGCCGACCACTGGCTGGCGGCGGAGCCGGGCTCAGACGGGGCGATGGCGATGGCGATGGGCCACGTCATCCTCAAGGAGTTCTACGTCGAGCGCGAGACGCCCTACTTCAGCGACTACGCGCGGAAATTCACCGACCTGCCGCTGCTGGTCACGCTGCGCGAGCGCGACGGCGCCTTCGTGCCCGACCGGCTGCTGCGCGCCTCCGACCTCGCGGACGAGGGCGGCGAGGACGAGAACGCCGAGTGGAAGCCGGTGCTGATCGACGAGCGCACGGGGGAGCCGACGGTGCCCAAGGGGTCGGTCGGGCACCGCTACGGCGAGCCGGGGAAGTGGAACCTGAAGCTCGACGGCATCGAGCCGGCGCTAACCCTGATCGAGCGGGCGGGCGAGCGCGTCGCCGTCGACCTGCCCCGCTTCGACGTCGGCGATGGCGAAGGCGGCGGTTCGGTGCGCCGCGGCGTGCCGGCGATCCGCGTCGGCGATCACTTGGTCACGACCGTGCTCGACCTCAGCCTCGCCCACTACGGCGTCGGGCGCGAGGGGCTGCCGGGCGAGTGGCCGGACGGCTACGAGGATCCCCAGCCCTGCACCCCTGCCTGGCAGGAGCCGATCACTGGCGTCAAGGGCGAGCTGGTGGCGCGGGTGGCGCGCGAGTTCGCCCGCAACGCGGAGGTCACCGAGGGCCGTTCGATGATCGCGATGGGCGCCGGCACCAACCACTGGTTTCACTCCGACCAGGTCTACCGCACCTTCCTGGCGCTGGTCCAGCTCTGCGGCTGCGAGGGCGTCAATGGCGGCGGCTGGGCCCACTACGTCGGCCAGGAGAAGGTCCGCCCGCTGGCCGGCTGGCAGACGCTCGCCTTCGCTCTCGACTGGACGCGCCCGCCTCGCCACCAGTCGGGGACGCCGTTCTTCTACCTGGCCACCGACCAGTGGCGCTACGAGCGCCAGCGGCCCGAGGACCTCGCCTCGCCGCTCGGCCGCGGCCTGTTCGAGGGCCGCCACGTCGCCGACGTCAACGCGCTCGGCGCCCGGCTCGGCTGGCTGCCCTCCTACCCGAGCTTCGACCGCTCCAGCCTGGAGTTGGTCGAGGAGGCCGAGGCGGCCGGGCTCGAACCGGCCGCCTACGTGGTCCGCGAGCTGCGTGAGGGGCGGCTGAGCTTTGCCTGCGAGGACCCCGACGCGCCCTCCAACCAGCCCAAGGTGATGACCGTCTGGCGCGCCAACCTGCTCGGCTCCTCGGGCAAGGGCCACGAGTACTTCCTCAAGCACCTGCTGGGCACTACCGACAATGCGGTTCGCGCCGAGGAGTCCCCGCCGGAGCTGCGTCCTAATGATGTCGCATGGCGCGAGGAGGCGCCGGAGGGCAAGCTCGACCTGCTGAGCACGATCGATTTCCGGATGACGAGCAACGCCCTCTTCTCCGACGTCGTCCTGCCGGCCGCCACCTGGTACGAGAAGGTCGACCTCTCCAGCACCGACCTGCATCCCTTCGTCCACACCTTCAACCAGGCGGTGCCGCCGCCCTGGGAGTCGAAGACCGACTGGGACGCCTTCCGGCGCATCGCCGAGCGCTTCTCAGAGCTGGCTGAGACGCACCTCGGCGTCCGCCGCGACATGGTCGCGGCGCCGCTGCTGCACGACACGCCGGACGAGATCTCCCAGCCCCTGGGCGAGGTCCGCGACTGGCGCGCCGGGGAGTGCGAGCCCGAACCAGGTCGCACGATGCCGAAATTGATCGTCGTCGAGCGCGACTACCCGCGGGTGGCCGAGAAGTGGAAGGCGTTGGGGCCGCTGGTCGAGGAGCAGGGCACGGCGGTGAAGGGGGCGAGTTGGGTCGCCGACGAGGAGGTCGTCGAGCTCGGCGCCCGCAACGGCACCGTGCGCGGCGGCGTCGCCGACGGGCGCCCTTCGCTGGAGCGGGTCGAGCACGCCTGCGAGGCGATCCTCGCCCTCTCGGGGACCACCAACGGCCGCCTCGCGGTCGAGGGCTTCCGCTCGCTCGAGCACACCACCGGGGTCGACCTCGCCGACCTCGCCGGCTCCCGCGCGGGCGACCGCATCGAGCTGGCCGACGCGCGGGTGCAGCCGCGCACCGTGATCACCGCGCCGGAGTGGTCGGGGATCGAGGCGCACGGGCGCCGCTACGCGCCGTTCACGATGAACGTCGAGCGCGAGAAGCCCTGGCACACGCTCTCGGGCCGGATGCACCTCTACCTCGACCACGCCTGGATGCTTGAGCTGGGCGAAGGGCTGCCGGTCTACCGGCCACCGCTTGCCCACCGGGCGATCTTCGGCGATCAGCGCGAGGGGGGAGGCTCGGAGCGACGCGAGCTGACCCTGCGCTACCTGACCCCGCACTCGAAGTGGTCGATTCACTCCGAGTACCAGGACAACCTGCACATGCTGACCCTGTTCCGCGGCGGCGGCATGCTGTGGATCAGCCGCGAGGACGCCGAGGCGCTCGAGATCCACGACAACGACTGGGTAGAGGCCTATAACCGCAACGGCGTCGTCTCCTGCCGGGCAACGGTCTCCCACCGCATCCCCGAGGGGACCTGTCTGATGTACCACGCCAAGGACCGCCACCTGAACGTGCCGCTGACCGAACTGGAAGGCAAGCGCGGTGGCACCGACAACTCGCTGACCCGGATCGTGATGAAGCCGACCCACTTCATCGGCGGCTACGCCCAGCTCAGCTTCGGCTTCAACTACTACGGTCCGACCGGCTCCCAGCGCGACGAGGTCACGGTGCTGCGAAAGCGCGAGGCGGAGGTGGTCTTCGAGTGAAGATCAAGGCGCAGGTCGGGATGGTGATGAACCTCGACAAGTGCATCGGCTGCCACACCTGCTCGGTCACCTGCAAGCAGGTCTGGACCAACCGGCCCGGCGCCGAGTACATGTGGTTCAACGACGTCGAGACCAAGCCGGGCATCGGCTACCCCAAGCGCTGGGAGGACCAGGAGAAATGGAAGGGCGGCTGGGAGCTCGACCGCAAGGGGCGGCTGCGGCTGAAGGCGGGGGGGAGGGTGAAGAAGCTGCTCTCGATCTTCTCCAACCCCGACCTGCCCGAGATCGACGACTACTACGAGCCCTGGACCTACGACTACGAGAAGCTGATCACGGCGCCGCTCTCCGAGCACGACCCCGTCGCCCGCGCCCGCTCGCAGCTGACCGGCAAGTCGCTGGAGGAGATCGAGTGGGGGCCCAACTGGGACGACAACCTCGCCGGGGCCCCGGAGCGCATCCACCTGGACCCGCTGACCGATGGCATCCAGGAGCAGGTCAAGGCCACCTACGAGCAGGCCTTCATGTTCTACCTGCCGCGGATCTGCGAGCACTGCCTCAACCCCTCCTGCGTGGCGTCGTGCCCCTCGGGTGCGATGTACAAGCGTGAGGAGGACGGGATCGTCCTCGTCGACCAGGAGAAGTGCCGCGGCTGGCGCTTCTGCGTCTCCGGCTGTCCCTACAAGAAGGTCTACTTCAACCACAAGACCGGCAAGGCCGAGAAGTGCACCCTCTGCTACCCGCGGATCGAGGCCGGCCTGCCGACGATCTGCTCGGAGACCTGCGTCGGGCGGATCCGCTACCTCGGCCTCGTGCTCTATGACGCCGACCGCGTCGAGGCGGCCGCCTCGGTCCCCGACGAGCACGATCTGCTCGACGCCCAGCGCGATGTCTTCCTCGACCCCGAGGACCCCGAGGTGCGCGAGCGAGCGGCGTTCGACGGGATCCCCGAGGACTGGGTCGAGGCAGCGCGGCGCTCGCCGGTCTACGCGCTTGCCCACCGCTACCGGGTGGCGCTGCCGCTCCACCCCGAGTACCGCACGCTGCCGATGGTCTGGTACGTGCCGCCGCTCTCGCCGATCGTCAGCGCCCTCGAAGAGGACGATTACGAGGCCGACCCCGATCAGGTCTTCCCGGCGATCGAGCAGATGCGGATCCCGGTCGACTACCTGGCCAACCTGCTCGCCGCCGGCGATGGCGAGGTGATCCGCGATGTCCTGCGCCGCCTTGCCGCGATGCGCGGCCATATGCGAAAGCGCGAGGTGTTGGGCGAGCATGACGAGGCGATGCCGGCCGCGGTCGGGATGAGCGTCAACGACGTGGAGGACATGTACCGGCTGCTGGCGATCGCCAAGTACGACGACCGCTACGTGATCCCCCAGGCCCATACCGAGCTGGCCGAGCGGCTGATGGAACAGCAGGGGACCTGTGGCCTGGACTTCGAGGGCGGTCCCGGCAACTGCGGCGCGATCGCCCCCGACCCGGGAGCCGACATCGAGGGATTCATGCTCGCCGGGGAGGAGCCGGTCGACCTGGACATCGTGAAGATGGCCGGCGGGCGGCGCCGCGAAGGGGAGAGCTGATGGGGCGCCAGGCCCGGCGCGAGAACAGGGCGCTTCTCTACAAGCTCTGCTCGCTGGCACTGCAGTACCCCGACGAGGAGCTGCTGGGCGCACACGAGCGATTCCATGAGGCCCTCGCCGAGCTGCCGCCCTCGCCCGCGGTCGCGGCGCTGGAGCGCTTCCTGGGATGGTGGTCGCGAGACGAGCCGGTGGCGATCGCCCAGCACTACGTCGAGACGATCGACCTCAACAAGCGCTCGGGCCTCTACCTGACCTTCTACTCCGACGGCGACAAGCGCGAGCGCGGAGCCGCGCTGGTGCGACTGAAGCGCCTCTACCGTGCGGCCGGCCTGCCGCTTGAGGGGACCGAGCTGCCCGACTACCTGCCGGTGATGCTCGAGTTCGCCGCCGCTGCACCGCAGGGACGTGGCGAGCTCGTCCTGCGCGAGCACCGTGCGTCGCTGGAGCTGGTCCGGCTCAGCCTGCGCGGTCTCGAAAGCCCGTATGCCGACGTGCTGGACGCCGTCTGCGACACGCTCGGCGCCGCCTCGGCGGCCGAGCGGGCCAGGGTCGGCGTGCTGGCCGCCGCCGGCCCACCCCAGGAGCTGGTCGGCCTTGAGCCTTTCGCCCCGCCAGAGGTGATGCCGGGCGCCGAGGCGAGACGATGAGCTCCGCCGGCGAGACCCTGCTCTGGGTGATCCTGCCCTACGTCGCGATCACGACTTTCGTGGTCGGCCACTGGTGGCGCTACCGCACCGACCAATTCGCCTGGACCAGCCGCTCCACCCAACTGCTCGACCGCCGCGTTCTCGGCTGGGCCAGCCCGGCCTTCCACTACGGCGCGCTGGCCGCGATCGGGGGGCATGTGATCGGGCTCTGCATCCCGCCCTCGCTGACCGCTTCGATCGGGATCTCGGAGGACTTCTACCGCTGGTTCGCCGGGATCGCCGGGGGGATCGCCGGGCTGGTGACGCTGGTCGGGTTCCTCGGGCTCCTCTATCGCCGCACGACCAGTCCCCGGGTCCGCCGCACTACGAGCCGCATGGACATGCTCACCTACCTGCTGCTCACGGTGCTGATCCTGCTCGGCTGTTGGATGACCTTCGGGCACACTCTCTTCACCGGCAACCCGTACAACTACCGCGACACGATCGGGGATTGGTGGCGCTCGATCTTCTACCTGAACCCCGACGTGGGGGCGATCGAGGGGGCGCCGCTGATCTACCAGCTGCACGCGATCATCGCCTGGTCCTTCTGGGCGCTGTTCCCGTTCAGCCGTCTCGTCCACGCCTGGAGCATTCCGTTCCAGTATCTCGGTAGGCCGTACATCCTTTACCGGCGCCGGTTCCGGTCCGCTTCCGTCATGGCAAGCGAGACCCGCTCCGACGTGCGTTGAAGGTCGTGCTGATTCTGGGGCTCTCGATCAGCGCCGTGGCAGCTCGGTTCCGTGCCGAGGTTGCCAGCAGCCAGCCGGCCACGAGCCAGGCGTGCACGTAGCCGACCCACGTCTACCTCGCCAGCACGACGTGAATCCAGACGAGCTCCGACGGCACCACGCCCTGCCCGGCAAGCAGCGGGCAAACCACCGTTAGGGCCGAATTCGCAGGGTTCAGGGCGTTCGTTCCCTTAGGCCACCCCAGGGGGTCGTTGAAAAAGTCAGGAACCGGGCAGCGCGATAGATCGGAGTTGGCGCAGCTCATTCAGGTGCGCCCGCGATAGTCGGCGGATCAGGTCATCTCCCACGGGGGTCAGATGCAGGCGGATGACGCGATGGTCTTGCTGATCGCGGGTGCGCTCGACCAGCCCCGACTTCTCGGCTCGGTTAACGAGACCGACAGCGCTGTGATGGCGGAGCGCAAGGTACTCGGCGATCTCTCCGATCGTCGGCGCGTCCGGGCTGCGGTGGCCCTTGACGGCGAGCAGAAGCTGATGCTGGCCCGGCGTCAAGCCCTCCGCCTTGGCCTGCTCCTCGCTCCAGCGCAGGAAGCGGCGGAGGTCCGAGCGAAACCCCAGCAGCTTCGCGTAGTCGTCGGGCGACATCGATGGCATCGTTAGCCGACAGCCTCCTCGGTGGCGCTGTCACGGCCGAAGCCGATCAGGTCGCGGGGCCGCAGGGCCCGTTCGCTGTGGCGCTCCTCGTGCAGATCGCGTAGGCGTCCCTGGAGGAGCTGCTCCAGCGTGACGGACCCGACCATCTTGCTGTGATCGTTGCGTTCGACCACCGGCAGGCGGGTCACGCCATGCTCGGCCATCGCGTAGGCGACATGGCGCAAGGTGTCATCTGGGTGGGCGATGATCGTCTCTGTCGAGCTGGCGACGGGTTTGACTGCGCTCATCACGTCACCCACGAACAGCACCTCGAGCGGGTCGATGCTGTATTCGCGGGTGAGGTGCAGGCCGCGGCGGGCGATCTTCTCGGTCAGGACAGAGCGCCGGAGGACCAGGATCGAGACCGCGTAGGCGACGGTGGCGCCGATCAGCAGCGGCAGCAGGGCTTCGTAGCGGTGCGTCAGCTCGAGCGCAAAGACGACGCCCGTTAGCGGCGAGCGCATCACCCCGCCTAGCACCCCTGCCAATCCCACGAGCGGCCAGAACCCAGGGCCGACGTGTGGGAAGACGGTCGCCTCGAGACCGCCGAGGGCGCCGCCGATCATTAGCATCGGTGCGAGGACGCCGCCTGAGGTGCCCGAGCCCAGCGACAGCGACCAGATCAGCGTCTTGACGACGAGGATGCCGACGATCAAATCGAGCGTGATCGTTCCGTTCAGCTCGGATTCGATCACGTTGTAGCCGACGCCCAGCGCCTGGGGGACGATCAGGCCGCCTACTCCGACGATGACGCCGCCGAGCGCCGGCCACCACATCCAGTGGATCGGCAGCCGTTGGAAGGTGTCCTCGGAGAGATAGACCAGGGTCGTTGCTAGCAGTGCCAGCAGACCAGCGAGGACGCCCGAAGCGATGCAGAGTCCGTAGACGCCGGCATCGAGGTGCAGCGCCCCGGCGGGGGCGGGGAAGAGAGCGCCGCTGCCCAGCATCGGCACGCGCACGATCGTCGCGATCGTCACCGCGGCGACGACGGGGATGAAGCTACGCGGCCGCCACTCGAAGAGGAGCAGCTCGACCGCCAGCAGCACCGAGGCAAGTGGTGCGTTGAAAGTTGCCGCCATGCCGGCGGCGGCACCGGCGACGAGAAGCGTCTTGCGCTCATCGGCGGTCAGGTGCAGGAACTGCGCCCAGATCGAACCCAGGGCGCCCCCGGTCATGATGATCGGGCCCTCAGCTCCAAAGGGTCCGCCGGTGCCGATCGCCACCGCGGAGGCGATCGGCTTCAGCAGGGCGACTCGCGGCTGAACCTTGCTGCCAGACACCAGAATCGACTCGATCGCCTCGGGGATGCCGTGGCCGCGGATCTTCTCCGAACCAAAGCGCGCGATCAGACCGATGACCAGGCCACCGCAGATCGGAGCGAGCAGAATCAGCGCCGGCGAGTGGTGACCTTCCCCCGGCGCCACCAGCGCGGTGCCGAAGCGCTGGTAGAAGACGGCGTTGGTGATCAGGCCGATCAGTCGCAGCAGGCACCAGGCGACCCCGGCGCTGAGCACGCCGATCGGGATCGCGAGCCCCGCGATCGCGAGAACCCGGGGGCTCATCGCGAAATCGCCGAGGTGACGCAGATCGCGGGAACGGGCAGTCACAGGGAAAAACTATCGTGTTACGATCTAATTGCGCGACGCGCAGTGGTGGTGAGGTGCACGGCGGAGCCGGTGAAGACGATCAGCAGTGATCGGCACGCAGCTCGAAACGCTGTCCTCGCTCCAGCTCGGGAACGAGGTAGTGGCAGTTCGTGTCGAACCACTTGGTCATCTCCAGCGGCCGCTGCTCGTCGGTTCCGCGGGCCAGGCCGAAGTAGTCACCGAGGCTCTCGCGATCGACGGAGCCGAAGCGAGACGGGATCGCCCCCAGCGCCCAGGGAGTGTCGAGGACATGGTCGTAGAGACTGAAGTCGCCGCAGGAGACTACGTCGACTCTGGCTGCCTGGGCTCGTTGCCGATTGGCAGCGCGCAGGGCGCCTACGGGTCTCCAGCAGCGCTTGCTCGTTCGTCTCCTCCGCCCAGAAGGACTCCAGGGCGAACTTCAACTTTCGGTCGGGGCCAAACGCGTGGAAGCCCCGGGACAGCGGTGCGTGCCATCGGATCTTTGCTCCTTGGGTTTGAGTTCAGCGGTGGCGTTCGCCTTCGGCCGTCCCAGCGGCGTTGCCGCCGATCGAGTGCAGTGTCGGTCAGACGATGTCGAGGTCGCGAGCGTCCCCGCCGGCGGCCTCGATGCCTTTTCGGATCAAGCCCAGGGCCTCATCGCGGTCCGTGGCTTCAACCTCCAGATGGTGCCGACGGCGACTCGAGCCCACCTCCACCAGACCTCCGGTGAACCAAAAGAGCCCCTGTTCATCAAGCCTGGTGCTGACGCGATGACTGAAGTCCGCCCGGCAGATGGCCTTGTAGTGAGGCACCGTCGACCAGCCGCCGTGACTAGGCGCCCTTCTCGATCGGGGCGCCGATGAGATTGCCCCACTCGGTCCAGGAGCCGTCGTAGTTCTTGACGTCCTCGGTCCCCAACAGCTCACGCAGGACAAACCACGTATGTGCCGAGCGCTCACCGATCCGGCAGTAGGCGATCACGGGGTGCCCATCGGCGAGGACCCCCGCCTCGGCGTAGAGCCCGCGCAGCTCGTGCGCTGATTTGAACGTCCCGTCCTCGTTCACGGCTTTTGACCAAGGGACCGAGGCGGCGCCGGGAATGTGGCCGCCGCGCTGAGCGCCCTCCTGCTCATAGCCGGCCGCCGTGATCAGCTCGCCCGAGTACTCCTGCGGGCTGCGCACGTCGATTAGGTTCGTTCCGTTCTCCAGAGCCGCCTGGATCTCGTCGCGGTAGGCTCGAATCGAGTCGTCGCCGGCCTCGACGGCGAAGGTCGCCAGCGGATAGGACGGGACCTCGGTCCCCGTCTCGCGTCCCTCGGCGAGCCACTTTTCGCGCGGTCCGTCGACCAATTTCACCTTGTTGTGGCCGTAGTAGACGAAGTACCAGTAGGTATAGGCGGCGAACCAGTTATTGCGGTCGCCATAGAGGACGACGGTGTGGTCGTTGGAGATGCCGCGGCTGCCCATCAGCTCGCCGAAGGCCCCGGCGTCGAGGAAGTCCCGGCTGACTGGGTCTTGGAGGTCTGCCTGCCAATCAAAGCCGATCGCGCCGGGGATATGGCCCTCGACGTAGAGGGCCGGGTTCTCGTCGACCTCGACGATTCGAACCGAGTCGTCGTCGAGGTGCTCGGCGACCCAATCGGTGTCGACCAATACGTCCTTTGCATAGCTCATCGCAGCCTCCAGAAGTCCCGTCGCCATTGCCTAGATTCCGATCGGAGTTTAGACCTTTCGCGGTATTTTACCCAATCATCGTGGGAAAAAGTTTGGCGAGGGAGAGTTGCCGGGATGGGCCGCGTCGGGGTCGCTTACAGGGAGTCGCGGGCCGGGTTCACTGCGTGCAGGGGGCAGACGAGCCCCCGATACCTGGCGCTGTAAAAGAGGATGACGCTTATCGCGCCGATCTGGATGCCGCCGAGCACGATGAAGACCAGCGCGAAGCAGTACGGCGTGAACGGTCACCAGGACCGAGGCGAGAAGCCAAAGCCAGAATGCGCGTCTACTGATTCCGGCCGAACACCGCTCCTGAATCAAGTGGCGAATCTGCGGAAGGTAGGCATATCCCGCTAATGACGCTCCACTCAGGCCTATCAACTCGCTCATGGAGTCCTTTCAAGTCCAGGCGTCGCCTCTCCCTGAGCCTTTCCGTCCCCAAATTCTGGCTGTATTGGGGCGAGCGGAACAACCATTAGCGGGCATCGCGATGCCCGAGCGAGATGCTTGGAGATGCGGTTGGCGATCAGGCGTCCTTTGGGTCCTTCGATCGAGGACCCGAGCAGCAGCAGGTCTACTTCTTCGCCGAAGGTTCCTAGCTCCTCGACGGGTATCCCATATGCCGGCCGCGCGGTCACGTAATCGAGTTCACCGAGCCGGCGTCTCAGCTCGTTGAGGCGTGGGTCGGTTCCCATGACGCTGTTCAGTGGCGCGAGCTTGGAACCGTCGAAGCGAACTGCAGCGACGACGATCAGGGCATGGATCTCGACGCCTCCACCCCCAGCAAGCTCGCGTGCCTTAGCAAGAGCGGCTTCGCTCTCGGCCGAGGCGTCATATCCCACGCCGATGATCTCGATGGGCGCCGAGACCTCGGCGTATCCCCGCGGTGGAATGGCTACCGCGCAGGGAGCGCATTGAAGCGAAGATCGCGTGTCGTCCCCGACTAGTACCCGACCCACAACACCCCGGCGGCAAGTGCCGACGATCAGCAGGTCTGCTCCATGCTCCTCGGCGTAGCGGTGCAACCCGGCAGCTACCGAGGTCCCACCGATGCTGGCCACCTCTGCTACCCCACCGGCCGCCTCCCGTTCGCTTTCCAGCAGGCGTTGTGCCTCCTTTTGTGCCGCGGAATCGAATTCATGGACGATGACAGCGGTCGTTTCCAAGTGGACGTGGACCAGGGTGAGTTTTCCTCGGTGATCCAGGAGACGATGAGCCAGAGCAGCAGCGTCGCGGCCACCGCTCCTACCGTCGACTCCGACGATCACGTTCTTGAACATCGTGGACCCCTTTCATCCTGCGTCGAGAAGGTGCGCCCTACCGGCCGCACGCCGACGATTTCGAGGCGTTGCCGCCCACCTTTGGGCAGATGAACCACGACGATCTCGCCTGCTTTGCGACCGATCAGGGCCTGGCCGATCGGTGACGCGGCCGAGGCGGTTTTGGCGCGTGGAGCTTCGTAGCCGCCGACCAGCTCATGCTCCATCAACTCACCGTTGTCGGAGTTCTTGACCTCGACAATCGTGCCCACCGCTGCCCTGCCGTCGAGCGATCCGCTGTCGATGACCTGGGCCCGCTCCAGCAGCTCATCGAGCCGGGCGGCTCGGACGGCCAGGATGATCTCTTCCTCCTGAATCTGCAGGTAGTCGTCATTCCCCACCGGAGCACCGAATGCGCGTGCCTCTCGCAGCCGGTCGGCCAGGTCGCCCTCCAGCTCGCGGCGCAGGCGCTTGAGCTCCGCGCGTAGAACCCGCTCGCCATCGCGGGTGATGATGGAGCTGGGCGGGGCTCCGAGGCTGCCATTTGTCGTGCTCGAATTGTCACGGACAACGGCCTGGGTCTCTGCGGTTGTAGTCATGCCGATGATCTTCGCCTCTTCCAGAGCCGTCAGCTATGGGCTCAAAGACCCATTTCGTGAGAGCGTCAAGCGAATGCAGTCCGCCCCTTCGACAACGGCCCGTCCATCGTTGCAGTGGCAGTGGGAGACATCGATGACAAGGTCGGGGCAACCCCAGCGCCTGTATTCGTCGGCATCGACTAGGAACGGGACGCCTCCGACCTGGCCGAGTTGCAGGTCGTTGATCCCAGGCGGCAGCTTCGCCTCGGTCACCGAGTGCGGGATGTCGCAGCCGCGGCCGCCGCTTGACCCGTGAAAGGCGATCGCCCGATGCTCGACCCGAAGTCGCATGATCGCGTCGACGGCCGCCGGGGTCGCGATGACCGTGCCCATATTGGGCGGAACGCGGTGACTGCGACACGTCCGGCGAGCCGTTGCTCGAGCATCAATCGAGGTTGCGTTGAAACCCACGGCTCGATTCGATTCGATCGGCTCCGACGGCTGCCCGAAGCTTGTGACGTGCGTCGTGCAGGGTCTTGTAGATCGCCCCGCGGCTTTTGCCCAGCCGGGCGGCCAGCACATCGATCGGGACATCGTTGAGCGCGACGGCGACGAGAACCTCACGCTGATGGATGCTTAGGCGGGTTGCCATCGCCTCTTTCAGAGTGGCGAAAAGCTCCTTCATCTCAAGGTCCTCTTGGGCCGTTGGACCGCAGCTGGCAAACCGACCCCAGCTATCGGATTCAATCGGTATCTCCCGACCCTGCCAGGCGCGAGTGCGAACCGCCGCCGCAGCCTCAAACAAGGCGAACTTGTAGGCCCAGGTGGTAAAGCGACTATCGCCGTGGAAGTCATCGAGCTTGCGGAGTACCGCGAGGAGGGCGTCATCGGCGCTCTGCTGAGCGAGGTCGTCGTAGTCATCTCCCCATAAATGAGGAAGCATCGCGCGGCGACGGTTGACCTCAAACCGCGCCCCCCTGAGAAGCAGGGAATGCAGCTCCTCGATACCCGCCTCCAGGTGGGGACTGCCCGGCGTGAGCCGCTCGATCCATTCCTGCGAATCCGGATCCAGATCGCGCCTGACAGCGCCTTCGCTCGGCAGGAGAGCTGGACGGTCGGAGGTTCCGAGCATGTCAACAGCGTCACGGTTCGCCAAAGCACGGGCCATGGGCAGCAATGCCCATCTCCTCTTCGGGACCACCGAGCCCGGCAAAGCGCCCGCCTACAGAGGTAAGACGAAGCTCCGATCATGCGCTAAGCAAGAAAGACCAAAGATCCATACGAACTGTCGAGCACGATCGGAAGGTGGCAAGCGCGATGAGCAAGAAGCAGACCTTCATCATCGTCGGCGCAAGTCTGGCCGGCGCAAAGGCCGCTGAGGAGCTGCGCGAGCGAGGGTTCGACGGGCGGGTGGTGCTGATCGGCTCGGAGCCTGAGCGGCCCTACGAACGACCACCGCTGACCAAGGACTACCTGCGGGGTGAGTCAGACCGCGAGTCGACCTTTGTTCACGAGGACGGCTTCTACGCCCAGCACGAGATTTCGCTGATGACAGAGACGACCGTCTCGGCGATCGACCCCGCCTTGGGCGCCATCACGCTGGCGGACGGCCGTGAGCTCGGCTACGACCGACTTCTTCTGGCCACCGGCGCGGAGCCGCGACAGATGACGGTCCCCGGAGCTGAGCTCGACGGGATTCACTATCTGCGCACTCTCGCCGACTGCGACCTGCTGCAAGACCGGCTCGACCGCAGCGCTCGCGTCGCGGTCGTGGGAGCGGGTTGGATCGGCAGCGAGTTCGCCGCTTCGGCTCGCCAGGGCGGCCACGAGGTCACTCTGATCGACCCGACCGCTCTGCCCAACGAGCGGATCTTCGGTGCCGAGATCGGGGCTTTCTATCGCGACGTACATGTCGGACACGGCATCGACATGGCCCTGGGCGAGGGGGTCGAGTCATTCGAGGGGGACGGCGCGCTCGAGCGGCTGCGCACCAGCAGCGGCCAGGTGATCGACTGCGACCTCGCTGTGGTCGGAATTGGCGTCATTCCGCGCCTGGAGCTCGCCAAGAACGCCGGCCTGTCGATCGACAACGGCATCCTCGTCGACGACGCGCTGCAGACTTCGGCGCCCGGGATATTCGCCGCCGGTGACGTGGCCGGAGCGTGGCACCCCTTCTACGGCGAACGGATTCGAGTCGAGCACTGGTCGAATGCACTCAACCAGGGACCGGCGGCCGCCCGGGCGATGCTCGGCGAAGCGGTCAGCTATGACCACATTCCCTACTTCTTCTCGGATCAGTATGAGGTGGGAATGGAGTACTCGGGGTACGCGCCACAGTGGGATGAGGTCGTCTTTCGCGGCGAGCGGGAGAGCGGCGAGTTCATCGCCTTCTGGCTGCGCGACGGGAGGGTGGCAGCCGGGATGAACGTCAACATTTGGGACGTCAACGACCAGATCCGTGCCCTGATTGGATCCCGTCAGGCGATTGACCCAAAGGCGCTGAGCGACCCTGATACGCCACTTGCTTCCTTGAGCGCCGAGCCCGCCCGGGGAGGTTGAACGGAATGCCTCCCAGCCCCAAGCTCGAGGGCCTGCACAACGCCGGCGTTTCGATCTGGCTCGACACGCTTTCCCGCGAGCTGCTCGAAAGCGGTGAATTCGCCAACTTGATCCGCGACCGCAGCGTCACCGGGGCGACGTCGAACCCGACGATCTTCGCCAAGGCGATCACCGGCTCAGATCTCTATGACGAGCAGTTGCGGCGCCTGTCCGCCAAGGGGGACACCGACCTTCAGGAGCTTTTCTTCACGCTGGCGCTGGATGACGTCCGTGCGGCCGCCCGCGAGCTGCGCTCCACCTATGACGCGAGCGGCGGTCGCGACGGCTTCATCTCCTTCGAGTGCACGCCCGATCTCGCCGACGACACCGAGGCCACCATCGCCCAGGCGACGGATCTCTGGCAGCGCCTTGACCAGCCCAACGTGATGATCAAGGTCCCCGCCACCCGCGCAGGCCTGCCGGCGATAGAGGAGCTGACGCGCCGGGGGATCAATGTCAACGTGACGTTGCTCTTCGCGATCGATCGCTATGAGCAGGTAATCGACGCATATCTGCGCGGACTCAGTGCCCGGGCCCAGGCAGGCGAGCCGCTCTCCGGGATCGCATCGGCTGCATCGTTTTTCCTCTCACGCATCGACACCAAGGTCGACGCCCAGCTCGCCGAGGACTCACCGTTGCGCGGCAGGGTGGCGATCGCCAGCGCCCGGGTCGCCTACCAGCGCTACCTCACCAAGTTCTCCGGCCGCGAGTGGGAGCGCCTGGTGGGTCTCGCCGCCCGTCCCCAGCGGCCGTTGTGGGCGAGCACCGGGACCAAGAACTCCGCCTACTCCGATGTCGTCTACGTCGCTGAGCTGATCGGTCCTGGGGTAATCAACACGATGCCCGAGAAGACGCTGCGCGCCTTCGCCGATCACGGCGAGGTTGCCGATACTCTCGCCGTCAACCCGGCCGCCGCCGCGAATGTCCTCGTCGACGCCGCGACCGCCGGAATAGACCTCGCGGCGATCACTGCGGGCCTCGAGCGCGAGGGTGTGCAGTCCTTCTGTGACTCCTACCGCGACTTGCTCGCCTGCATCGAGAGCGAGCTCGGCGCGGTGAGGGCGCGCGGCGGCTGACGGGCCCTCCCTACTCGTGATAGTTGCGAGCCTCAGGAGGCAAGCGAGATGAAGCCGCCCACGATCGTTCCGTAGGCGATGTGCGCGACGATCGTCACCAACGGGGTCCGGCGGCCGTAGTTCAGCATCAGGAAACCCGGCGCCTCCAACAACGGTCGGTCAGGGGCGGCGCTGAACGGCGTGCCCATTCGGGGGTGAATGGCGGGGAGCACCACGGTTACCAGGGCCGTGCCGGCGAAGAGGCCGTGGACGAGGCCGAACAAGGCCCCCAGGGCCCAGCCGCTCTCGCCAATAGCGGCAAAGATTCCCAGGTAGACCATCCCGAAAAGCAGTCCCGTGGCGAAATGCATCGCGTAGCCCAAGGCCTTGGCACGGCCGCGATCGGAGGACACGATGGTCCCGAGCAGGAATGGCAGGTCCATCCGCGTCAGCCCGAACCCGCTGGCGGCGCTGAGCGCGGTGGTCAGAACCAGGGTCCCGACGAATCCACCAGCGATGGCGCCCCAGATGCTCATGAGCGTTGCTTCATGCCAATCGAAACCGCAGCGTTGATCAACGCCAGGTGGACCAGGCCCTGGGGCATGTTTCCAAGGAATTCACCGCTCTGGTGATCGACCTCCTCCGAATAGAGGCCGACGTCGTTCGCCAATCCGATCAGCTGCTCCATCAACTCGGTGGCCTCGTCGATCCGGTCAGCGCGGGCGAGCGCATCGGCGAGCCAGAACGAACAGCAAAGGAAGGCTCCCTCGGTTCCCCCAAGCCCGTCCTCGCCGCTGTAGCGATTCAACAGAGGGCCGGATCCGAGCTCGCGCCTGAGGGTCGTGATCGTCGCGTTCAAATGGGGATCGCGTTCGCTCGGGTAGTCCATCAACGCGCCGAGCAGGAGGCTGGAATCGAGCTCGCCGCTCCCCGCCGATCGCACGTAACAGCCAGCCTCCTCAGACCAACACCGCTCGTCTACGAATGTTCGGATTGCCTTGGCCTCTCTCTGCCATCTAGTCGCATGAGCTCGCGGAATCAAATCTCGTTCGGCCAGGCGGAGGGCGCCGTCAAGAGCTACCCAGCACATGATCTTGGAGTGCGTGAAGTGCAGGGGCTCGCTGCGCACCTCCCAGATGCCGCAGTCCGGACGCCGCCACAGCTCGCAGATGAGGTCGGCCACCTCCGCCAGTCGTCGGCCGGTGTCGGAGTCAAGATCGCCGCCTGAGGAGGCGTAGAGCCATGCGGTCTGCATCAGATCGCCGTAGATGTCGAGCTGCTCTTGGTCGACCGCGGCATTGCCGATTCGCACCGGCTTCGAGCCCTGATAGCCGCTCAGGGGGAGAATCGACTCCGGGGCGCGATCGCCTCCGTTGAGGCGGTAGAGGACTCTGAGACGGGGATGAGTCAGCTGTGAGGCGTGCAGCAACCACCAGAAGAAGGACTCGCTCTCCTGCGGGCAGCCCAACCGCATCAGGGCATGCAGGGTGAGCGCCGAATCGCGAACCCAGCAGAAGCGATAGTCCCAGTTGCGATCGCCTCCGAGCTCCTCGGGCAACGAGGCGGTTCCGGCCGCCGCGATCGCTCCAGAGGGAGAGTGGATCAAGAGCTTGAGAACCAGGGCGCTGCGGATAACCGCATCCCGCCAGGGCCCCTCGTAGGTTCGGCCGGCAGACCACCCGCGCCAGAAGGCAATCGTCGACATTAGACGCGACTCCACTTCGGTGCGAGAGGGGAAGACCAACGGCTCTTCATGAGCGGCGCTCAGGGCAAGCAGCGCGTCATCGCCCGCGCATGCCACATAGCTGGCGCTGATCGAGGTCTCATTGAGGACGGGGACGCCAGCGTCCCAGGAGGACACGGCGAGCGCGTCCTTCCCGCTCCTCGCAACCGGGGTTTCGCCACGGCGGCTGAGTTCCGGCCGCCGGCTTCCGTACATGAATCGAGGTTCGACTCCCCAGCGCATCGGCACGCGGCCCGAAAGACCCTCGACCCGTCGAGCGAGCTCTCGGGAGGGCACCAGCCCGCTGCCCGGCAACAGCATCGCGTCGGTAACGCGCACTACGCCCACCTCCGTCTTAAAGATGGTCTGCAGCGCGTTGGTCTCCGGAAGATAGGCCCGTTCGATCGTGAATGGCGGTTCAGGGGCGAGGCTGAAACTGCCGCCGCTCTGGGCGTCGAGAACGGTCCCGAAGACGCTCGGCGAATCGAGGTCTGGCAGGCATAGCCAGTCGATCGATCCTTTGCTCGAAACCAGGGCCAACGTACGCCCATCGCCGATTGCTCCGTACTCACGCAGCGGCGAATAGCCTGCGTCGCGCATCAGAGTAGAGCTACCCGAGTCACTTGAGGGAAACTCGGGCAGCGGCGCGTCTCGCGAAAGGCCTCAGGGGCATGCAGGACTCGGAAACGAGGCCCTCCCTCTGCTGTCGTCGCCGACCTCAAATCGGTCGACGTCATGCTGATCGGTCCAGAGCGTGAAGCTGGTGGCTCGTCGAATCCACGCTGTTTCGGTGGATAACCAGGATTGGACGACGGGCGTGGTGGACGACCGCGCTGGAGACGCTTCCGAGCAACATCGAGCGCAAGCCCGTCAGGCCTCGGGAGCCCATGACGACGATCGCGGCCTGCCGGCGCTCAGCGGTCTCGATGATCGTCTCCCAGATCGGCCCGTCGGCCTCGACCGCGAGCGGCTCGGCTTCCAGTCCCGACTCGCGCGCGAGGGCCACCCCTTCTTCCGCTCTGCCCTGACCATCCTCGGAGGCGAGGTGGTCGAGCTCGGTGAAGTTGGGCATTACCGTCGCCCCCGACCAGGTCACGCTGGCCAGACCGGAAATGGGCTGCCACACCGTCAAGACCAGTGCATAGCCACCTGGAAAGAGATCCCCGGCTTCGGCGATCATGTGCTTCGCGTCCTCGGAACCGTCAAAGCAGAGCATCAATGGGTCGGCGGCCATGGCACGGGCCTCCTCGGAATTTGTTGGCGGGCGACGGTCGTGGTGCTTCGGTCCAATCTTCCTCATAGCCGGTCCTGCGCACCATGGGTCGGAATGCCCATTGACGCGGAACGTCAAAGTGCGACAGTGGTTTCGATGCAACCGTCGACAATGCAATCGTGACCAACGGCGTCGAGCCGTCCTCAGAGGCGGCGCTTTCGAACCTAGTTTCCCCTCGCCCCGGGCATGACAAGCGCCTTCCGCTGCTGTGGCGAGCCTTTTTCGCCAGCGCCCTAATCATGGTCGTCGCCGCGGTTCTGCTCGTCGTCACCCCCGTCACGATCCACGCTCCGGTCACCTTCGGTCAGTTCGCGATCATCATCGGCGGGCTTGGCCTAATGCTGGCGGCCAATCTCTGGGTTCTCAGAAGGGTGCTGGCTCCGCTTCGAAAGCTGACGGCGCTGATGACGAGAATCGATCCGGACCAGCCCGGGGAACGGATTACGGAGCTCGGGTCTTATGGCCCTGACGTCGCCGCCCTTAGTGATGCCTTCAACCTGATGCTCGACCGCCTCGAGCGCGAGCGATACGAGAGCGCTCGTGTGGCGCTTGCCGCGCAGGAGAGCGAGCGCAAGCGCTTGGCTGGCGAGTTGCACGACGAGATCGGCCAGACCCTGACCGCGGCGGCAATCCAGATAGAGCACGCCGCCGATGTCGGCCGTGACTCTCCGGCGGACCTGCGCCGGATCGCCGATGCCGTTCGCGGGAGCCTCGATGAAGTCCGTCGGATCGCCCGCGAGTTGAGGCCGGAGGCGCTCGATGACCTCGGTTTGGTCAATGCACTCATTTCCCTCTGCTCACGCCTGGCCTCGCAGGGAGACCTGCGCATAGAGCGCCAATTGGAAAAGCTCCCCGATCTCCCACCTGACCTGGAGTTGGTTATCTACCGGGTGGCACAGGAGAGTCTGACCAACGTCGTCCGCCACGCTCAGGCGTCGGAGGCGACGCTGAGGCTCGCGGCAAGCTCACACATGGCGACGCTTTCGATTACCGACAACGGTCGCGGCCTGCCGGCCGATCTTCCGGCCCGTACCGCCGGAATCAGCGGCATGCGCGAACGAGCGCGGCTGGCCCACGGAAAGCTGGAAATTGAATCGGGGCCGGGCGGCGGCACGACTGTTCGCCTCGAACTGCCATGGGGAGAGCTCGATGCCGGTCCCGCTTAAGACGAAGATCCTGCTCGCCGACGACCACGTTGTCGTCCGCGACGGGCTGCGAATGGTGCTCGATGCGGCTCCCGATCTTGAAGTCGTCGCAGAGGCCGACGACGGTGCCGAGGCCGTCGACGTGGCAATCGCGGAAGAAGTCGATCTGGCGATTCTCGATGTCTCGATGCCGCGGATGACGGGCCTGCAGGCCGCCAGGGAGATCGCTCGCAGGAAGCCCGAGCTGCGAATCCTGATGCTCTCGATGCATGAAAATGAGCAGTACCTGTTCGAAGCGCTGAAGGCGGGCGCGTCGGGCTACGTGCTGAAGTCAGTTGCCAATCGCGACCTGATCGAGGCCTGCCGTGCGACGATGCGAGGTGAGCCCTTTCTGTACCCGGCCGCTGTGACCAGCTTGGTCCGCGACTATCTGGATGGTGCCCGACGGGGAGAGACTCTTCCCCAAGATCCGTTGACTCCCCGTGAACTCGAAGTGGTGAAGCTGATCGCCGAAGGACATACCAGCGAGGAGATCGCCCAGATGTTGGTAATCAGCAAGAAGACGGTTGACCGTCACCGCGCCAACATGCTCGAGAAGCTGGGCATGCGAAATCGGGTCGAGCTGACTCGCTACGCGATCAGGCGGGGGCTTGTGGAGGCCTGAGCCACCCGGCGCAGTTCCTGTGGAGGAACTTGGGTCTAAACACCCATGGCCGTAGACAACGAACTGATCGATGCTTGACGTCGATGTCCCGCAAGGGATCCCAAAAACCACCAGAGTCGGGAGGTTCAGATGCATCAAGCCCCGCAGCAATCCAGGCCCGCCCGGTCAGGTCTCTCCGCCGCGACCACCCGAGCCCAGCACGCCCTACATTCAATGCGCGCTCAGTTCGGTCAGACTCGACTCGACGAAGAATTGGCGGCGGGAGTGCCGCCTGGCTCCAGCACCTTCCTTCGCGAGCGAGCGCGCTACCTCGTATCTCGGGATTCGCGGCTGAAAATGGCCGCGGGCTTGGGTCGGACCCTCCACCAGGGCAATCGCCCCTCGTTACACACCGCGCAGGTGCCGGTTCGCTCTCGGGCGGTGCGCGCCGCAGCACCAGCGTTGGAGATGCTGGCCGCCCGGCTGAGAGGCTCCCTGCCGATCGCTCCGCAGGGAGCGGCCAGGACGAAGATCTTGCTGAGCGACGGGCGGGGCCCGCTCTACAACCCGGGCAGTGGGCTCGATCTGAAGACGGCCGCGCGCCGGGCGTTGGCTGCGCTCGACGTTGACGCGGGTGGCCGGCAACGAGTCGGTACTACTCCAACGGTCAGCCCAAGACGCGACCGCGTCGCATGAGGCCCAGAGTGAACCCAGACAGTCGTCAAGAGAGGACAGAATGAAGAAGATCGCAATCGCGTTTGCTCTCGCCCTCGCATCGATCGCATTGGTCGCCTGCGGCGGTGGGAGCTCCAGCAGCTCCGACAGCGAAGCCACCTCGCCAAGCAGCGGCGTTGGAGAAACCGAAGGAAAGTCGGCTGGCAGCGCGTCCACCCTCGACATCGCAGCCGCTTCCAGCGGCCTCGCCTACGCCAGCGATAGCGCTACGGCGTCGGCTGGCGAAGTGACGGTCGATCTGGACAATCCCCAGCCACTCGAACATGACGTCGCGATCGAAGACTCCGGCGGCAAGGTCGTGGGCCAGACCGAAGTCATCACGGAAAGTGAAACCTCCACCGTCGTCAACCTGAAACCGGGTACTTACACCTTCTTCTGCACCGTCCCAGGCCATCGGGAAGCCGGCATGGAAGGGAGTCTCACGGTCAAATAGGACAGCTCACATCGATTCCAGGCAACACCGTTCGCCAGAATCCATGCTCGTGACGGGTGACTTCCCTAACCGGGCTGACGGCTGGGGCGCGCCATAGCCGAGCCCCAGCCCGATGAAGCGCGATACCAGGTAAGCGCTATCGAGCGGGTGACTCCCACGATCGTTGAACTATGGCTTCGCCCGCTCGCAGAGCCAATCGCATTTCAGTCCGGCCAGTACGCGTTGGTGGAGGACTCAGACCGTCGCGTGCCGCCGCGGTCCTACTCGCCCGCCAAGGCTCCGCGTCCGGACGGTGAAGTCTCGCTGCTGGTTACCCGCGTGTCCGAAGGAACCACCAGCAGCTGGGTTCACGACCAGCTGCGCATCGGAGACGAGGTGATCCTCACCGGCCCCTACGGAGACTTTGTTAGCCAGAAGACCTCCCTTGCACCCTGCCTATATCTGGCAGCCGGGGCGGGCCTGGCGCCAGTCCGTGCTCTGGTCGAGACCTCCCTGTCGTCCTTTCCACAGCAGCCGGTGACGGTCGTGTTCTCGGCTCGTTCCAGCGCCGACGTGCTGAGCCGAGATCTGTTCCTGGGCTGGCAGGCGGTCCACCAGCGGTTTCGATTCATCGTGACCCTGACCGGCGAGGGTCAGCGTAGGCGCGTGCCGGATCTACTGCCGGATATTTGCCCCGACCTCGCCGATCACGAAGTCTTCATAGCGGGTTCGCCGGGGTTCGTCCTCGCCTCTGCTGCCGCGGCTGGAGCGCTTGGTCCGGCACCTGAGCGCATCCACTCCGAGCTCTTCTTCGTCGAGGCGCGGGCGTAAACGCAGCTAGTCGATCGAAATGGATAGGGGCACCCATTGTCGCCCGTTGAGAAATGGCAGAAAATTGATGCATGAGCCAAATCGCAGTCCGCTGCCATCCATTTGCCCCCGTCGCCTCCGAGGAAGTGCAGAAGTGGTTGACGGCGGAGGTCAAGCGCCTGCGTAAAGATGCTCCCGAGGCGGCGATCCGCCTCCTGCGTCTCAGCCAACCTGGCCCCGAGGGTGAGATCGCAGTCGGATGGCAGATCGAGCTAGGCATAACCCCGCCAGCGTCCCCGCTCGACGATGACAGCTTGGGCGAGCTCCTGAGGGATCTACGCTTGCTTGGCCTGCAGCCCTCGGTGCTTCAGGCCGAAAGCTCGGGAGTGCGTGCCCCGGATTCGCCGATTAGCACGGTGGAGCGGTCTCTCGGGCTCGACAGCTGCAGTTTGGTCGCGGACTGAACCGAGCGGCTTTCGGCGGTTGGGTATCAAAACCTATGTTCAGCAGGTGCACTTCGTGACAGGATCGGCGAATGATCGAGCCACGCTCGCCAGCCACCCCGACCAACGACGAGACAGAGACGCTCGAGGAACCGGCCAGCTCCGCGTCGGCGAGCTCCGATGAAACGGGCGACGAATCCTTTCCCGCCAGCGATCCCCCCGCCGTCTGGACCTGGGAAGTCAACAGCGTGCGGAGGGGTTAGGGACGAGGTGACCCCGGGTGGGTTGCCACGGCTTGTCCGCTCAGTTCTGGGCTGCTCATCCTGGAGCCGGCTACCGGAACGGGTGGCGAGATGATCACCGCGGTGCTATTTTTCCCAATGTTAGTAGGAAAAATATGACGCGACCGGAAGTTTGATGGCAGACACCGCGCTCCAACGATCGGCACCGCAGGCAGACCGCACGACGACCGATCCCCATGCCCCTGGTTTCGGTATTTCCGGAGACGAGCTTTTCCGCAAGTGGTCGCGTGGCATCGTCGGAGCCCTCGTCGGCGGCGCTATCGGCTTTGCGTTGGTCGTCGGGCTGAGAGCGATATCGGGCCTGCCGACCTTCCAGACCGAACAGACCGGCTACCCCCATGTGGTTGTTCCGGTCATCACCGGAGCTTTCGGCTTCTTGGTCGGCTTCGGCGCGATCACCTACTGGTTGCGCTGGGCGCTCGGGATGCCGACCGAGCCGGAGGACCATGCCGAACACGGGGCAGCTAGCTGGCGCGACTACTTCACCTTCAACACCGATCACAAGGTCATCGGGATCCAGTACATCGTCACCACCTTCTTCTTCTTTTTCATCGGTGGCCTGCTGGCGATGCTGATCCGAGCTGAGCTCGCCCAGCCGGGGACGCAGATCGTCGACGCCGCGAGCTACAACTCGATCTTCTCCGCGCACGCGACGATCATGATTTTCCTCTTCGTGATCCCGGTCTTCGCCGGGATCGCCAACTACGTGCTGCCGCTGATGATCGGCGCCCCGGACATGGCCTTCCCGCGCCTCAACGCGCTCAGCTTCTGGCTGTTGGTGCTGGCAGGTGTGATCTTCATGTCGAGCTTTCTGGTCCCGGGCGGCGCCTTCGACGCCGGCTGGACCGGCTACGCACCGCTTTCCACCGGCGCCCCGCTGGGGCAGTCGTTCTTCAACATCGGCGTCCAGTTCGCCGGCTTCTCCTCGATCCTCGCAGCGCTCAACTTCCTGGTCACGATCATCACCATGCGCGCCCCGGGGATGACCTTCTGGCGCATGCCGCTACTGATCTGGGCCAACCTCGCGACCTCGCTGCTGGTGATCGCCGCGACGCCCTTCATCGCCGGGGTGCAGTTCATGGTCCTCTTCGACCGCATCCTGCACACCAACTTCTTCCAGTTCGCCTCCGGTGGCGACGTCGTCAGCTACCAGCACATCTTCTGGTTCTACTCCCACCCCGCCGTCTACATCATGATCATCCCCGGCTTCGGGATCATCAGCGAGGTCATCTCCACCCACTCGCGCAAGCCGATCTTCGGCTACCGGCTGATGTCGCTCTCGCTGATCGCGATCATCGTCCTCAGTTACTCGGTCTGGGCCCACCACATGTTCGTCGCCGGGATGTTCAGCTGGCTGCGGGTGCCGATGATGATGACCTCCGTCCTGATCGCGGTGCCGACCGGGATCAAGATCTTCTCCTGGCTGGGGACGCTCTACTTCGGAAAGATCCACCTGCGCTCGACCTCAATGCTCTTCGCGCTCGGCTTCATCGGCAGCTTCATCCTCGGGGGCATCAGCGGCGTGATGATCGCAATGGTGCCGATTGACATCCACGTCACCGACACCTACTTCATCGTCGCCCACATCCACTTCGTTCTTTTCGCCGGCTCGGTCTTCACGATCTTCGCGGGCGTCTACTACTGGTTCCCGAAGATCACTGGGCGGATGTATGACGAGAAGCTGGGTCGGTTTCACTTCTGGCTGACGCTGATCGGCACCTGGGGAACCTTCATCCCGATGCACTGGATCGGGATGGACGGGATGCCGCGGCGGGTCGTCGACTACGCGACCCAGTTCGGCGAGTGGAACCTGTTGATCTCGGTCTTCGGCTTCATGCTCGGGGCCGCCCAGCTGCTCTTCCTCTACAACATGATCGTCAGCTGGCGCTTCGGCCCCCGCGCCCCGGCCAACCCTTGGCGGGCGAAGACGATCGAGTGGCAGGTCTCCTCGCCGCCGCCGCGCTTCAACTTCGAGCGGATTCCGCGTGTCGTCGGCGGGCCCTACGAATTTGGGATTCCCGGCGCCCGGCACGCCCTGATGAACGAGTCAGAAGTTGCTCCCGCCCAGGCTTCGACCACCGCCGTCGCGGTGCCTGCAGGTGAGTCGTCAAAGCAATGATTAGTTTGCACACATCGTCTGTGCAAAACTTGGATCATGGATCTACCGGCCTCGACAGATGACCCGCTGACGCAGCCCACCCGGGCGCGTATCTTCACTCTGCTGGCGGAGCTGAAGGAAGCGGTGGGGACCGACGATTTGGCGGCTCGCCTCGGCCTGCACCCCAACGGCGTGCGGGTCCACCTCGAGCGGCTGCAGGAGGCCGGCCTGGTCGAGCGCCGGCAGGAGCGAGCGGGGAGGGGGCGTCCCGGCGATCGCTGGACCGTGGCCCCCGGCGCGCAGCCCTCCGGCCAGTCGCCCTCTGCCTACGCCAGCCTCGCGGTCTGGCTGGCCCGTGCGATCCCCGCCGGGCCAACCCGGCTGCGTGAAGTCGAGCGGACCGGCCGGGAGATCGGCCGGGAGCTCGCGCCGAAGGAGAACGGCGACCCTGCGGAGGGACTGCGTCAGACCCTTGCCGCGCTCGGCTTTCAACCTTCGATGAAGGTGAAAGCCGACGGCGGCCTGACCTGCCGTCTCGATAACTGCCCCTATCGCGACTCGGTGCGCGAGAACGCCGATGTCGTCTGCACTCTGCACCGCGGGATCACGGCCGGTGTCCTCGAGAAGCTCGATCCGAAGGCCGAGCTGACCGGCTTCGAGCCTCACGATCCCGATCGGGCCGGCTGCCTGATCGAGGTCTCCAGGTGAGCAGCTCCGCCGCTCGCCACTGCCGCCAAGAACCCCGTCCGCGTCGCGAAGGCGACTTGCGCCCGACCGATGTCGTCGGCGCCTTCTTCATCTGTGGGCTCGCCTTTCTGCTCTCCGCGGCAGCGGTCGGTATCGCCCAATGGATCGCCCCGTGGCCGTGGGGCCACTGGCTTGCGCTGCATCTGGCGTTTGTCGGTGGCGTCTCGCAGCTGGTCCTCGGCGCCACCCAGTTTTTCGCCGGTGCCTTCCTCGCCACCGATCCTCCTCCGCGAGCTCTCATCCGCGCCCAGATCCTCTACTGGAATGCCGGTGCGATCCTGCTTGCGATTGCCGTTCCCGAGCATGCCGAGACGCTGATCTGGCTCGCGGCCGGCCTCTTGGTGGGGGGCCTGGTGGCCTGGGCGGCGGCGATTGCCGCGATGCGGCGATCCTCGCTGCGACGCTCCCCGTGGGCAACCCGGTGGTACGTCAGCGGGGCCTGCTTCCTCGGGCTGGGGATGGTGGCGGGCTCACTGCTGGCTCGCGGCGTGCCCTGGAGTCAGGGCGATCTCCTCGGGGCCCATATGTCGTTGAACCTGGCGGGCTGGTTCGGTGCGGCGATCGTCGGCACCCTGCACACCTTCTTCCCGTCGCTGACCCAAACCCAGCTTCGCTTTCCCCGCCTGCAGGGGGTCGCGTTCCTCGCCTGGACCGGAGGCGTGGCGGCGCTCGCCATCGGCTACGGCTGGGTACTCGAACCGCTCGCCCTCGCCGGCTGGCTCGGACTCTGCGCGGGTGCGATCGCGCTTCTCGTCAACATCGCCGCCTGCCTGCGCGAGGCGACTCGGCCGCTTTCGCTCCCGGCGCGAATCGTCGCGGCGGCCCAGCCCTTCCTTCTCGCCGGGCTCCTGGTCGCCACGGTTGCGGCGATCGCAGACGGCCCCTCGAATGCTCTGAGCGGCTCGACCCGGACCACCGTCGGCACGCTTTTGGTCAGCGGCTGGATCGGCCTCACCGTGCTCGGCTCGCTGACCCACCTGCTTGCCGTGGTCGTCAGGGTCCGCGGCGGCTTCGCGGCACGGATGCCGGCGGCACGACCACGGCTCGACGGCTTCATCGCCGCCCTGGCAATGGCTGGAATCGCAGCGCTGGCGCTCTCCCAGTCGTTTGGCGTCGACGGACTGCGAGGTCCCGCGGTCGCGGCACTGCTCCTGGCCTACGCCATGCTCGCCGGCCGCGTCGCAATCCTTGCCGCGCGGGTCCTCCTCCGAGCTCGCCCGAGCCTCTGATGAAACGGGCAGAGGCGCTGCAGCCGCTCTCGCGCGATCATCTGAAGTCGCTGCTGGCCGCGAAGCGGCTGCGCGAGGCGACCGACGCCGACGCCGCCGGCCAGGACTTCCTTGCCTTCTGGGAGTCCGAGGGGCGACACCACTTCCGTGTCGAGGAGGAGGTGCTGCTGCCGGGTTGGGCCTTGCATTGCCCCGTGGACCGCGTCGCGGTGGCGCGGATGCTGGAGGAGCACCTGGCGATCCGGCGCGCGGCACTGCGTGCGGCGGAGGCGGAAGCCTCACTCGCAGAGCTGCGAGACCTGGGCCGGCTCCTGGACGACCACGTGCGCTTCGAGGAGCGTGAGCTCTTCCCGATGGTCGAACGGGCCCTTGAGCCAGACGACCTCGCACGCCTCGCGATCGCGATCGAGCGGGCGGAGGAAAACCCGTGAGCAAGGGCGCGATGGAGATCCGCCTGAAGCGTGCCTACGAGCCCGCCGAGCCTTCTGACGGCTATCGAATCCTGGTCGACCGACTCTGGCCACGCGGCCTGTCCAAAGAGCGAGCAGAGCTCGATGAGTGGGACCGGGAACTGGCACCGAGCACCGAGCTGAGGCAGTGGTTCAGCCACGAGCCGAGCCGCTTTCCGGAGTTCCGACGACGCTTTTGCGAGGAGCTCGGGGAGCACCGCTCGGCGCTGGCGGGGCTGCGCCGGCGGGCCCGCGAAGGCACCCTCACCCTCGTCTACGCGGCCAAGGACACCGATCACAACGACGCCGTCGTCCTCGCAGAGGTACTGAGGCGCGGATTGCCACGCGGGGGACCGCGCTGACTGGCGGCGAGCGGAGCCCGGAGCTTTCGCGGGAGCGCCGTTTCTCGATCGAGCCATCGCCGCCGTTTCGGCTCGACCTGACGGCATGGGCGTTGCGGCGGCGACCTCACAACGAGGTCGACCGCTGGGATGGACACGTCTTCCGCCGCGCGCTGTCATTCGGCGAGGGTGCCATGGCTCTCGCGGTGACCCAGGGCGGCTCGCCGGACACTCCGAGGCTGGAGGTGGTGCTCAGGGGCGACACGATCGATCGCGGCGCCGAAGACCAGGCACGGCAGACGCTGGAGAGGCTCCTCGGACTCGGGACCGACCTATCTGGATTCGCGAGGATGGCCGCATCGGAACCCTCCCTCGAGGGCCTGGTCGCGCGGATGCGCGGACTGAAGCCGCCGCGGTTCGCGACCGTCTTCGAGGGACTGGTCAACGGCATTGCCTGCCAGCAGCTCTCGCTCGACGTCGGAGTGCATCTACTCAATCGGCTCAGCGCGGCTCATGGTCGATCGGACGGCGCTGGAGAGGATCGACTTCACACGTTTCCCGGCCCGGCGGAGCTCGCGACAGTGGATCCGGCTGATCTCAAGCGCCTCGGGTTCAGCATGGCGAAGGCGCGGACGATCGTCACCAGCGCGGGGGGGATCGTCGATGGCGATCTGGATCTCCAGGCCTTGGAGGATGCCGGAGACGCCGAGGTGCTCGAGCGGCTGACGGGCCTGCACGGCGTCGGCCGCTGGACCGCGCAATACGTGATGCTGCGTGGACTCGGCCGCCTACACGTCTTCCCTGGCGACGACGTCGGGGCTCGCAACAAATTGAAGGCCTTTCTCGGGCTTGACGGGCAGCTCGACTACGAGCGGGTCGAGCAGGTCGTTTCGCGCTGGGCGCCGTACGGCGGTCTCGTCTACTTCCACCTGCTGCTCGACTCGCTTTCGCGGGCCGGCTTGGTGGCCTAGCTGGACTCCGAGCGCTTCGCGGCTCGGCGGCGGGCGTAGAGCTTGTCCTGAATCGTCATCGAGCCCGGATGATTCTCGCCGGGCCAGGGTGCCAACAGCAGGAACAAACGTGCCTTGGAAATGGCGAGGACCTCATGTCGTTCGCCCGGAGCGAATTCGCTCAGAAGCCCGACGCCGCCACTTACGCTTTCCCCCGAAGCGGTGCTGACCTCGACCTCGCCGTCGATGACCAGGAGCCATGCGCGCTCGTGCACGACATGTTCGGCAAGTCCCTCACCGGCATCCAGATCGAGGACGATGACCCGGGCGGCGTCATGGGTCGAGAGGATCTCGGGCAAGCGGGGCTTGAGATCCAGCGACCTGAGCTTCCAGCTATTCATTCGCGCTTTCCCTCTTGAGTTGACTCTAAGCGGCCGCGGTGGCAGCGAGGTCGAGGCTGGCTCTCACCGCGCCGCGCATCAGGTCGAGGCCGGCCAGGTCGATCTCGGTCGAGCTATCGAGCACCGCCTTGGAAGGCTCCAGACTCTCACCGGCAAGGGAAGCGAGCAAGGGGGCCAGGTATCTCCCCGCGACCTTCCCCCGCGGGAACCAGAGTGCGTGGTCGGTCACCGCTGAGGTTTCGCCCTGGCCACCCTCCAGCTCGTTCCGCAGATATCTGGGTCGTTTGCCGGTCAGCAGGAGCCCGCGCAGGGTTGGGTGAAAAGGCTCTGGCTCGACCTCCTCATTGAGCTGCGCGGCGATCGTGGCGGCAACCGCGTCAGACTGTTGGGCGGCGAGCCCACCCTGCTTGACCGGGAAGTCGGTCGCGTCCCCAGCGGCAAATACATCGGGTAGGCCGCGCACGCGACCGTGCTCGTCGACCGGAATGAATCCCCGCTGATCGCGCGGTATGCCGTCGATCTGGCGCCCTTCGTAGCTGGGCATGCTTACTACGCGATCCGCAGGGATCGAATCGCCGGGGGTCACGGACAGCTTGCCCCCCTCGAATCGAGTCGGGTAACTGCCGGTCTTGATCTCTATCCCTCGATCGGCGAGGAGCGCAGCGACCTGATTGCTGGCGTTCGGTCCGAATAGCTGCAGCGGTACATCCTCAGGGGTGACGATGACCAGCTCGGCGTTCCCGACTCCCAGTTCGGCGAGATGCGCCGAGGTCATCAGGGCAAGCTCGTAGATCGGAAGCGGCCAGCCGAAGCCGGCCGGCATCGTGAACAGCACTCTGCGTACCGCGCCTTCCTCCAGCTCCTTGAGGAGGCGGTCGAATCCCTCATGACCGGCCGGTCCCCAGAAGGTGATCGCGCCGGGAACCGACCAGTGCATCTTGGCTCCGCAGGCGATCAAGAGCTTGTCGTAACCGATGCGGCGGCGCCGCCGCATCGTGGCTCGATGGAGCTCTGGCTCCACGGATTCGAGTCCTTCGGCCCGGAAGAGCGCCCCGTGGCGTTGTGCGATCTCGGCAAGGTCGAATCGCAGCGCCTGACCGACCCCAAACGGCTCGGCCACCGCCAATGGCCGGTAGACGAACTGGCGGCGCGGAGCATGGATCTCGATCGTGATCCGATCGCCCAGCAGCGCGCGCAGGGCCAGCAGCGCCTCGAGTGCCGCCACGCCCCCTCCCGCGATCAGTACGTGCGTCTTGGCGTCCTCGGTCATCGCTTGGCCTCGAGTCGTTGTGGGTTTTCGGGGCGGCCATCTATTTTACACATTGATATTGTGTAAAACAAGCAGCCACCTTGGGCTGCTGACCGAAAGGAGCAGCGATGGCCATTGCAACTCGCGCCGCCAAGACCACCTGGTCAGCCGACCTCGCCAGCGGACACGGTGTGGTCCAAGCCGACAGCGGAGGCTTTGACGATCTCGACGTAACTTGGGCCTCCCGCACCGAGGCTCCCGGCGGCAAGACCAGCCCGGAGGAGCTCTGCGCCGCGGCGCATTCCTCGTGCTTCGCGATGGCGCTCGCGCTCAAGCTGGGGGAGTCGAAGATGACGCCGCAGGAGCTGCAGGTGAAGGCGACCGTGACCCTTGCCGAGGTGGACGGTCTGCCGACGATCGTCTCCTCGGTGCTCGATGTGGGCGGACGGGTCGACGGGCTCGATGCGGCGGGGTTCGAGGCGGTCGTCGCCGAGGCCGCGGCCCTCTGTCCGGTTTCCCGCCTTTTCAGCGGGGCGGAGGTGACTGTGGACAGTCATCTTCTGGCCGAATGAATGGCTCTATAACTTATACAAGCTACCTGTGTAAAACAATCGAAGGAGGGGCCCTGTGGCTTATGTGATCAACGAGCCCTGCATCGGCACGAAGGACAACTCCTGCGTGGAGGTCTGCCCGGTCGACTGCATCCATCCCACGCCCGAGGAGCCCGACTACGACTCGGTGGAGATGCTCTACATAGACCCCGACGAGTGCATCGACTGCGACGCTTGCGTCGAGGCCTGCCCGGTGGACGCGATCACGTCCCAGGACATGGTCCCGCCGGAGTGGCAGAAGTACATCGAGATCAACGCCGCCTACTACCGCAAGGACAATGATTGATCGCCGCCACCTCAGCACCCCTGATCGCGGTACACGCCCTCGCCGCATCGATCTGGGTGGGGGGTCTGGTTGCGATCTTCATCGTCGCTCGGGCAGCTTCAAGCACCCTCCAACCCGCCCAGCGAGTTGAGTTCTTCCGCGCCCTTGGCCGCTCCTACGGGATCGTCGGCACCCTCGCGCTCCTGGTCGCGCTCGCGACTGGCGCGATTCTGCTCGACGGCCATCCCTGGGACGGTCTCATGGTCGCGGCCGCCGTTGTCGCCGGCGC
>DASZQM010000237.1:0-7087 GCA_035549645.1 Solirubrobacterales bacterium | reverse complement strand
ACATCAGCGTCGGCATGTGCCGCCGCACCAGCTCCCCCACTTCCGTCCCGTACTCCGCAATCAACGCGGAATCGCCGTCACCACAATCGTCCGCGAGCGCCGCCGCACAGAGCAACCGCGACGCAACTGCCTGCGCCAACCCCACACCAGGCACACGTACCCCAGATGCGACAAGCCCGGCCAGCACCAGCGCCACGAGCAACAGCAGTCCCACGTACTCAACCGTCCCCTGCCCCCGCTCCTCGCGCATGGGCTTCCAAGCTCCCGCCGCTCACTTCTCATCCCTCGAAAGCTCACCAAAGCGTGACTTTCCGAAGCAACCCGAGCTGCCGTCCCTGGCGGAGCGGATGAGGGCGACGGGCACCCCTCCACGGAGGCTTGGCGACCCCGCATGAACCCAGCACTCCGACCTGCTGCGCAACGGGCCTCCGAGGAGGGGTGCCCGTCGCCCTGACCCCCTCAGCGAGAAGAGCTAAAGGTTCTGAATCTCAGCCGCAATGTCCGCCGCCGCCTGCTTGGCGTCAGCAAACAACATCGACGTGTTCGGTTCATAGAACAGGTCATTGTCGATCCCCGCAAACCCAGGGCTCAGCGACCGCTTGATCACGATCACCTGCTGCGCCTCGGAGACCTCGATGATCGGCATGCCGGCTATCGGGCTGTCGGGGTCGTTCTTGGCGGCCGGGTTGGTGACGTCGTTGGCGCCGACGACGACGGCGACGTCGGTGCGCGGCATTTCGGGGTTGATCTCCTCCATCTCCTTCAGCTGCTCGTAGGGCACGTCGGCCTCGGCGAGGAGGACGTTCATGTGCCCCGGCATGCGGCCGGCGACGGGGTGGATCGCGTAGTTGACGGTGACGCCGCGCTTCTCCAGCTCGTCGGCGACCTCCTTGATCGCGTGCTGGGCCTGGGCGACGGCGAGGCCGTAGCCCGGCACGATCGTGACCGTGTCGGCGTAGGCGAGCTTGATCGCCGCGTCCTGGGCACCGATCGAGACGTGCGGCCGTTCCTCGGTCGAACCGCCACCGCCCCCGGCGGGCGCGCCGCCGAAGCCGGAGAAGAGGATGTTGGCGACCGAGCGGTTCATCGCGGTCGCCATCTCGAGCGTGAGGATCGTTCCCGAGGAGCCGACCAGGGTGCCGGCGACGATCAGGGCGACGTTGTCGAGCGCGAAACCGGCGGCCGCGGCGGAGAGGCCGGTGAAGGCGTTGAGCAGCGAGATCACGACCGGCATGTCGGCACCGCCGATCGGCAGCACGACGAGGTTGCCGAGGATCGCGGCCAGGACGAGGAGCAGGATGAAGAGGCCCTGCGAGGGCGATTCGTGATCGACCGCGAGGATCACGCAGATCGCGACGATCGCGATCAGCAGGACGGCATTGATCACCTGCTGGCCGGGCGCCGCGATCGGCCGGGTCGGGATCAGGTCCTGGAGCTTGGCGAAGGCGATGTTGGAGCCCCAGAAGGAGACCGAGCCGACGACACCGGCGAAGATAATCGGGATCAGCGTGTCGAGCGAGAAGTCCTCGCCGATCGAGATCCCGTGGCGAATCTCCGACCAGGCGATCAGGGCGACCGCGCCGCCGCCGACGCCGTTGTAGAGGGCGACCATCTGCGGCATCTCGGTCATCTGCACGCGGATCGAGGCAATTACGCCAACCGCGGTGCCGATCCCGAGGCCGAGCACGATCAGGCCCCAGTTGCCGACTCCGTCGAGCAGCAGGGTGGTGATGACCGCAACCGCCATGCCGACGGCGGCGATCTGGTTGCCGCGCTTGGCCGTGGTCGGGTGCGTGCCCTGCTTGATCCCGATGATGAAGAGCGAGAAGGCGACGATGTAGAGCGCCGTGGCGGCATCGCCGCCCGGCTTCAGCACGGCCTCGAGCATCAGGCCCCGCCTTTCCCGTTCGCGTCAGCCTTGGGTTTCGGCTTTTTGGAGAACATGCCGAGCATCCGGTCGGTGACCATGAAGCCGCCGACGACGTTGATCGTGCCGAAAGCGATCGCGATCGTGCCGATGATGTACTCGAGCGGATCGTTGGCGTAGCCGACGACGATCAGGCCGCCGAGCATGACGATGCCGTGGATCGCGTTGGTCTGCGACATCAGCGGCGTGTGCAGGGTGGTCGGCACCTTCGAGATCACCTCGAAGCCGACGAAGACGGCAAGCACGAAGATCGTGATCTCGGTCATCAAGCTCATGCGTCCCTCCCAGCAGCGCGCTCGTTCTTGATCTCGCCGCCATGAGTGATGCAGGCGGCTGCGACGATGTCGTCCTCGAAGTCCAGGTTCAGCTCGCCCTCCTCGCTGACGATCAGGCCGAGCAGGTTCTCCAGGTTCTTGGCGTAGAGCTGGGAGGCGGGCACAGGCATCTCGCTGGCGAGGTTGCGCGGGCCGACCACCTTGACGCCGCCCTCGACCACGGTCTGGCCGGCCTCGGTCAGCTCGCAGTTGCCGCCGGTCTCAGCGGCGAGGTCGATGATCACCGAGCCGGGCTGCATGCCGCGCACCGCCTCGGCGGTGATCAGCAGCGGCGCCGGGCGGCCGGGGATCGCGGCCGTGGTGATGATCACGTCCTGCCTGGCGGCGTTCTCGGTCAGTGCGTCGCGCACCTGCGCGTTCTCCTCGTCGGTGAGCGGGCGGGCGTAGCCGCCCTCGCCCTCGGCGTCGGGGATGAAGTCCAGTTCCAGCGGCCGGCCGCCGAGCGAAGCGATCTGCTCCCAGGCGGCGCGGCGGATGTCGAAGCCGGTGACGATCGCGCCCAGGCGCTTGGCCGTGGCGACGGCCTGCAGCCCGGCGACGCCGGCGCCGAGCACGAGCACCTTGGCCGGGGGCACGGTGCCGGCGGCGGTGGTCATCATGCCGAAGAAGCGGCCCGACTCGCGAGCGCCGATCAAGGTCGCGGCGTAGCCGGCGGCAGCGGCCTGCGAGGAGAGCGCGTCCATCGCCTGCGCCCGCGTCGTCCGCGGCACCGCCTCCATCGCGAAGCTGGTGACGCCGGCAGCGGCCAGCGCCTTGTTGGTCTCGGCGGCGGTCCAGGGCGAGAGGTGGCTGATCAGGACCTGGCCTGACTTGAGACGGGCAATCTCCTCGCTGGAAGGGGCGGCGACGCGGAGGACGACGTCGGCGCCCCACGTAACCTCGCCCTCGACGACCTCGGCGCCTGCTTCCTCGTACTGGGAGTCAGGGTGACCGGCGGCCTCGCCGGCGCCCTTCTCGACCAGCACCGAGACTTTCTCGTTGGCGCTGAGGGATTTGACCACGTCGGGGACCAGCGCGACTCGGCGCTCCCCCTCGACAGTCTCTTTTGGCACTCCGATCTTCATTTGGACGCGGCGCGGAAGATTATGTGAAAGCGGGTCCGGGGCGTCAGCCGGCCGTCAGGGCGGCCAGCCGCTGGAGCGTGTGCAGTTGCTGATCGCGCTCGGCGTGGACCGGGGAGACGATCAGGCGGTCGATACCGGCGCCGCGGAAGCGCTCGATCCGCTCCGCCACCTCGGCCTCGGTGCCGACCAGCGAGGTCGCTTCGACGATCTCGTCGGGCATCGCCTCGTAGGCGCCGCCGCGATCGCCGTCCTGGAAGCGCTTCTGGACCTCGTCGGCGACCTCGCCGAAGCCGAAGCGATGGGCGAGGTCGACGTAGAAGTTGGTCTTGCGGCTGCCCATGCCGCCGAAGTAGAGGACGAGGCCGGCCTTGACCACTGCCTTGGCCGCCTCGAGGTCGCCGTCGATCGCCACCTGCAGCGAGGGAGAGACCTCGAGGTCGGAGCGTTGGCGGCCGCCCTTGGCGAAGCCCGCCTCCAGATGCTCGCCCCAGGTCTGCTCGAAAGCGTCGACGCTGAAGAAGATCGGGATCCAGCCGTCGCAGATCTCCGCCGCCATCTCGACCGACTTGCGGCCGATCGCGCCGACGAAGACCGGGATGCGGTTGCGCTCGGGGTGGAAGTTGAGCTTGAGCGCCTTACCCTCGCCACCGGGTATTGGCAGTTGGTAATGCTCCCCCTGGTGATCGACCGGGCCCTCGCGGGCGATGATCTCGCGCACCACTTCGATGTACTCGCGGGTGCGTCCCCATGGCTTGGCATAAGGCACGCCGTACCAGCCTTCGGAGACCTGCGGCCCGGAGGGGCCGAAGCCGAAGAGGAAGCGGCCGCCGGAGAGCTTGTCGATCGTCGCCCCGGCCATCGCCGCCGCCGCGGGCGGGCGCGCCGGGACCTGCAGGATCGCGGCGCCGAGGTTGATCGTCTTGGTCTGGGGCGCCAGCCAGGCGAGCACGCTGACCACGTCGGAGCCGTAGGACTCCGCTGCCCACACCGACTCGAAGCCCGCGTCCTCGGCCGCGCGAACCACCTCGAGGGCGTCCTCGCCGGCGGGGCCGATGCCCCAGTAGCCGAGGTTGAGTCCAAGCTTCAAAGCCATCCGGCGCTCACCCTATTGAATAGACGTCGATGAGCACGAAGTCGGCAGACGCGGCGCCCGCGGCGACGATCGACGGGGGCCTCTCCAGCGCCACCGCCAAGAAGCGGCTGCGCGAGCTCGGGGCTCCGCCGGAGACGTCCTCGCGCTCGACCTCGAGCATCGTCGCCGGCAACGTCTTCACGCTCTTCAACGCGATCATCGGCGCCTTCTTCGTGCTCGACCTCGGGCTCGGCCTCTACGCCGACTCGATCTTCGGCCTGATCGCGGTGATCAACTCCTACATCGGCATCCGCCAGGAGCTGAAGGCGAAGCGCACCCTGGACGAGCTCGCCGTGCTGGTCGCCCCACACGCCAAGGTGATTCGCGACGGAGCCGTGGTCGAGCTGCTGGCCGAGGAGATCGTCCCCGGCGACCTGGTCCAGGTCGGCCCCGGCGACCAGTTGGTGGCCGACGGTGAGGTCGTCGGCAGCCGGGGGCTGACGGTCGACGAGTCGCTGCTGACCGGCGAGGCGGACGGCATCCGCAAGGAAGCCGGCGACCGCGTGCTCTCGGGCTCCTTCGGCATCAGCGGCTCCGGCCGCTACACCGTCGACGCGGTGCGCGAGCAGAGCTACGCCGGCAAGCTCGCGGGCGAGGCGCGCGCCTTCCGCCACCCGCCCTCACCGCTGCAGGCCGAGGTCAACCAGGTCATCGTCGCCTGCCTCTACGTGATGGTGCCGCTGGCGGTCCTGCTGCTGCTCACCTTGAAGCTGCGCAACACGGACCTGGTCGAAGCGGCGCAGACCGCCACCGCCGGCCTGGTCACGCTCGTCCCCGAGGGCCTGGTGCTGCTGATGAGCGTCACCTTCGCCGTCGCCGCCGTGCGGCTCGCCGGCAAGCACGTCCTGGTGCAGCAGATGAGCGCCACCGAGAGCCTCGCCGCGGTCGACACGATCTGCGTCGACAAGACCGGCACGCTGACCGACGGTGAGCTGCACCTGGTCGGGGTCGAGGTGGCGGAGGGGGTCGACGCGAAGGCGGCGCACGCGGCCCTGGGCCGCTTCGCCGCCAGCGCCGGCGACCGCAACCGCACGCTCGAGGTGATCGGCGAGCGCTTCCCGGCTGAGGCCGAGCAGGTCTCCGGCGAAGTCGCCTTCTCCTCGGAGTGGAAGTGGAGCGCCCTGCGGATCGGAGGGACGAGCTACGTCCTCGGTGCCCCCGACGTGCTGGGAGAAGCCGGCGCCCTCACCCTCCCCCCCGGCCTCGCCGCGGCGCTCGAGCGCGAGACCGCGGCGGGGCGGCGCGTCGTCGCCTTCGGCGAGAGCGCCGATCCGCTGCCCGGCGATCCCGCCACGGCCGGCGCGCCGCGGCTCGCCCCCGTCGCCCTCGTCGTGCTCGAGGAGACGCTGCGGCCCGACGCGGCGGAAACGGTGGCGACGATGCGCGAGGAGGACGTCGACCTGAAGCTGATCTCGGGCGACGCACGGGCGACGGTGACGGCGGTCGCCGCGGCCGTCGGGGTGCCACCTGACGCCGGCGTGATCGAGGGCCACGAACTGCCGGAAGACGAGGAAGGGCTGGCGGCGGCGGCCCAGCGCAACACCGTCTTCTGCCGGATCAAGCCGGAGCAGAAGCGCGAGCTCGTCGCCGCCCTCTCCGCCTCCGGTCGCTACACGGCGATGATCGGCGACGGGGTCAACGACGTGCCGGCGCTGAAGCGGGCGCGGATGGCGGTGGCGATGGGATCCGGCGCACAGGTGACAAAGGGCGTCGCCGACGTCGTCCTGCTCGAGGACGAATTCGCGCGACTGCCCGAGGCGGTCGGCGAGGGGCGGCGAATCGCCCGCAACATCCACCGGCTCGGCCGCCTCTACCTGACCAAGACCGTCTACGCCGCGGCGCTGATCCTGCTCGTCGCCCTCCCCGGCTGGGCCTTCCCCTTCCTCCCCCGCCACCTCACCCTCGCCGCCTTCCTCACGATCGGCGTGCCCTCCTTCGTGCTGGCCCTGATGCCTTCCGACGGGCCCCTCTACCGCGGGCGCCTGCTGCGTGCCCTGGCCGCCTTCGCGGTCCCGGCGGGCCTCGCCACCGCGCTTGGCTCGATCCTCTCCTTCTTCCTCGTCGACACCGTCTTCGGCGGCAGCCTCGAGGCCGGGCGCACCGCGGCGACGACGACGCTGGTCGTGCTCGGCCTCAGCTTCGTCCTCCTGCTCGAGCGCGGCCCCGGCCGCGAGCACATCGCGATCCAGAGCAACATGCTGGTGCTCGTGCTCAGCCTCGGCGGCCTCTTCGCCGGCATCCTCGCGCTGCCGCCGCTGCGCGATTTCTTCGAAATGGAAGTGCTCAGCTCGGCGCAGTGGTTCCTGGCGCTGCTCTCGGCGGCTGCGGGGCTGGCAATCGCCAGCGTGCTCTGGCGATTGCCGCAGATCGAAGCCTGGGGAGCGCCGGTCAGCCCCGAGGCCGATTCGACCGCGGGCCAAGTGCAGACGCTCTGATTTTCGACCGCGGGCCATATGTGTGGGTGGCTTCCGTGCCTAGCGTCCATGCATGGCGACGACCATCGACTCGGCATCCCTCTCTCTCCGTGCCGAGGGTTACCCGCTCTCCCCGGGTCACTACGACGAGGTCTTCGCCAGCACAGGCGTCACTAGGAGCCCCTGTGTCGAGGTGATGGACGCGCTCGCGCAGC
>DASZQM010000236.1:0-12785 GCA_035549645.1 Solirubrobacterales bacterium | reverse complement strand
GACGATGATCGTGTTCTCCATCGCGCCGTTCTCCTCCAGCACCTGCTTGAGCTGGACGACGGTGGACATCTTCTGCCCGATCGCGACGTAGATGCAGATCATGTCCTTGTCGCGGTTGTTGATGATCGTGTCGACCGCGATCGCCGTCTTACCGGTCTGGCGGTCGCCGATGATCAGCTCTCGCTGGCCACGGCCGATCGGGATCATCCCGTCGATCGACATCAGGCCGGTCTGCACCGGTTCGGTCACCGGCTGGCGCTGGACCACGCCGGGGGCCTTGAACTCGGCCGGGCGGGTCTGCGTCGTGTTGACGTCGCCCTTGTCGTCGAGCGGGCGGCCAAGCGGGTCGACCATGCGGCCGAGCAGCTCGTCGCCGACCGGGATCCGCAGCAGGTGGCCGGTGCGCTTGACCGTGTCGCCCTCGACGATCTTGTCCCACTCGCCGAAGAGGACGGCGCCGACGTTGTCCTCCTCGAGGTTGAGGGCGAGGCCGGTTACGCCGTGCGGCAGGTCCAGCATCTCCAGCGCCATGCAGTTGTCGAGGCCGTGGACGCGGGCGATTCCGTCGGCGACCGAGAGCACGGTGCCGACCTCGGCCAGGTCGGCCGACTCGGCGTCCAGGCCCTCGATCCTCTCGCGAAGAATCGATGCGATCTCGTCTGGCTTGATCTCCACTGCGGTTCTGCCTCCTTACGCCGCTTGGGCGACGCTCTTTCGAAGTTTCTCCAAACGACTGCGGATGCTCGCGTCGAGGACCTTGTTGCCGACCTGCAAGACGATGCCACCGAGGATCTCGCCGTCGACGCGACTGGCCAGCTCCACCTTCTGGCCGGTCTGGCGCTCGATCTCCTCACCAACCTTCTCTACCACCGCCGGGGCCAGCTCAACCGCGCTGGTCACGGTCACCTCGATGCGCCTGTTCTCCTCCTTCCAGAGCTCGTCGAAATGGCGGCGGATGCGGAACAGCTCGGTCATCCGCTGCTTCTCGATCAGCAGCTCGAGGAAGTTGATCAGCTCGGTGTCGGCGCCACTCACCGCGCGCTTCAGCCCCGCCACCTTCTCCGCCGAGGAGAAGTAGGGGCTGAAGAGGAAGACCTGCAGCTCGCGGTTGCCATCGACGGCGTCGGCGAACTGGCCGAGCTCGTCGCGGATCGCGTCGAGCTTGCCCTTGTCCTTGGCGACGTCGAAAAGCGCCTCGGCGTATACGCGAGCTGCCTCGGCCATCAGTTGTTGCTTCCCTCCCCCGCGGACAGCGCGGTGAAGTCGACTTCGCTCAGCGCCTCCTCGACCAGGCGACGCTGGTCGTCCTCGGTCAGCGACTTGCGCGTGACCTTCTCGGTCGCCAGCACGGTGAGGTCTGCGACCTCCTTGCGAATCTGGTCGAGCGAGCGACGCGTCTCCGCCTCGATGTCCCGCTTGGCGGCCTCGACCAGCTCGTCGCGCTTCTCCTTGCCGGCCGCTGTCGCCTCGGATTCGGCGGTCTCCGCCGCCTTGCGAGCCCGGGCCATGATGTCGTCGGCCTGCTCGCGGGCCTCGGCGAGACGACTGCGGTACTCCTCGAGCAGCTCGTCGGATTCCCTGCGCTGCCGTTCGGCCGCCTCGATCGACTCGGAGATGACTTTGGCCCGCTTGTCGAGTGCCTCCTGGATCTTCGGGAAGGCGAGCTTGCTCAGCACCCACATCGTGAAGAGGAAGAGGACCAACGTCCAGATCATCAGGCCGAGGCCCGGTGAGACCAGGAAGCTGCCGCCTTCTTCCGACTTCTCGGCGGCGAGCGGGATCAGGCCGGCTATTTGACCGAAGAGCTCCACGCGAATCGACCTAGAGGAAGAAGGCGATCAGGCCGAAGATGAAGGTGTAGAAGGCCACGGCCTCGGTAAGGGCGAAGCCGAGCCAGCGGATGCTCTGCAGCTCGTCTTTCATCTCCGGCTGGCGGGCGACTGACTCGATCTCCTTGCCGAAGATGATGCCGATGCCGATACCGGCGCCGATCGAACCGAGGCCGGCGCCGACGCCGAGGGCGATCGCCTTGCCGGCAGCTTCGATTCCTTCGTCGGAAATCGCGGCGGCAACTGGGGACAGATCCATTGTGGTGGCGCTCCTTTTCTAATGGCTGGCGGAGGTGGCTCCGCCGAGGTAGATAGCGGTAAGGGTCGAGAAGATAAAAGCCTGCAGGGTGGCGATGAGGCCCACCTCGAGGATGAAGAAGAAGAAGGCGAGCGGGAAGGTGAGGGCGCCGAGCGCGGCGATCCCGAGCAGCACGGCGAGCCCGCCGCCCATGAAGAGCAGCAGCAGGTGGCCGGCGAGGATGTTGGCGAAGAGTCGTACCGAGAGCGAGATCAGCCGGGCGAAGTGGGAGATCGCCTCGATCACCCAGATGAAGCCCTTGGCGATCGGGTTCATGTCCTCGAGCCCGGGCGGCAGCCAGCTCGCGAAGTACTTGAAGAACCCCTTCGAGCGCACGCCTTCGACGTGGTAGGAGATCCAGACGACGAGGGTCAGGACCAGCGGGATCGAGAGGTTGGCGGTGGCGGCGTAGATCGCGAAGGAGGGGATGCTGAGGCCGAAGACGTTGACCGTGTGCTCGGTGTTGGTCGGCAACGGGATGAAGCCGATCATGTTCGAGAACCAGATCCAGAAGAAGAGGGCGGCGAGGAAGGGGAACCAGCGCGCCGCCATCGCGGTGTCGAGGTTGCCGCCGGTGATGTTGTTCTTGGTCATGTCGTAGGCGACCTCGATCGCGGTCTGCACCTTGTTCGGTTTCTGCTGCATGCGGCGCGCGATCCAGACCATTACGCCGATCGTCAGGGCGCTGGCGAGGACGAGGTAGAGCACCGCCTTGTTGATGCTGAGGTCGATGCCGGCGATGTGGATCGAGATCCACGGTTCGAGCTTGAACTCGTTCTGCGGCTTGAACTCTTCGTTTTTGCCGCTGCTGCCGAAGATCAGCATCATCAGGATCGCAACCCCGAGGTAGACGCCGAGCCCGGTGAAGACCTTGGCCTTGGTGCTCATGCCTTGCCCGCCTCCGGTCCTTCGTCGAAGAGGTGGGCGATGCCCTGGCCGGCAAGGGAGACCGTGAAGAGAACGGCGACGAGGATGGCCGAGGTGAGGCCGGCCTCGCGTTCGACGATCCCGGCGGCCAGCACCGCGGCCGCCATCAGGCCGACCCGGCCGAGGGTGGAGACGGCGACCGTCGCCATCGCCCGCTGGCGGTTGCCGGCGCGAAGTTCCTGGTTCGCGCGCCGCTCAGCCAGCATCTGGATGCCGCGCTGGAGGAGCCAAACGCCTGCTCCGGCGGCGAATCCGAGCATGGGCAGCCCGCCGATGATGAAAACGGCGAGTGCAGCGGCAAGGACCACGAGGTCGACGTACTTGGGAGGAGACATAAAATTCGCCCGTCTCTAGGCTGGGCGGGCGGACTCCCGACTATAACCGAAAGGGCCGACGAACCGCTTTCTAGAGCCAGTTCGTGAGGCTTGTTACAACCTGTTACTAAGTCTTTTCTCGTTCTTTCTCCGCCTCCTCCAGCGTTATCGCTTCGATCTCGCCGGTTTCGGGGTTGAGCCGGCCGCGGCGCAGCTTGAGGATCTCGAGCACGTAGACCAAGTAGACGCTGGTGGCGACGGCGAGCAGGCCGAAGGCGACCATCACCGCGGTCCAGAGCGCATCGAAGTGGCCGTGGTTGTCGCTGTAGGGGACGAAGCGCAGGGCCAGTGCGAGGGCGGCGAGCGCCAGCGTCCAGCCGTACAGGTAGGCCAGCGTGCGCCGCTGCGAGAAGCCGATGTTGGCCATGCGGTGATGGAAGTGCCAGGTGTCGGCCTGGTAGATCGGCTGGCGGTACTTGAGCCGCTTGGCGACGACGAAGCCGGTGTCGAGGATCGGCACGGCGAGGACGACGAGCGGGAAGACGAGGGCGACGACCGCGTTGGTCTTCAGCGCTCCCTGCACCGAGGCGGTCGCGAGCAGGTAGCCGAGCAGGTTGGAGCCGGTGTCCCCCATGAAGCTGGAGGCGGGCGGGAAGCCGTGGCGGAGGAAGCCGAGCGCGCCGCCGGCGGTCAGCGCCGCCAGCACCCCGGCCGCGTTGCGTTCCAGCGAGAGCGCGATGATCGCCAGGGCGATCGCGGCAATCACGCAGACCCCGGCGGCGAGCCCGTCGACGCCGTCGATGAAGTTGATCACGTTGACCACGGCGACGATGCCGAGCACGGTCAGGGGCCAGGCGAGCCAGCCCAGTTCGAAGCCGCCGACGAACGGCAGGGTGAGGTTCTCGACCCGAACGCCGCCCAGCACCGGGATCAGCGCCGCGCCGACCTGGCCGAGCAGCTTCGGCAGCGCCGGGATTTCCCAGATGTCGTCGACCACGCCGACGGCGGCGATCGCGGCGGCGCCGAGCAGGATCGCGTGGCTTTCGCCGTCGCCCGGCAGCCAGATCCAACCGGCCACCTCGATCCCGGCGAAGATCGCCAGCCCGGAGAGCCGCGGCATCGGCTTGTCGTGCAGGCCACGTTCCTTCGGCATGTCGATCGCGCCGAGCTGGAAGGCGAGCCGCTCGGCGTAGGGACCCAGCAGCCAGGCGATCGCGGCTGCCACGAGGAAGGCGAGAACGGCGTCAGTAGTAGCTGCCATGTCGCTGGGCCCCGAGGAAGGCGGGCCGGATCAGGCTACTCGACGGCCGCGACAGCCCCGAGGACGCCTTCGACCAGGAACTCGGGGTCGCGCGGATTGAGGACGCCGACCGCTGTCTGGCGCTTGTGCAGTGGCAGCTCCGTCGCGTCATCGAGCACCTGCAGGCGGCCTTCGGCGATCAGGGCCTCGTCGACGCCGCCCATCTTGCCGGCGAAGGTGGTGAAGACCGGGGTGCCCAGCGCCACCGCCTCGCGGTTCATCGTCCCCCCCGCGCTGACGACCAGATCGGCGTAGGCGATCAGGCTCTGCGCGTCGATCGCCCGCGCGGGCACGATCAGGTTGGCGGCGCCCATCGCCCGCACCTCCTCCCCCTGCTGCTCGGTGCGCGGGATCACCACGGCCTGGACCTGCTCGCGCCCGGCCAGATGGCGGATCGCCTCGCCGTAGACGTCGTTGTGGGCGTGGTACTCGGAGGTCTCCGGCGGCGGCCGCAGCACCACCAGCACCTTCTCGCGGTCGAGTCCGAGCTCCCCGAGCACGGCGGTGTCGGGCTCGAAGTCAGCCAGGTAGTACTCCTCCTTCAGGCCCGGGTAGCGAACCAGCTTGTCCCCCTTGGCGCCGATCTTGCGCAGGCGCTCGAGCGGGATCGAGTCGGGCATCAGCACCCGGCGGGCGACGCGGAAGGCGATCTGCCGCTGCCAGCCGGCGAACTCGTAGTCCTGCATCTGGGCCGAGGGAATGCGAAAGGCACTGCAGACCACGGGTAGGTCGACCGAGCCGTGCGCCAGGGCCAGGTCCGGCCGCCGGTCCCAGACGATCCGCGCCAGCCGCGCCGAGCGACCGGCCAGGGCCCGCGCCTTGCCGAGCGTCGAGGCACCGCCGTGGGCGCCGACCGCCGTGTAGGGAATCCCCAGCCGCTCGAGGATGCCGACAGTCTGGCCGTACTCGCGGGCGGTGACGAAGACCTCGTGGCCGCGACCTTCGAGCCGCTCGATCAACGGCCGCAGAACGAGCGGATGCGCAGCCGCCGTGCAGTCGACCCAGATCAGCATCGGCGGGACCCTAGCGGCGACCCTCGATGCCGTTCGATGGATTGACCCACGGATCCGGTGGTCAATCCATCGAACGCGCTCGTGGAGTCAACCTGAGCGGGTATAGATGTGCGGCAGTGATGCCGCGCACCCGCCTCGCATTCGCGCTCGCGCTCGTGTTGAGCGCAAGCGCTCTCGCATCCTCCCCCGCACACGCGGTCGCTCCCACCGGCGAGAATCCCTGCGAAGGGCCCGAGGCCAAGCAGCTGCTCTGCCCCGACCTGCGGATCGGGCCGCCGGCGGGCCTCTACACCGAACGCGCCGGCGGCAAGCTGCGGCTGCGGGCGACCAGCGACGTGCGCAGTCGCGGCCGTGGGCCGATGGAGCTGCGCGGCACCCGCAACGGCTGGCGCACGATGCGCACCCGGCAGCGGATCTACCGGGTCGGCGGCGGGCACATCGACGTGCCGAGCGAGGCGACGCTGCGCTTCACCAACGTCGGCGCCTACTGGGGCGGCAGCTACTGGAAGGTCCACCAGCTCGCCCGCTTCGAGCTCTGGTCGCTCGACGGCCAGGGACGTCTCCTGCGCCGGGTCCGGGTCGGTCCCAAGCTCAACTACTGCCTGCGCGACCTCGAGCGGACCCGCCCCGGCAAGCGCTCGCCCGAGCTCTGGCACTACCCCGGGTGCAATCAGGATCCCTACGTCCACCACGACGTCCTCGGCACCTCGGTCGGCTGGTCCGACATCTACCCCGCGCCCTACGACAAGCAGTGGATCAACGTCGCCGGCCTGCGCGGCTGCTTCGCCTTCGTCATGACCGTCGACCCGCAGAACCTGCTCTTCGAGTCGAACGAGAACGACAACAGCTCGCGCCGCCTCGTCCACCTCCCCTTCCGCGGCGACGACGGTTGTTAGCCCTGCGAGCCCCGCGCCGCGGGGCTCAACCGCCTATCGGCGCTCGTGGGGTCGAGCCCCAGAAGATCACGGTGCCGAGCATGCCGATGATGTGGACGAGGATGATGTTGACCACCATCGACTGCGCGGTGGCGGTGCCGACCCCGACCGGGCCGCCCGAGGCGGTGTAGCCGTAGTAGCAGCCGACCAGCACGATCGCCGTCGCCATCACCATGCCCTTGATCAGGCTGAAGGTGAGGTCGAGCGGGTCCTGGAACATCCAGAAGATCAGCAGGTAGCCGCCGGAGGAGACGTCGCCGATCTGGTTGACGACCGAGAAGTAGCTGGCGAAGTACATGACGCCGATCCCGACCAGGTACATGAAGGGGAAGGCGATCCAGGCGGCGAGCAGCCGCGTGCCGGCGAGGAAGGTGACCGGCGGTATCCCCATCACCTCGAGCGCGTCGATCTCGTCGGAGATCCTCATCGCGCCGAGCTCGGCGACGATCCCGGTGCCGACCTTGGCCGAGAGGATGTAGCCGAAGGCGTAGGGCAGCGCCTCGCGCAGGTCACACCAGGCGGCAAAGAGCCCGGCGTAGCCGGGGACGCCCTGGGCGCGGAAGAAGTAGGCGCCCTGCAGGCCGCACTGCAGGCCGAGGATGAAGACGAAGGCCCAGATGATCAGCGCCGAGCCGAAGATCAGGATGCCGGCCTGGCGCAGAGCCTCGCCGAAGTAGGGGAAGACGCGCCCCGAGTAGACGAGGCCGGCGACGCGCGAGGCGAAGCGGGCGACCTCGCCGAAGGCGTCGAGCCAGCCGCGCGGGACGTCGAGCCAGCCGATCACGATCTCGCCCCCATTCTGCTCACCTGATCGTCTGCAGTTCGGGGTTGGTGGCGAGCAGGATCGCGGTGAAGACGAAGTTGAAGAAGAAGACCGAGACGATCGCGATCACGACCGCCTGGTTGACCGCGCGGCCGACGCCCTCGGCGCCGCCGGAGGCGGTCATCCCCTTGAACGAGCAGACGACGGAGATGATCGCGCCGAAGCAGGTGCACATCAGCACCGAGCCCCAGATGTCGGTGACCGAGGCGTTGGAGAAGAGGGTGGCGAAGAAGCCGCCGAGCGACTGGTGGTAGAGCAGCTCGGCGGCGATCCCGGCCGAGAGGCCGAAGACGATCGCGAAGATGTCGAGCAGCGCGGTCACGACCATCAGGGCGAGGAAGCGCGGCACGACCAGGTTCTTGACCGGGTCGACGCCGAGCACCTGCAGGGCGTCGAGCTCCTCGCGGATCTTGCGGGCGCCGAGGTCGGCGGTGATCGCGGTGCCGGCGACGCCGGCGACGACGACGGCGGTGACCAGCGGCCCGATCCAGCGGATCGCGGTGAGGACGAAGAAGCCGCCGAGCCGGTCGAGGGCGCCGAAGAGCGAGAGCGCCCCCGCCGCCTGCAGCCCGGGAGCACCGAGGCAAAGAGCGAAGGTCGAGATCAGCAGCGGGAACCAGGAGAGCTTGAGCACGAAGAGGAACTGCCAGACCAGCTCCTCGCCGTAGGGGTAGGGCGGGCGCACCGCGGAGACGATCGTCTTCGCGGTGAGGATCATCATCTCCCCCACCTGGACGAAGATCGCTTTGGTCGGCAGGAACGCGCGGTTTAGGACTTCGCTCGCCACCAGCTCATCGCCCTTCCCAGAGGGCCCCCGCCCGATCGTGGTGACGTTCCGCTTCCTTCTCCCGCGAGCTGGGCTTTGCGCCGCGCCCGCGCCTCGCCGACTTCCTTCGCCCGCAGCTCGGCCGCGCGCTGGGCGGCCGACAGCTGGGAGATCAGCGTGTCGCGAGTCTGCTCCAGCTCCTCGACGCCGGCGATGTGAGCTTTGGTCAGGCGGGCCGCCGTCGGCATGTCGGTCGGCAGGTCGCGGGTGTAGGCGGCGAGCTCGATCTCGAGCCGGGCGATCTGGCGCCGCAGCTCGTGGCGCACCTCGATCGCCTCGCTCTCTTCCGCGATGCCGGGGAGATCCCCGGCGACCTCAGATGCGGCCTCTTCTTCGCTCATGCTCGCGCAGGCGGCGGTGACGACGATCAGGTCGCTCGGGTCGAGGCCGGCCTCGAGCGTCCGCCGCAGCGCCTCGCCGGCGATCTCCTCGAGCTCGGGCGCGGGCTCGATCTGCTCGCCGACGAAGGTCCCCTGGCCCTGACGGCTGACCACCAGGCCCGCCTCCTCGAGGCCGGCGTAGACGGCCCGCACCGTGTTGACGTTGACGCCCGCCCAGCCGGCGAGCTGCCTGAAGCTCGGCAGCCGTTCGCCCGCCGCCAGCCGTCCGGTCGCGATCAGCGCCCGCAGGCGCCAGGAGAGCTGCACCCCGACGGGCAGCTCTGCCGCGGGATCGGTCGAAAAAGGCGTGGCCTCATTGCCTGCGGCCTGCTGTGCCATCAAAACACACAGTAGTGCCCAAAATTGTCCGGGTCAACTAGAACAGTCGCCCTCAACAAAGTCTCTACAAGCGGGACAGGACCTGGCCGAGGTGCTCGCTCGTCATGCCGCCCTCACGCAGGATCTCCCACTCGCCGCCGGCGTCGATCTCGGTCAGGTCGACGACCGTCGAGGGCAGCCCGGTCAGCGTGCCGCCGTCGATCGCGACGTCGACCGCGGTGAGGATCTCTCGCGGCACGTCGGCGAAATGCGCCAGCGCGGGCTCGCCACTGCGGTTGGCGGAGGTCTGGAAGATCGGGCACATCGCGCCGGCAAGGGGGCCCTCGATCAGTCTCACACCGAGCCGTTCGGCGTCGGCGCGGCAGGCGAGCGGGTAGCGCTGCTCGGGATTGGCGACGACGAGCGTCACGGGGCCCGGCAGGAGGGCCCCCAGGGCCGCCCGGGTGCGCTCGCCCAGACCCGCGACGAGCTCGCGCATCGCCAGCGGCGAGAAGTAGAGGACCGCCGAGGGCTTGCCGTCGTCGCGACCCTTGATCCGGTGGATGCGCTCGATCGCGTCCTGGTCCAGGGGATCGCAGGCGAGCCCGTAGAGACCGTCCGCCGGGAAGAGCACCACGCCGCCCGCGGCGATGCAGAGCTCCAGGCCGGTGCGAGCCCGCTCGGCGCCGTCGCGCTCGATCGAGATCGTCACGGTCACGCGACACTCGCCTCGCCGCGCCCGATCACCACGCGCGCGATGCCGGCCAGGTCGGCACGGGTCTCGATCGCGCCGAAGCCGGCGGCGAACAACAGCTCCCCCACCGCCCCGGCCTGCCCCGCACCGACCTCGAGCGCCAGCACCTCGGCGCTTCCAGCGAGGGCGGGAACGACGGCGCGGATCGCGTCGAGGCCGTCCGCTCCCGCCAGCAGCGCCTCGCGCGGCTCCCACTCCCTCACCTCTGGCTGCAGGCCATCCCACTCGGCTTCGCTCACATAGGGAAGGTTCGCGACGACGAGCTCGAATCCGCCCTTCGTGGGCGGAAGCGTGCCGAGGGCGAAATCGACCCGGCTCGCGAGCCCCGCCCGCTCGGCGTTCAGGCGGGCGAGCTCGAGAGCGGCCGCCGAGGTATCGACCGCGGTCACCGCGCATCTGGGCAACTCGTCGGCGATCGCCAGGGCGATCGCGCCGGAGCCGGTGCCGACGTCGAGCACACTGGCCGGGTCCACCTCCAGCGCCAGCTCGACCAGCAGCTCGGTCTCCGGGCGCGGGATCAGGACGCGCGGGTCGACCGCCAGCTCGAGCCGCCGGAAGCCGCGGCGGCCGAGGATGTAGGCGACCGGCTCGCGCCGCAGGCGCCGCCGCACCATCTCGGCGAAGCGCCGGCTCGCCGCAGGCGGTATCTCGGCCTCGGAGTCGGCGATCAGGCGAGCCCTGTCCCATCCGGTCGCCGCGGCCAGCAGCAGTTCTGCGTCGAGTCGCGGCTCGTCGATCCCGGCGGCGCGCAGCGCGTCGGTCGACGCGGTCAGCGCCTCGCGCGTCACCCGACCGTGGCGGCCTCGAGCCGCTGGCGCTTCTCCTCGGCCGCCAGGGCCTCGGTGAACTCGCTCAGCTCGCCGCCGAGCACCCCGTCGAGATTGTGCGAGGTGTGCTTGATCCGGTGGTCGGTGACCCGGCCCTGGGGGAAGTTGTAGGTGCGCACCTTCTCCGAGCGCTCGCCGCTGCCGACCTGGGCCTTGCGCTCGGAGGCGATCTTGGCCTGCTGTTCGGCCAGCTCGCGCTCGTAGAGGCGCGCACGCAGCACCCGCATCGCCCGCTCCTTGTTCTGCAGCTGGGACTTCTCGTCCTGCATCGAGACGACGATGCCGCTCGGCCTGTGGGTGATGCGCACCGCCGAGTCGGTCGTGTTGACCGACTGCCCGCCCGGGCCCGAGGAGCGGTAGACGTCGATCTGCAGGTCGTTCTGGTCGATCTCGACCTCGACCTCCTCCGCCTCGGGCAGGACGGCGACCGTCGCGGTCGAGGTGTGGATCCTTCCCTGCGACTCGGTCTCGGGCACCCGCTGCACGCGGTGCGTGCCGCCCTCGAACTTGAAGATCGAGTAGGCGCCCTCGCCCTTGATCTCGAAGGTCACCTCCTTGAAGCCGCCGACCTCGGCGGCCGACTGGGAGAGCACCTCGGTGGCGAAGCCGCGCTCTTCGGCGTAGCGGGTCAGCATCTTGTAGAGGTCGCCGGCGAAGAGGGCCGCCTCGTCGCCGCCGGTGCCGGCGCGGATCTCGACCAGGACGTTCTTGGCGTCGTTGGGGTCGCGCTCGACCATCGCCAGGCGAATCTCCTCTTCGAGCCGCTCGAGGCGCGCCGGCGCCTCATCGGCCAGCTTGCGTAGCTCCGGGTCGTCGCCGTCCTCGGCGAGCAGCTCACGGGCGCCTTCGAGGTCGTCCTTGAGCGTCCGGTACTCGCCCGCCAGCGCCTGCGCCGGCTGCAGCTCGCGGTACTCGCGGCCGACGTCGGCGTAGCGCGCCCTGTCCCCGATCACCTCGGGGTCCGACATCTGCGCCTCGAGCTCGGCGAAACGAGCCTCGATCTGCTCGACCAGTGAATCGATCACGCCGCAAAACATAAAGGGCCGATCGCTGTGCCAGTTGACTAGCACAATCGAGAGAGTTACTGTGCCAGCAGACTGGCTTATCGAGGGAGAGTCGCAAAATTCGACAGCTAAGGCGGTCCGTGATGACAACGAACACACTGCTCGAGCCCACATCCACCGGCATTGCCTGCCTCGCCCTTCCCAAGCTGCTTGGCGCCGGCGACCTCACCATGGCCGCAGCCTGTTTCACCCGCGACGCCTGCCTGCTCACCCCGGACACGACCGCGATCCACGGCCGCGAACACATCCGGCCCGTGCTCGCTCAGTTGATCGCCCGCCACGTCCGCATCGAGGTCGAGCAGCGCAACATCCTCGAGGCCGGCGAGGTCGCCTTCGTGCGCGAGCGCTGGCTGGTCAACGCCGAGGGCAGCACCGCCTCCCGCTTCGAAGACACCTGCACCCCCCTGCTCGTGCTCAAGCAGATCGAAAGCAGCTGGAAGATCGCGATCGCCGCGCTCTGGGGTTGGGGGATGAGCTAGCCCTGGGGTTCGCTCAGGCGACGATCTCGATCGGCTGCTTGCCGGCGGCCTGCTCGGGATCCTCGCGGGCGAGGACGGCTTCGAGGGAGGCGATCGCAACGGCTAGCTCTTCCTCGTCCGGCTCGCGGGTGGTCAGGTTCTGCAGCATCAGGCCGGGCCACATGATCGCCCGTACCCAGCGCTTGCGGCGGTTTTTGCCGGCCCACTTGATCACCTCGTAGGAGAGCCCGGCGATCAGCGGCACGCCGATGATCCGCGAGGCGACGAGCCAGTACCAGGCGGGCAGCCCGAGCGGGGCGAAGACGAAGATCGCCAGCACCATCACGATCAGCAGGAAGCTCGTGCCGCAGCGTGGGTGCAGGCGCGAGTAGAGCTTGGCGCGCTCCGGGGTCAGCTCGTCTTCGGCCTCGTAGCAGGAGATCGTCTTGTGCTCGGCGCCGTGGTACTCGAAGACGCGGCGCAGGTCCTTGAGACGGCTGATCCCCCAGATGTAGCCGATGAAGATCCCGGTCCGCAGCACGCCCTCGACCAGCCAGAAGAGGAACGGCGAGCCGAGCTTGTCCTTGATCAGGCTGGTCAGGCCGACCGGGACGACGAAGAAGAGGCCGATCGCGAGCAGCAGCGAGAAGGCGATGGTCAGGCCCCACATCCAGCCGCCGATTTCTTCCCGCTCGCCCTCCTCGTCCTCCTCGAGCTGG
>DASZQM010000235.1:0-2649 GCA_035549645.1 Solirubrobacterales bacterium | reverse complement strand
TTTCGCCTTTGAGTGGGGGGCTCTCGCTGAGTGGTCTGTGCGAAAAACGAGACGCCGCTGCGTCGGAGGGACCCCCCTTCGGCCCTCCCAATCCGAGCCTGATTCCCGCGCCGATGGCGATCACGGTCAGGGAGTAGGGCCACACCATCAGCCAGCCGAAGCTTCCGAGGAGCTCGGCGGTCCAGAGCAGGCCGGCAAGGGCAAGGACCGTAGTTGCGAGACCTGCCGTGATGCCGTCGAGCTCGGGGACCACGCGGCGGCGCACGGCGGCTGCGCCGAGGCAGGCGAAGCCGACGATCAAGGCGAGGTCGATGGCGCCGAGGAGGTAGCGCCCCGCGCTCAGCATCAACGCCGCCGCAGCAGCCGCATGATCTGCTCCAGCTCGGCGATCCGCAGCAGCTTCGCCATCCCGACGTAGACCAGGCCACCGAGGCCCAGGCCGACGCCGAGCGAGACGATCTGGCCGAGGAGGCCGCGGCCGAGAGCGTTGTCGAGCAGGTCCCAGACGCCGAACGAGACCGCCGCCAGCGCCGCCGCGGCGATCGTGATCTTGGCTCCCGTCGTAAAGAGCCGCTTCAGCTCGAGGCCGTTGAACTCGCGGCGCAGGACGATCGCCTGCGCGATCACCGCCGCGATCGTGCCGATTCCGGTGCCGGCGACGATGCCGCCGGTGCCGAAGGGCTTGTAGAGGACGAAGGCGCCGAGAGCGGAGACGACGAGGTCGACGCAGGCGAGACCGGTCGCCATCCACGGTCGCTGCAGGCTGAAGAAGGTGCGCGTCTGCAACAGGTAGACGCCATTGGTGGGCAGTGAGAAGGCAAACCAGAAGAGCGCCGTGGCAACCAGGGTGGTCTGCTCGGGGGTGAATTCGCCGCGCTGGTAGACGAGGCGAATCATCGGCACCGAGAGGACGAGGATCGCCGCCGCCGCAGGCACCAGGACGAAGAGGATCTGGCGCATGCCGTTGGCCATCGTCGCCCGCAGGTTCTCGATCTCGCCGCGGGAGGCGAAGCGGGCCAGGGTCGGGAAGAGCACGGTCGCGATCGCCACCGAGAAGATCCCCTGGGGCAGCTGGTAGAGGCGGAAGGCCTTGTCGATCGCCGCCGGGGACTGATCGCTGACCAGGCTGCCGAAGATGCTGTTGATCAGCATGTTGAAGTTGATCAGGCCGAGGCTGAGCGTCACCGGCAGCATCAGCAGCAGCACGCGGCGCACGTCGGGATTGCGCCACTCGAAGCTCCATTCGAATTTGAACGGGGTGTTGCGCAGGTCCCAGGTCGGGATCAGCAGCTGGACCAGGGTGCCGGCGAGGATGCCGATCGCGTAGGCGTAGATCCGGTTCTGGCCGTGGAAGGACGGCGCCAGCAGGACCGTGACCAGGATGATCGTCAGGTTCCAGAAAAGGGGCGAGATCGCGAAGGCGCCGAAGCGGTCGTAGCTGTTGAGGACGCCGACGACGACCCCGCTGATCCCGAGCAGGATCAGGATCGGGAAGAGGACCTGCGAGAGGGTGATGGTGAGGTCCATCAGCTCCTGGTTGTTTTTGAAGCCGGGAGCGAAGACCGGCATGATCACCGGCGCGAGCAGCACGAAGAGCGCCGTGATCGCGCCGAGGACGAGGGTGATCAGCAGCAGCAGGGTCGATGCCAGGCGGAATGCCTCGCGGTAGTTCTTCTTCTCCAGCTGCTCGGTGAAGATCGGCACGAAGGCCGGCTGCAGCGCCGCGTCGGCGAAGAGCGAGCGGACCAGGTTGGGGACCTGAAAGGCGATCGTGAATGCCGACATCGGCCCGTAGACGCCGTAGTAGGAGGCGGCGACGACTTCGCGGCCGAGGCCGGCAACGCGCGAGGCGGCGGTGGCGGCCGAGAAGAAGGCGGTGGAGCGCGCGATGCGGCCCGCCTGGCGCCCTGGCGATGGGTTTTCGCCGGGTTCCTCGCCGGGCGCAAAGGCCTCCGCCTCGCGCACGGCAGTGTCGCTGGCGAGCTCTTCTTGCTCGCGGTCGGGAGTGTCGGGTGCCTTGGGCGTCTCCAAGCTTGGTTCTCAGTCGCTATAGTCGGCGGCCGCCCAAGGGGGCCAGGCGCCCCGCTCAGGCACACGACTCATGGCCAACATAGCCTCACAGAAGAAGCGGATCCTACGCAGCGAGCGCGAGCGCACGGAGAACCGCCTGATCACCAGCACGGTGAAGACCTACTTCCGCCGCCTCGAGGCAGCGGTCGAGGATGGCGATGCGAGCAAGGTCGAGGCCGAGCACAAGGCCCTGGTCGCCAAGATCGACAAGGCGATCCAGAAGGGCGCCATGCACAAGAACACCGGCGCCCGCAAGAAGTCGAGGGCCGCCCGCATCGCCACCGGCACCGCCGCCCAGTAGCTAGGCCGGCGCCCCCGCGGCGCGCCTCAGGGCCAGCGTCAGCGCCAGCTCGTCGCCGTAGTCCGCCCCTCCTCGGCACCAGACCTCGAGATCGGCAAGGGCCACCATGGCCACCCGCAGCTGCTCGAGGTTCGTCCTGCCGAGGCGGCCGACGAGCTGCTTCGCCGCGTAGGGGTGCATGCCGAGACCCGATTCCACCTGCCTCGCCGGAACCCCCTGCTCGAGCTGCGCAGCCGCCGTACAGGCCTTGCGCAGGCGCGAAGCGAGGCCGTAGATCA
>DASZQM010000234.1:0-4131 GCA_035549645.1 Solirubrobacterales bacterium | reverse complement strand
CCGAAGGCGAAGGTGTCTGAGCTGCCGTCGACCTCGACCACGACTGCGGTGCGCAGGCGCTCGCGCAGCCGCTTGATCTTGGTCTCGAGGTGGGCCTGGTCCTCCTTGGCGATGTGGTACTCGGCGTTCTCCTTGAGGTCGCCTTCCTCGCGGGCGACTTTGATCCGCGCTGCCATCTTGGTCCGGCCCTCGCCTTCGAGCTGCTCGATTTCCTCGCGCAGGGCGGCCATGCCCTCCTCGGTGATCGGCTCCCCGCTGGTGCCGCTGCTGCTCTCCATGGCGCTCACCTTTGCACAGATGCATCGGCCGGGGCCACCGAGACGATGCGCTCGGCGAAGAGCTCGACCAGGCGGGGGTCGAACTGCTCGCCGGCTCCACGGCGCAGCTCGGCGACTGCCTCGGCACTGCTCATCGCGCGACCGTAGGGCCAGTCGCCGATCATCGCGCTGTAGGCGTCGCAGATGAAGATCACGCGCGCGCCGAGCGGGATCTCCTCGCCGGCGAGGCCGTCCGGGTAGCCGCTGCCGTCCCAGCTCTCGTGGCTCGCGCGGACGAGCTTGGCGACCTCGCGCAGGGCCGGCGCGGCGGCGAGGATGCGCTCGCCGACCATGGTGTGGGTGCGGACGAGGTCTCGCTCTGCCTCGGTCAGCGGGGTCGTCTTGCGCAGGATCTCGTCGGGGATGGCGATCTTGCCGATGTCGTGCATCTCCGCCGCGCGGATCAGCACGTCGAGGTCCTCGGCGTCGAGATCGAGCTCCCGGCCGAGGGCGCCGGCCAGGTGCGCGACGCCGCCGAGGTGGCGGTCGAGGGCCGGCTCGCGCTCGCGCAGCATGCCGAGCAGGACGCCGCGGGTCTGGCTCAGGGCCGAGTCGGCGCGCTGGCTCTTCTGCATGTACATGCGCCGATCGGCGAGCTGCAGCGCCTCTTTCGGCGTTGCCGCCTCCTCCGGCAGCCGGGCCATGCCCCAGGAGGCGGTGATCGAGAAGCTCGGCCCCTTTTCAGAGAGCGCCGCCTCGGCTGCCTTGATCGCGGTCTGCGGCTTCACCTCGTCGGTCTCGATCAGGACGCAGAACTCGTCGCCGCCGAGTCGGTAGCCGTGCCCCCAGGGGGCGCTGGCCACGTCGAGGTTGGCGCCGAGCCGCTTCAGCAGTTCGTCGCCGGCCGTGTGCCCGAAGCTGTCGTTGTAGGCCTTGAAGCCGTCGAGGTCGAAGAGGGCCAGCACGCTCGGCGCGGGCGGGTCCGCAGCGAGCACCCGCTCGAGGTCGGCGTGCAGGATGCGGCGGTTGCGCAGCCCGGTCAGGGGGTCGGTGGTCGCCTTGCGCTCGCTCGAGCTGAGCATCCTCATGTTGAAGGCGAAGGTGGCTGCCAGGCGGGCCAGCACCGCCAGCAGCGAGGCGACGCTGAGCGCGACGGCCACGGGGCCGATCGGCGTCAGGTTGCCGATCGCGAGCAGGGCGACGACCGCGGCGGCGAGCGCGACGGGCAGCGCGATCGAGCGGCCGGTCAGCAGCTCGCGCCGGTCCGGAGGCCGGGGCGGCAGCCAGGCCGCGGCCGCCAACAGCAGGAAGGCCAGCGGCCAGCCGATGCTGGCCAGGTTGAGGGCCTCGGTCGACTGGCCCGCGACGGAGAGGTAGACGACGTCGGAGGCGCCGAAGAGGATCAGCGCGGCCGCGATCAGCGGCCAGGCGCCGCGGATGTCCCAGCGCGAGGTGGCCAGAGTGCCCGCGATCAGGCCGAGGAGGACGAGGTCGGCACAGGGATAGGCGAGGTTGACGGCGACGCCGAGCGGCTCGCCGCCGAGCGCTTCCAGGACCGGCGGGAAGATTGCGGCGGCGGTGAGCGCGGCAACCGCGAGCGCGCCGATCAGGCCGTCGACCCAGGCGAAGGAGTCGACCCGGTGGGCGCGGCTGCGCAGCAGCCTCACCAGGGCGAAGTAGGTGAAGGGATAGAAGGCGAGGAAGAGCGCGTCGGCCGGCGAGGGGAACGGCGCCGGACTGGCGTAGTAGAGGACGACGGAGTAGTAGGCCTGTCCCAGCGCCCAGAGCCCCAGCCCGATCCCCAGGCTGAGCCAGGCGAGGCGCTCGGTCTCGGTCCTCGCCGCCCGCACGAGCACGGCGCCCGCCGCGCCGAGCACGACGGCGTCGTAGGCCCAGCGGCCGAAGGCGTCCTGGACCGCTTCGCCGCCGACCGAGCCGAGGATCACCACGGAGTAGGCGACGAGCAGGGCCGCGAGGGCGGCGAGCGCCCCCCAGGCGAGCGGTGCGTGGTCAAGCCGGCGGCCGGCGACTTCGTCCATGCGGGTCAGATCGACGGGAGCGGGCGATCGCTTGAGCTAAGGTGGGAATACGGCTTCCTGCTCCCACATCCGCACGATCGAGATCTTCGACCCCCCGGCCGAGGTCGCTGGTTGCGAGGAGTGCCTGGCGCTGGGCATGCAGTGGGTCCACCTGCGCATGTGCCAGAGCTGCGGCCACATCGGCTGCTGCGACAACTCCGTGGGCAAGCACGCGACCGCGCACCACGCCGAGACCGGCCACCCGATCATCCGCTCGGTCGAGCCCGGCGAGGACTGGAGCTGGTGCTATGAGGACCAGCTGATGTTCCGGCTCGCCCGCTGAAGCCGGCGCGCCTGTGCTCTCGAGCTAGCGGCGCAGCTTCTTCTTCAGCGCGATCGTCTTGCGTCGCTTTATCGCCTTGCCGCCTTCTGGCGTGTAGGCGATCGTCGCCTTGACCTTCGTCTTGCCGGTGTTGCGCAGCTTGATCAGGGCCTTGCCGCTGGCCCGTACGACGATCTTGGCAGTGCCGCTGACGTGCTTGCGCGAGGCGTTGGCGACGCCTTTGCCGTAGGCATCGAGGCGCCCAGCGCCGGTGACCGCGACCCGTACGGTGGCAGTGCCCTTCTTGCGGTTGAAGGTCGTCTTCCTGAAGGCGACGGTGGCGTTGACGTTGAATTCCAGCGGGCTGGTCCACGCTTCGAAGCCGGCGAAGTTGGTCGCCGTGACGTCACAGGTGTAGGCACCGACCTTGCTGGCGATGGTGGTCGCCGCGGTGGCGCCGGCGATCGGCTTGCCGTTGCGGAACCACTGGTAGGAGAAGCTCTGCGGCGCCCGGTAGAGGAAGGATTCGATCAGGTCGCCCTGCCAAGTTCCCTTCGTGCAGGTGAGGGTCGCTCCCGGCTTGTGCTGCCCTTGGATCGTCGGCTTGTCCCAGTTGCGCGGGCTTTCCAGCAGGACCGGGAAGTTCGCCGTTTCCAGGGTCGCGCCACTCGTGGCCGGTTGCTGCACGGTGCCTCCCTGCAGTCCGGCTGCTCTGACCTGATCCAATTCTTCGTCGCCCCAGTAGATCGTCTGCAGGGCGGGGTCGATCGCCACGCCGGCGGGCGCGCCGGGGGGCGAGGGAGTGCTGACCTGCCCGCCGCTGCCGCCGGCGAGGCTGGCGTAGCCAATCGATTCGCCTCTGTAATTGGCCCAGTAGATCTTGCCCGCCGCGGCGTCGATTGCCACTCCATCCGGGGCGTCGACGGGCGCACCCGAGGTATCTAGGTCCGCTCCTCCCCCGGAGCCGTTCAGGTTTGCGTAGGAAATCGCGTTGCCCGCGGCGCTCGCCCAGTAGATCCGGCCGGCAGCGGGATCGATCGCGACGCCATACGGTTCGTCCACCGTCGCGCTGGCCGTGTTGACGTTCCCTCCGCCGGAGCCATTCAGGCTGGCGTAAGAGATCGAGTTGTCGCCGGCGTTCGCCCAATAGATTCGCCCCCCGGCGGGGTCGATCGCAAGACCGTTCGGCTCGTCTACCGATGCGCCGCTTGTGTTGAGCAGGCCCGCGCCTGACCCGTCGAAGTTGGCGTAGCCGATCGAGTTGCTTCTGAAGTTGGCCCAGTAGACCTTCCCCGCCGCGGAGTCGACAGCCGTGCCATAGGGACCGTCTACGTAGGCCGGCGGAATCGGGATGTCAGTGCCGTTGCCGGCGCCGATCGGAGCGTGGGAGATCTTGTCGGCGTTGTAGGTGCCCCAGAAAACGATTTGGGCGGCGCTGGCTTTCGATGCGAGAGCGAGGCATGCGAACCCGATCGCGAGCATGCTGACCGCAACCAGCCGGGTCGATCTTCTCGCTGCCTCGGGCATCTCTTTC
>DASZQM010000233.1:0-3377 GCA_035549645.1 Solirubrobacterales bacterium | reverse complement strand
GAGCGTCAGGCGTTCGGCAAGCCGATCGCGAAGTTCCAGGCGATCCAGGGCAAGCTGGCCGACATGGCGACGGAGATCGAGGCGGGTCGGCTGCTGGTCTACAAGGCGGCGCGCCTGAAGGACGCGGGCCGCAACTTCTCGCTGACCGCCGCGCAGGCGAAGCTGAAGACCGGCCGCCTCGCGGTGCGCTGCGCCGAGGAGGCCGTGCAGATCCACGGCGGCTACGGCTACATCGAGGAGTATCCGGTCTGCCGCTTCTACCGCGACGCCAAGATCCTCACCATCGGCGAGGGCACCGACGAGGTGCAGCAGATGGTGATCGCCCGCCAGCTCGGCTGCTGACGGGCGCCTCGCCTCCTAGACCCGATACTCGGGATTCGGGAAGTCCAAGTCGCAGCCGGCGTCCCAGGCGGTGCGCTGGTTGCCGTGGGTGGGGATGCCACCGGCGTCCTTCAGCATCCGCGCCAGGTGCAGCATGTTCCAGGCGGCGAACGTGGTGTTGCGGTTGGTGAAGTCGTTCTCCGGACCGCCCGAGCCCTCGTCGAGGTATGACGGCCCCGGGCCGGCCTCGCCGATCCAACCGGAGTCTGCCTGAGGAGGGATCGTGTAGCCGAGGTGCTGCAGCGAGTAGAGCGTGTTCATCGCGCAGTGCTTGACCCCGTCCTCGTTGCCGGTGACCAGACAGCCGCCGACGCGCCCGTAGTAGGCGTACTGCCCGGCCTCGTTGAGCAGGTGCGAGTTGCCGTAGAGCCGCTCGACGACCTGGGTCGCGACCGAGGACTTCTCCCCCAGCCAGATCGACATGCCGAGCACGAGGATGTCGGCGGCCATCACCTTCTCGAAGATCTCGGGCCACTCGTCGCGCTCCCAGCCGTGCTCGGTCATGTCGGGCCAGACGCCGGTGGCGATCTCGTGGTCGACCGCGCGGATGCACTCGACCTCGACCCCGTTGCGGCGCATGATCTCCATCGAGATGTCCATCAGCCCCTGGGTGTTGGACACCTCGGGACTGCGCTTCAGCGTGCAGTTGATGAAGAAAGCGCGCAGGTCCGAGTAGTCGGTCTCACTGCTCTCGCACAACTCCACCTGCTTGTCGGTCAGCTCTGTCACTTCTCCTTCTCCTTGCTCGCTTGGGTTGGCGTGTACTCGTGGAAGCGCCCGAGGTCGTGGAAGCCGACGCGGGCGTAGACGCCCTCGGCCATCGCGGTCGACTGCAGGCTGGCGGTGGCGCAGCCACGCTCGCGCGCCCGCTCGATCGCGTGCGCCGAGAGCGCGGTCGCCAGGCCCCGGCGGCGGGCGGGCGGCTGGGTGCCGACCATGTAGATGCCGCAGTCGCCGTCGTGGTCGAAGGCCATCAGCATCGCCGCATCCTCGCCGTTGTGGCGGCAGATGTAGAAGTGGGCCGGCTCGGCGGGAAGGTCGGGTGCGAGGCCGTCGAGGCCACCGAGGCGCCAGAACCTCTCGGGCGCCGGCTCGATTAGGTCAAGCACGGAGGTGTCGACGTCGGCGCCAAGCTCCGCGATCGGCATCGCCATCGTCCGAGTCGAGGAGTCGTAGGCGTAGCCACGGTCCTCCACCTCGCGCGCCGCCGTCACCTCTGACTCGTGCACCCAGACCGCGTAGCGCTCGATGCCCCGGCGCGCGTAGGCACGCTCAGCTGCGCTGAGAGCCGCGTCGAGATCTTCGATGCCTTGCGCCAAGACCACGTTGTTGAGGAACTCGCGGTCGGGGGAGTGGACGAAAACCGCGATCGCCGCGCCGTCGGTCTCGGTCACCTCGGCGCCCGGCGAGCCGCCGGCGAGGTATCGCCAGGACTCGACCAGCGTCGCCAGCGAGCGATCGAACAGCTCGTCGGCGCTTGGCTCCCGCGCGGCGATCACAACGGCTAGGCGGACTGCAGCGTGAAGTGGACCTTGGTCCCGGGCGCGGCGTCCTCGAGCCAGATGCGACCGCCGTGGGCCTCGACGATCGCGCGTGAGATCGCCAGGCCGAGCCCGGCGCCGTCGTCGCTGCGGGACTCGTCCCCCCGGTAGAAGGCCTCGAAGACGCGCTCCCCCTCCTCGGCCGGGATGCCCTCCCCGTCGTCGGCGACCTCGACCTCGACGCCGCCGGGCGCGGTGCGCGCCCGCACCGTGACGCTGCCGTCGGCCGGCGTGTGGCGGATCGCGTTCTGGATCAGGTTGAGCAGGACGCGCTGCACCTTCTCGGCGTTTGCCCGCGCCGCCAGCCCGGCGGCCGGCAGCTCGGCGGCGAGGACGACGCCACGCGCCTCGGCCGGCCCCCGCATCGATGCCACCGTGCCGTCGATCAGGTGCCCCAGGTCGATCCGCTCCATCGTCCAGGAGATCTCCCCCGCCTCGATCCGGGAGAGCTCGAAGAGGTCGTCGATCAGCGCCGTCAGCGCCTCGACGTGGGTGCGCATCTCGCGCAGGTAGCGCTCCCGCGTCTCGCCCTCGACCACGCCGTCGTCGATCGCCTCGACCAGCAGCCGCAGCGAGGCGAGCGGGGTGCGCAGATCGTGGGAGACGGCGGCGACCATCTGGCGGCGGGCGCCCTCGATCTGGCGGCGCGAGCGCTCCTCCATCGCCAGCCGCACCGCCAGGGCAGCGGCGAGCGCGGCGCCGATCAGGGCCAGGGCGACGAAGACGACCTGGGTCAGCCCCATCCAGTGGGGCACGGTGACCGCCGCCGCGCCGGCCAGGAAGGCGGCGACCGCGATCAGCCCGGCGCGCTTCACGACCGCGCTCCCGCTCGTCCTCGCGCCCGGCTCATGGCTTCAACCTGTAGCCGACACCCCAGACCGTCTCGATGAAGCGGGGCGCGGAGGGATCGTCGCCGAGCTTGGCGCGCAGGCGGCGGACGTGGACGGTGACGGTGCTGGTGTCGTCGTAGAAGGGGAAGCCCCAGACCGCGTCCATCAGCTGATCGCGGGAGAAGACCTGCCCAGGGTGGGAGGCGAGGTAGGCGAGCAGGTCGAACTCGCGCTGGGTCAGCGAGATCTCCTCGCCGTCGAGGGTGACGGTGCGCATGCCGGGGTCGACCCGCAGCGACCCGACCTCGATCGGCGGCGGCGCCTCATCGAGCGGCGGCGAGACGCGCCGCAGCACGGCGTCGACGCGGGCGACCAGCTCCGCCGGCGAGAACGGCTTGACCACGTAGTCGTCGGCACCGCGGCGCAGGCCGACGAGACGGTCGGACTCCTCCCCGCGCGCGGTGAGCAGGATCACCGGCACCGGCGGCCCGGAGCGCTCGTGCAAGCGCCGCATCACCTCGAGGCCGTCGATCCCCGGCAGCATCAGGTCGAGCACGATCAGGTCCGGGCCGCCGACGGCCCGGAGCGTCGCGTAGCCAGCCCGCTCCAGGTAGCGGGAGACGAC
>DASZQM010000232.1:0-26500 GCA_035549645.1 Solirubrobacterales bacterium | reverse complement strand
CGCGCCGCGGCGGGCGAGCGAGATCGTCGCCTCGCTGCTCGCCGACGCCGCCGAGAGCGGCTGCCTGCCGCGCTGGTCCTACGCCAACGGCCAGAGCATGACGATGGTGGGCGACTCCGCCGACCCCCTGATCGCCTCCGCCCTCGCCTTCGGCGCCACCGGCTTCGACCGGCACGCCGCGCTCGCGGCGATGCTGCGCGGGGCCGACGAGGAATGTCGCAGCGCCAACGGCGAATACCTCGAGCGCCAGGGCCTCGCGCCCTACCTGGCGCGCGGCTACGTCCCCTTCGACCTCGACACCGGCACCCGCAACGCCAACTCGATCTACGGTGACCCCGACGCCGTCTGGGGCTCGGCGGCGAGCACGCTCGAGTACACGCTCGACGACTTCGCCATCGCCCAGTTCGCTGGTCGCGCCCTGGGCGACCAGGCGACCTATGGCCGCTTTATGCAGCGTTCAGGCAACTGGCGCAAGCTCTTCGACCGCCGGAGCCGCATGATCGAGCCGCGCTACGAAAACGGGGCCTTCCCGGCCGACTACGACAACCTGCACGGGGGCGGCTTCGTCGAGGGCGATTCCGTCCAGTACAGCTGGATGGTGCCCCACGACCCCGCCGGCCTCTTCCGCGCGATCGGCGGCAAGGCCAAGGCAACCACTCGCCTGCGGCGCTTCCTGCGCAAGCTCAACGCCGGGCCGGGGGGGACCCACGCCGATCACGCCCTGCTCGGCAACGAGCCCACCCTGCACGTCCCCTGGCTCTACGACTGGCTGGGCCAGCCCTACCGGACCCAGGCCGCCGTGCGTCGCGGCCTGCGGCTCTATGGCACCGGGCCCGCCGGCTACCCCGGCAACGACGATCTCGGCACGCTCTCCTCCTGGTACGTCTTCGGCGCCCTCGGCCTCTACCCGTCGGTGCCCGGCGTCGGCCTGCTCGCGATCGGCAGCCCGCTCTTCCACCGTGCCTCGCTGGCGCTCGCGCACCGCCGCCGGCTCACGATCACGACCCAGGGGCACGGGCGGTACGTCGACTCGCTCGAGCTCGGCGGGCGCCGCTACGCCAAGCCCTGGGCCGCCTGGTGCTCGCTGGCCCACGGTGCCCGACTCGCCTTTTCCCTATCGCCCCACCCTGACCGGCGCTGGGGCAGCTCGCGCGCGGCGCAGCCACCATCCTTCGGCCCGGACCGGCCGATGCCAAAAGGCGCCTGCGCACCTTGACCCTCGCTCCCAGTCGAGCCGGCGCCGCCTGGGCGCTGGCCCTCCTCGTCGCCCTCGGCGCCGCGATGCGCTTCGCCACCCTCGGCGAGCAGAGCTTCCATCACGACGAGGTGATCACGGTCACCCGCGTCATCTCCGGCAACTTCGAACACATGCTGCACGCGGTCAAGCGCAGCGAGTCGAACCCGCCGCTCTACTACGCCCTCGCCTGGGGCTGGGCCAAAGCCTTCGGCAGCGACGAGGTCGGCGTGCGCTCGCTCTCGGCCCTGCTCGGCACGCTGACCGTGCCACTCGCCTACGCGATCGGTGCCGAGCTCTCGAGCCGGCGGACGGGCCTGATCGCCGCGGCGCTCCTCGCCGTCAACCCGATGCTGATCTGGTACTCGCAGGAGGCCCGCTCCTACGCGCTCCTCGTCTTCTTCTGCGCCGCCTCCTTCCTCTTCTTCGCCCGGGCCCTGCGCACGCGGCGCGGCGCCGACATGGCGCTCTGGGCGCTCGCCTCCGCGCTCGCGCTCTGCAGCCACTACTTCGCCGTCTTCGCGGTCGCCATCGAGGCGCTCTGGCTGCTGGTCGCGCTGCGCTCGCGCTGGCGCCTGGTGCTGCCGGCGCTGGCGGCCGTCGGCGCAACCGGGCTCGCGCTGCTGCCGCTGCTGACCTCGCAGGTCAACCCCACCCACATCGACTGGATCGAAGAAAGCCCACTCGCCTCGCGCTTCTTCCAGACCGGCGTCAGCTTCCTGATCGGCGAAACGGGTCACGTGATCGCCGAGCCGCCCCGCGTGCACTACGCGCTGTTTCCGGTCGTCCTGATCGGTGCCGCCGTGTTGCTCCTCGCTCTCCGCGGCACCCGCCGGGAGCGACGCGGTGCCCTGCTCGGCCTGGTCGTCGGCCTCGGCGTCGCCGCCCTCGCCCTACTCGCCGCGCTCGTCGGCAAGGACTACGTGGTCGAGCGCAACCTGCTGCCTGCCCTAGTGCCGCTGGCGGCGGTCGCGGCGATCGGCTTCGGTGCCGAGCGCGCCCGCCGCCTCGGTCTCCTCCTCGCCATCGCCCTCTGTGCGTACTGGATCGCCTTCGGCGTGCGCGTCACCGAAACGCCCAACCTGCAGCGCCCCGATTTCCGCGCGATCGTCGAAGCGCTCGGGCCGGAGCGGGTGCCGCGCGCCGTCGTCACCTGGAAGCTCGCCGCCGACCCCGTTCGCTACTACCTGCACGACCACGCGCAGCGCATCTACAGCGGCGACTGGCCGATGCAGGAAATCGACGTGATCTCGAAGTCACGTGGGGGAGCGCAGCCAACGGGCATTCCGCGGGTTTTCCACCCAGTAGCCCGGGTAAGGTTCGAGCGCCTCACCCTGACTCGCTTCATGTCAGCCCATCCTCGAGACATACCCTTCTACGTGCTGCGGCACGTCGGCACAGGCTTCGGCGTCAACGCCGTGGTCCTCGACGGCGAGCCTACGGCACCGAGCTCGGGGCGAGCCGCGAGAGGAGAGAGACGATGAGCGCCAGCGAATTCGCCGATCGAGTCGGAGCCGCCGCCCGCCGCCCGGCGAGCTGGTGGCAGCTGATCAAGTTCGGCCTCGTCGGCGGCTCGGGCTACCTGATCAACCTCGCGGTCTTCGCCCTGCTCAGCGACAACCTCGGCGTCCATCACCTGGTCGCCGCGATCGGGGCCTTCATCGTCGCCGTCTCCTCGAACTTCTTCTGGAATCGCCACTGGACGTTCGCCGCGGGTCACGGCCACGCCGGCTTTCAGGCCGCACGCTTCTTTGCCGTCAGCATCGGCGCCCTGCTGGTCAACCTCGCCGTGCTCGAGGCCTTGGTCGAGGGCACTTCGATGGGCGACCTCAGCGCCCAGGCGATCGCCGTCGCGGTCTCGATGCCGTTCAACTTCCTCGGCAACAAGCTCTGGACTTTCGCTGACTGATTCCCGCTAATATTCCTGAGCAATGGAGCAGGCGAGCGTAACCGAGATTCCATCGGACTGGTATCGCTCCGCATTCCCGCCGGAGGAGACCACCAAGCGACCCTGGGCCGACCGAACCGGGGATGAAGTCGACCGGGCCATGGCGATGTTGGGCGCCGGCGGCGGCGAGCGGGTGCTGGATCTCGCCTGCGGCACAGGCAGGCATTCGCTGGAGCTGGCGCGCCGTGGCTTCTCCGTCGTCGGCGTCGACATCTCACCTGACCTGCTGGCGATCGCCGAGGCTGACGCCGGCGCGGAGTCCCTGGACGCCTCGTTCCTCGCCGCCGACCTGCGCAAGCTCGAGTTCGACGAGGAGTTCGACGTCGTCCTCAACCTCAACGACGGCGCGATCGGCTACTTCGAGACCGAGGAGGAGAACCACCGCACCTTCGAGGTGATCGCTGCGGCGCTGCGCCCGGGCGGCGGCAACCTCCTGCAGCTGCCGAACGTCCTCTACGCCGAAGCCCACCTGCCGCAGAAAACCTGGATCGCGGGGGAGGGGATGGTCGAACTGATCGACCATCGCTGGGAACCGCGCACGCGTTACTTAGAAGGATCGACCACGCCGATCCTCGTCGGCGAGACGTTCGAAGGCGTCAAGCCGATCCCGTTCCGCCAGCGCCTCTACTCGGTCGACGAGCTGACCGAGATCTACGAGTCGGTTGGGATGAAGCTGGAGAACGCCTTCCGCGGCAGCGGCAAGCCGCGGCCGCCGAAGGACAGCCAGTTCGAGGTCTTTATCTCGGGCCGTAAGCCCGCTGTCTAGCCGGGCCTACCAGGAGCCCTCCAGCCACCTCATCAGCTCCGGCACGCGTCCGCGCAGGTCCGGTTTGGCGGATGCCAGCTCGGTGCTGGCGAGCTGAATCGCACCGCCGAGCGCGAGCGTGGCCCTGCATGGACTGAGTCCAAGCCTGTGCTCCAAGCCCTCAAGAGCCCCGGCATCGCCGCGCAGCGCCCAAAGCGCCTTGCGTGCCCTGCCGGGATCGTGGTCAGCCATCTCCACGATCTTCATGAACGCCTCCTGCGCCCGGTCTCCATCCGGTGCGTCGGGGGCGACCTGAACTGCCCGATTCGCTATCTGGTCGTTGAATTGACCGTCGAGGACTGCGGCGAGTTCTCTACCCTCTGTCACTGGGACCTCCCTCTTCAGGTCTGGGCCTGCCCCCAGCGCGAACCCGAGTCGCCCCGGGAACAAGCGTTACAGATATCAGTGTAAACGTTCCAGAAGACCATAGTCACCAGCTCCGCAGTGGTCAAATAATCTCGCGTGCCAAAAGGATGAACTCAGCGAAACCGATATACAACGCGTCCAAGGTCGAGACGGAGCGCCAAAAGGCGTGGGACGAGCGCGACGCTTTCCTCACGCCGGAGCAGGGCGATCCCGCGCGCTCGATCTACATCAAGCCCTCGAGCCCGTTCACCTCGGGCAAACTGCACATGGGCCACGTCCGCGACTACTCGCTGGGCGACGCCTACGCTCGCTTCCGCCGCGCCCGCGGCGACGACGTCCTCTTCGGCTTCGGCTTCGACGCTTTCGGCCTTCCCGCCGAGATGGCGGCGATCGAGCGCAAGATCCCGCCGGCCGACTGGGTCGAGAGCTGCGGGGAGCGGATGCTCGACCAGATGCGGCGCCTCGGCTTCTCCTTCGACTACGAGCGGGTCTTCTACAGCTCCGACGAGAGCCAGTACCGCTGGTCGCAGTGGCTCTTCCTGACCCTCTTCGAGGCGGGCCTGATCTACCTCGACGACACCACCGTCGACTGGTGCGACCACTGTCGCACGACGCTCGCCGCGCTGCAGGTCGAGGACGGGACCTGCTGGCGCTGCCACAACGAGGTGCGCCTGATCAAGCGGCCGACCTGGTTCCTGCGCATCACGCCCTACCTCGAGGAGAACGACCGCCGCCTGCCGGAGCTGGAGGAGAACTGGGACGAGATCTCGCTCTCGACCCAGCGCTACATCCTCGGCCGCAGCGATGGCGCCGAGGTTGACCTCGAGGGTCCCACCGGCACGACGCTCACCGCCTTCACCCCGCACGCCGAGGCCGTCGCCGAGGCGAGCTTCGTTCTGCTCTCGCCGCGCCACCCGGAGGTCGCGGACTGGGCCGGCGACCCCGGCGTCGCCGAGCAGCTCGACGAGCTGCGCTCGGGAGGCTGGGAGCGCAGCGCCCGCGACGCCAAGTCGGTGCCGCTCGTCGATACCGGCCTCAGCGCGACCGCGCCCTGGAGCGGCGCTGAGCTGCCGGTGGTCGTCTCACCCCTGGTCGACGCCCGTTACGGGCAGACCGCCGCACTGGGAATCCCCGCGGTCGACGAGGCCGACGCCGCGATCGCGGCACGGGTCGAGCGAGTGGGGGGGGAGGCGCCGGCCGCGGCGAGCTCCCCGCCCCAGACGCGCCCCGCCGTGCGCTACCGCGCGGCCGACTTCTCGATCTCGCGCCAGCGCTTCTGGGGCACGCCGATCCCGATCGTCCACTGCGAGGCATGCGGTCCGGTCCCGGTGCCCGAGGCGGACCTGCCGGTGGTGCTGCCGCGCGACATCGAGCCGACCGGGGAGGGCAACCCGCTGGCCGAGCGGGCCGAGTTCGTCGAGGTCGCCTGCCCGCGCTGCGGCGAGCCCGCCCGGCGCGAGACCGACACGCTCGACTGCCACTTCGACGCGCTCTGGCTCTGGGTGCCCTCGGCGGTGCCGCCGGAGGCGCGCGCCGAGCAGATGTTCTCCCACCCGGACCTGCAGCGCTGGCTGCCGTCCGAGCGCCTCGTCGCCGGCGCCGACTCCGGCGGCTTCGTCTTCGACCAGCGGGTCGTCACCAAGGCGCTGCGCGACATCGGCCCCTTCGCCTTCATGGAGCAGGGCGAGCCCTTCAGCGGCTGCCTCTTCCACGAGATGGTGATCGCCGACGGGCGCAAGATGAGCAAGCACCTCGGCAACGTCGTCGACCCCGACGAGCTGGTCGAGCAATACGGCGCCGACACGGTGCGCCTCGCCGTCCTCTACGCCGCCGGCCCGGCCAAGACGCTCAACTGGAACGACGGCGCGATGCGCTTTGCCGCGCGCTTCCTGCACAACCTCTGGAACTACGCCCAGGACCGCTTCGCGGCGGTGGAGGAGGCGCCCGAGGATGCCGAGGCGGCGGCGGATACCGAGTTCATGCGCGAGCGCCTGGTCAAGTGGTGCGACAACGGCCTCGCTCGCATCACCACCGACCTCGAGCAACTGCAGATGCACAAGGCGGTGCGCAACGTGACCCGCCTCTTCGAGCGGATCCAGGACTTCGAGAAGCGCGTCGTCAAGCGCCGGGGAGGGCTCAGCCGTGCCGATGCGGAGGCTCAGGTCGCGGCCCTCGTCCTGCTCGTGCGCACCCTGGCGCCGTTTGCGCCCCACTTCGCCGAGGCGCTGCTGCTGGCGGCCGGAGAGGCGGACGGCGAGGGCCTCCCGGGGCCCTGGCCGGAGCGTCTCGACCTCGCTGCCGGCGCCAGCGAGGCGACCGCCGGCGCTTGACCTTCCAGGACGCTTAGTTTTATCCAGGAAACCTTGACTGTTCCGGTCTAAGACCCCTATAGTCGGGGCGTGGCAGCCGAAGGCAGCTTGCCTTTTGACGCGGTTGCCCTCGACCAGGCCGAGAAGCAGTTCTGGAGGGGTCTTTGGGACGCGGCCTGCGAGGATGCCGTCGTCGATTTGGGGATCGACATGGTCGAGTTCGGTCCGGTTTCGGCTGCCGTCGTAGCGGAGGAAGCGGCCGAGCCGGCGCTCAACTTCGTCCTCGGCGCGGGCGCTCCGGGCGCACTCGAGGACGGCTACCTGCCCGCCGCGGTGCAGTGGATGGAGCGCCATGACGTCGACTTCCGCGTACCGGTGATTCCCGGCCTGCCCGAGCAGGAGGCGGCCGAACGGTGGCTGCAGCGGCATCGCTACCGGCTGCTCGACGGTCCGGTGAAGCTGATCCGCAACGGCGAGCCACCCCGGGAAAGGTCGCTGCCGGGGATCGAGATCTACGAGCGCACCGACCCCTGGGAGGACGAAAGCTTCGGCGACCCGCTCGCCGAGAGCCTCGGCTTCCCGAACTGGGCGGCCACCTTCTTCCTCGACCTGCCGGGGTCCCCGGACTGGCACTGCTACTGCGCCGTCGACGGCGACGAGCCGCTCGCTTACGTCGCCATGCGTTTTCACCAGGACGTCGCCGTGCTGGCGCTCGCCTCGCGCCTGGCCGGGCGCCGCGAGGGCCTCGGGCAGAACGCCGTCCTGCACCGCTGCATCAACGACGCTGTCGCGGCCGGCTGCAGCATGATGGTGATCGCCGAGGCCGGCAGCGCGCCGGCACTGGCCGATCGCAAAAGCATCCTCGGCTCGGGCTTTCGCCCGATCGTTGCGACCCACACCTGGCAGCCGCGCGCCCGCGTGCACCTTTAGTCGGCTCGATTTGCGACGTTCTTGGACGTTTGCACAAAAAAGCCTTGACCAGTGAAATCCAATCTGTTATACGTAGTCCTGCTGACGACCTAGCGCCAAGTGGAGGGGTGGGTAACCCAGTCAGGGGCGACTCGCCTTGCGATGGCAAAGGAGTGACCAGTCATGAGTCGAGTTGTTGGCCGAATCAGGAGCACAAGGGAGGCGACGGTGTCGTGGGCATTGCCCCACCTCCAGCCCACGATGCTGCCCTGTGCCGCGGCCACATCGCCCTCCCACCCCTGGCAGCCTGGCCCCCGGAGAGGGGGGGCGGCCATGTAAATGGGCCATGGCGCTCGTGAGGCGTGACGTGGGAAACCGGTCACGCCGGACAGTCGCGCCGGGGAGCGCAGTCGCAGGCCCCGACGCAGCCGTAGCTCAGGCCAGAGCCCAGACAGCGCTGGTCGGAGGCTGGGCCCGCCCCGCGGAAGCTGACACCGCCGGGGCGGGCCCACTTCTTTTGGAATTGTGAGACCCTTGCGCGGAGGAGAATTAAGATGCTGAGCCCCGAGGACCGCACCCGCTCTTGCGCCACCGAAATGGTCTGTCGCGACTGCGGTCGGCGCTACCCGCTTCTCGACACCGCTTTCAAGTGTCACGGCTGCGGCAATGGCCTCGACATCGACTACGACTACGAGTTGGCCAAGGAGCGCCTGGCGGAGATTCCGCCGGCGGACCGTGAGATCAACATCTGGCGCTTCGAGGAGCTGCTGCCGATCGTCGACGCCAGGGCCCAGGCCCGGGTCGGTCGCTACAGCGGCCGCACGCCGCTGATCCACGCCGACCGCCTCGGTGCCGAGCTCGGCCTCAAGAAGCTCTACCTGAAGGACGACAGCACCCAGCGCCCCAGCCTCTCCTACAAGGACCGGGTGGTCTCGATGGCCGTCGCCCGCCTGCTCGAGCTGGGCAAGGACGAGATCGGCTGCGTCTCGACCGGCAACGTCGGCACCTCGGTCTCCTCGCTTGCCGCCAAGGCCGGCGTCGCCGCCTACGTCTTCTACCCGTCGAACATGGAGCGCGGCAAGGCCCGCGCCTGTCGCGCCCTGGGCGCGTCCGTGATCCAGCTCGACGGCAACTACGACGCGGCCAACCGGGCCTGTCGTGAGCTCGCCCTGGCCACCGGCATGCAGTTCACCAACATCACCCTGCGGCCCTTCTACGCCGAGGGGGCGAAGACCGAGGCCTACGAGGTGGTCGAGCAGCTCGACTGGCAGTCGCCCGATCACTTCGTCATCCCCGCCGCCGGCGGCACGCTCTCCTCGCGCGTGCACAAGGGACTCAACGAGCTCGAGATCGTCGGCCTGGCCGAGACCGCGCAGACCAAGATCAACGTCGCCCAGGCGAGTGGCTGCGACCCGATCGCGACCGCGATCCTCGACGGCTCGGGTGAGATCGAGTCGCAGACGCCGCACACCGCCGCGCACTCGATCGCGATCGGAGCCCCCGGCGACGGCCCGCTGGTCGTCGACGCGGTGACCTCGCGCGGCGGCTCGGCCGCCTCCGTCACCGACGAGGAGATCTTCGAGGGAATCGACCTGCTCGGCGCCACCGAGGGCATCCTCACCGAGCCCGCCGGCGGCACCACGGTCGCCTGCACGGCCAAGCTCGCCAACGAAGGCAAGCTCGGCCCGGACGACACCGTCGTCGCGATCATCAGCGGCAACGGCTACAAGACCCTCGACGAGCACCCGGAGAAGTCCTGGCCGGAAATGGTCACCGCTGAAGTCGAGCCGATGAGCGAAGTGCTCGACGAACTGCGCAGGCAGCGCGTCGGCGCGCTCAGCTGAGTGCATTTCGTCACTGATTGACTCGTCAGTCAATGGCTATAGTGCGCGCCCATGAGCGCTAACGGGAAGGTCGTCCCGGCGGATTTCCCGCCGCCGGTCGACGCCGACAAGGAATTCGTCAAGCGTGGTCTCGACGGTGAGGACGACCGGATCGAGATCGGCGTAGCGATCGTCGGCGGCGGCACCGCCGGGCTCGCCTGCGCCAACCGCCTGCTGCAGCTGCTCGGCGACGACCCCGAGACGATGGAGAAGCTCGGCGAAGTCCCGGTCGCGGTGATCGAGAAGGCGAAGACCTGCGGCGGCCACAACCTCTCCGGCGCGGTGATGCGCCCTGGCCCGCTGGAGGAGCTCTTCCCCGACCTCAGCCGCGAGCAGTGGCGCTCGGAGGGCTTTGCCTTCGGCGAGGTCAAGAAGGAGGCGATCTACGCCCTGCCCAACGGCAAGTCGAAGATCCGCATCCCGCCACCGCCGCCGCAGCGCAACCACGGCAACGAGGTGATCTCGGTCTCGGCGCTCTGCCGCTACATGCAGGCCCAGGCCGAGGAGAACGGCGCCTACCTGCTGACCGAGACCGCGGCGACGCAGCTGGTCGTCGAAGACGGCGCCGTCGTCGGCGTGCGCTCCGGCGACAAGGGCCGCGGCAAAGACGGCGAGGAGCTCGGCAACTTCGAGCCCGGCACCGACATCGCCGCCAAGGCGACGGTGCTCGCCGAGGGCTGCTGGGGCCACCTCACCGACGCCGCAGTGCAGGAGTTCGACCTCGACGAGGGGCGCGAACCGCAGGTCTGGGAGCTCGGCGTCAAGGAGGTCTGGAAGGTCGCCAGGCCGCTCGACCGCGTGATCCACACCGTCGCCGGCTGGCCGCTGAAGATCTCCGCCAAGTACCACCAGATCGGCGGCAGCTGGATCTACCCGATGGTCGACGAGAAGACCGGCGAGGACCTGGTCTCGATCGGCTTCGTGCTCGACCTCGACTACGCCGACGCGACGACCTCTGCCCACGACCTGCTGCAGGAGTTCAAGACCCACCCGATGGTGCGCGAGATCCTCGAGGGCGGCGAGCGGATCAGCTGGGGCGCCAAGGCGATCCCCGCCGGGGGCTACTGGGCGATGCCGAAGCTCTCGACCCCCGGCGCCGTGTTGATCGGCGACGCGGCCGGGATGGTCAACCTGGCGGCGCTGAAGGGCGTCCACTACGCGATCAAGTCGGGGATGCTGGCGGCGGAGCAGATCTACGCCGCGCTCAAGGACGGCAGCAACGACTTCTCCGGCTTCGAGGAGGCGGTCGAGGGCTCGATCATCAAGAAGGACCTCTACGAACAGCGCAACACGCGCCAGCCCTTCCAGAAGGGCCTGCTCAAAGGCGGTCCCGCGGTCACCTCGATGGTCTTCACAAAGGGCCGCTTCCCCGGCGGGCGCTGGAAGCTGCACCGCAACGACGCCCAGCCGATGTTCATCGGCGATACCAAGGACGACTACCCGCAGCCCGACGGCAAGCTCACCTTCGACAAGCTCTCCAGCGTCTTCATCACCGGCAACGCCACCCGCGACGACGCGCCCAACCACATCCGCGTGCAGAAGCGCGTCCCCCGCGAGGTCGCCGAGACCTGGAAGTGGATGTGCCCCGCGGGCGTCTACGAGATTCCCGAGGACGCCCCCGAGGCCGGCGACGTCGACGTGATCGTCAACTACACCAACTGCGTCCAGTGCGGCGCGATCACCGCCAAGGGCGGCCGCCTCACCACCCCCGAGGGCGGCGACGGCCCTCTGTACCAGAACACTTAAGACTCGGCTGGCTTGGAATCTTAAGTATGTGTTGCGGGCAAGAGTTACGGTGAGATTAGGGGCGTACCGATAGGGATATCCAACGGTTACCTTCGGCCGCGTGAAGGTGATATCCCGAAAGCGAGCCGGCGGCGGCTCGCGTACGGCTTCTGGAGGTACGTCCCAGGCTCCGGCAGCTCTGCGGCACCCAGGGCTGACCCTGGCAATTGCCGCGACTCTCATAGTGGTGCTCATCGGCTTTGGGGTTGGCCTCGAAGCGAGGCTCAGTCCGAGCACGATCGAAATTCCCGCTACTCCCGCGTCGCGCGCCGACGCGATGCTCCGCGAAAGCTTCGGCGATACCGCGCTCTTCCCGATCCTCCTGCGCGGTCCGGAGAAGGCAATAGACCGCCAGGGGCCGGCGCTGATCAAGGCCCTTCACCGTGAACCCGGCGTCACGACGCTTTCGCCCTGGAGCGCGGGGTCCTTCTCGCGACTCCGTCCAGGCCCGCGCCGGGCCCTGATTTTGGCGGACTTTCACACCAGTCTCGAATTAGCGCTCGATCAAACGGTGCCACATCTCGAACACCTGCTGGCCGCGAGCATTCATCCACCTGTGAGGGCCACGCAGACGGGATTTCCAACCGTCTCCAAGGCGATTCAAGAGGAGTCGATTGGGGCTGCAGAGCAAGCGGAGTTGATTGCCCTGCCGATTCTGGCGATCGTCCTCCTGCTTGTTCTCCGTTCTCTGGTGGCCGCTCTGGTACCGCTCGGCTTTGGGGTCGTGGCGGTCTTGTCATCGCGGGGGGTGTTGGCGATCCTTGCGCACTGGGTCAGTGTCGATGCAGTGGCGCTAACCGTCTGCACGATGATGGGACTGGCCCTCGGAGTGGACTACGCGCTCTTGATGGTGTTTCGCTTCCGCGAAGAGTTGGCGAGGGGGGCCGATCCAGTCGAGGCTGCCTGGGTAACCCGACGAAGAGCAGGTCGCACCGCGGCATTTGCTGGAGGCACCTTGGCACTCTCGATGATGGTCGCTTTTTTTGTGCTTCCAGGAGCCTTGCTCGCTTCCCTGGCTGGGACGCTCGTGATGGTTGTCCTGCTGACGGTCGTGATCGCGGTTCTGGTCGTAGCGCCGATGTTGGCGCTCCTTGGTGCCAACATCGATCGCTGGCGGATAGGTCCGACCGGGCGCCAGAGGCGTTCGCGCTTGCTAGTCATGGTGTCTGCCGCGCTTGAACGACCCGCCTTGGTTGCGGCTCTGATCGGCGGCACGGTGCTTGCGCTTGCGGCCCCCACCCTCGCGTTGAAAATGGGCCCATTCAGTGCGTCACAGCTCTCTGGTGACGATCCCGTGCGTCGCGACGCCGAAGTCATCTCTCGCTCGGTAGGCCGTGGCTTCGAAGCTCCCTTCACGATCGTCGTCACCGCCCGTGAGGGAACGATTACGGAGCCTGATCGTCTAGCTCGGCTGAGCCGATGGCAGCGTCGACTCTCCGACCTTCCCGGGGTCCAATCGGTGATCGGTCCGAGGCAAGTGGCGAGTGCGGTTGCGCCGCTGCGTCGAGCCGGCAGGAATTTCCTGGGCTCCGATCGGGAGCCCGCGCCTCTGGCGAACCTGGATCGACTGGGGCATGGACTCGATCGTGCAGTGGGCGGCGTGGCGAGCGTGCGGGCTGGTCTCGCCCGGGCAGCATATGTCGACGGTAGACTGGCCAAGGGCTCTAGCAGCGCGAAGAGTGGCGCCTTGAAGTTGGCCCGTGGTATCGATCGCGCGGCATTGAAGGGTCGACAATCCCTCGCTGGAGTGGGTGAGTTCGCAACCGGGTCACGCAGGCTCGCCGCTGGGCTCGCGAGGGCCGCCAACGGCACTCTGCTGCTCAAGCTGAGCCTTCCAGCCCTGGTCTCCAATCCGCGCCAAAATGCTCTGCCCCAGGGACGGCGACTGGTCGAGTCCCTCGGACGGGACGGGCAAGCGAATATCCCGCAGTTGCAGGGGGGCGCGCAGGTGGTGGCAGATCAACTCGAAGTTGCCCTCCAAGAACTCAGCGCGATGACCGTCGAGCGATCCGATCCGCACTACGTTCGCGCCTTGGAAGCGGTGGGTCGCGCCTCGACCGCATCCTCGGGTTTTCCCCTCGAATTGAGCGCGCTCCAGGCTCGTCTTGGCAAAGACGAATCAGAGGCAAAGGAAATGAAGCGTTGGTTGGAAAGCACGGTCCAAGGGATTGATCGTGCGGCTGCCGTCGCCAGAAAGCTTTCCGATGGCCTTGGTCAAATCAAGATCGGCAGCGAGAAGCTCGCCCGCGGAGCAGCGCGAATCGAGCGCGAATCGGAACGCCTCATCCACGGCCTTGGCTTGTTTGACACCGGGGCGAAGCGGCTTACCGGTGGCCTCGCTCGAATTTCGGCTGTAGCTACGGGACTCGAGGAAGGCCTTGGGAAAGGCTTCCACCGCTCAAGGCTGCTTCAGGCGGGTCTGCGCCGCGGCGCCAGGAGAGTTACGGCCCAGGCTACATCGGCCAATCGCCAAGTAGAACGTGTGCGCCATGTGTTCCCGGGCCTCTTGGGCTCAGGTTATCTCGCCCTCACAGCGCTTGATGGCACCCGCCGTGGAATGAGGGAACGCGCCGGAGAAGTGATCGCCCTCGAAGACGGAGGGCGATCTGCTGCGCTGCTTGTCGTGTCGCGCTTCCCGTTCAACTCTCCTGGTTCGGTTGTCTTCAACGAACGTCTCGAAAGCGAGGCGCGCGCGTTGGAACGGCAAAGCGATTTGAGCGTCGGTGTGGCGGGGTTTCCGTCCACTCTGAACACCTACAGTCGGGTCACGGAGGAGAGGATTCCCTATGTCGTTGCGGCCATTACGCTCGCGACCTTCTTGGTTCTCGTGCTTGTCTTGAGGGCCGTTCCGCTTGCGGCGCTAGCTGTCGGGCTGAACCTGGTGACTGTTGGCGTTGCGTTCGGAGTGTTGACCCTGCTCACGAACCTTCCGAGCAGCGTGCCACTGGGGGGTCACGAATACATCGACGCGGTTGGCGCCAACACGATCTTCGGCATCGTCTTCGGGCTCTCGATCGACTACGCGGTCTTCCTGTTGGTTCGGATGCGCGAGCACTACGACCGTCATGGCGACAGCACCATGGCTATTCAGTTCGGTCTCGAGAGGACGGCCCGGGTAGTCACTGGCGCCGCGGCAATCATGATGGCGGTCTTCGTTGCATTCGCGGGAGCGCCGATCGCGACAGTCAGCCAACTGGGCATCGGGCTGACCGTTGCAGTCCTGCTCGATGCCACGGTGATTCGAATTGTCTTGCTGCCCGCTTTGATGCTGCTAGCCGGCGATCGCATCTGGTGGCTGCCGCGCTGGCTGGATCGGATGCTGCCGCGTCTAACAGGCTGACGACGCGGTTGACCCGTTTCCTAAGGACGTTTAGAGTAAAAGTGTCATCCCAGGTTGCTTCACCGTAACGGCGCCCTGGGTCCGAGTTGCGCCGCCACGCTGACGGGCGGCATATCCGAGACCAGTGCAGTGCGCCCTGCGACGACCACAGACGACTCCTCTGGCCTGCCCAGGCGCAGATTCACGCGCCACATCCGCGAGCTGCCCGAGCCCTCTACCGCTTGGCGCGGCGCTGGCGCGGTATTGATCGGGATCGCCGCCGGAGTGGCGGTCTTCGCCGCCACTCTCTCCGAAGGCGCGCCGATCAGCAAGGCCGCCCTCGGCTGGATTGCCGCCGCCCTCTGCCTGCTCCTCGCCGTGATCTGCTTCCTCTCCCACTGGGACACGAACCGGGGGCGCAAGGGAAAGATGGTGGAGATCGTCGATGAGAGAGGGGAGGGTCGATGACGCTGGATCGAGCCACTGTTCGTGCGATCGGTTAGAAAAACTTTTGTGTTAACGAAGATCCGACGGTAGGGTGAAACCGTGGGGGAGGGAGGCGGCGAAAATGGCGGCGGGCGAACCATGGATCGCCTCAACAGGTTGTTGGCCGTCGCAACGGGGATCGGCGGGATGGTCGTCTATGTCTACGTCCTCGGCGGGCTTGTGTTCTGGGCTCGCCTCACGGCCGCCCGCCTGTACAACGACAGTGCTGTCGATGCCCTGGGCAGTAAAAGCCTGCTCGCGACCGGGCTCAAGGTGGTCGCATTCGAGTTCGCCATCTTGGCCGTGCTCAGTGGGCTGGCGTGGTTTCTCTGGCGACGTTTCGGCGCCAGGCGGAAATCGTCGAGCGAGCGGAAAACAGGGCCTATTCGAGCCGGCTGGCTGATCGTCCAGGGGCTCCTCGTTGCTTTCGTTGTCGCATGTGTGCTGGCGCGCCTTTCGCTGTCGCCCCTCGCGTCATTGATCCCCGCAGCTGTCTGGGTGGGGTTCGCGCTCAGGTTCGAGGAGTCGGACTTCTTTCAGATTGCGCACAACCGCCCGTTGAGCTGGGGGCTCGGCTTGCTCGTGGCGGTCTGCGCCGTGTTTCTGAGCGCCGCCGCCCCCGGCATATCGGCCTTGATCCTCTTCGCGCTGCTGAGAAACAACCTCTGGTTCGAAGAATGCCTCAGCAGCGTCAAGAGAACGGACCTGATCGCCCCCGTCCTCGCGCTGCTCGTGGCTCTCAGTGCCATCGTCCTCGCCTTCATGACGACACCCCCGGTGACGTTCGATCGGGTCGAAGTCGCGGAGAAGGGCGGCGAAGTGGTTGAGGGCGGCTACGTCACCCGTTCGGATGACGGCGTCTTCGTAGTGACATGTAAAGCATTCCCGGATGACCCCCAGCGTTCGAAGCGTCCCCGCCTGCGCTTCATCCCGGGCTCTTCCGTGGAACGACTGACCATTGGCGGCGACAGGTACGTGGTCGACAACGGGAAACGCTCGTCCCTCTATGACCTCGGCCTCCATCTCTTTTCCCAGGGCAAGACCGAGGAACACCTTGGGGGTTGGAGACCCAGCATTCGCGGCAGGCTGGACGTGTGCGTAGACACGCAGGTGCCCTAGTCATCGCATCGCTACGATCCCAAACCCCGCCGGAGTAGCTCAGCTGGTTAGAGCAGCGGAATCATAATCCGCGTGTCGGGGGTTCGAGTCCCTCCTCCGGCATCGCAGTGGCATCCCATCGAGGCAGTGGTCGCCTTGGCGCATTAGGGCTTAGCCTTGTTGCGGTGACGCAGGAGCTCGACAGGGCAGTGAGGACGGTTTTGCGGGATTGCCTGCGCGTGGAACCGGGCGAGGAGGTGCTCGTCATCTGCAACCCGGTGACCGAGGAAATCGGCGCGCTGATGCGGATCGAGGCGGAGGGCGACGGGGCGTTCGCGACGCTGGCGGTGATCTCGGAGCTCGAATCCAACGGGGCCGAGCCGCCAACGCCGGTGGCGGCGGCGATGCTTGCCTCGCACGTGGTGATCGCGCCGACGATCCAGTCGCTCTCACACACCTATGCGCGGCGCGCGGCCAACCAGGCGGGGGCGCGGATCGCGACTCTCCCCGGCGTCACCGAGGACATGCTGGCGCGGCTGATGAACGCCGACATGGGGGAGCTACGGCGGCGCGGCGCGGCCCTGGCGGTGCTGCTGCGGAGCGGTCAGGAGGCGAGGATCACCTGCGAGCACGGCAGCGACCTGCGGATCGGCCTCGAGGACCGGGTGCCGATCGCCGATGCCGGCGTGCTCGACGCGCCCGGGGCCTTCGGCAACCTGCCCTGCGGCGAGGCCTTCATCGCCCCGAGCGGCGGCGAGGGGACGCTCGTGGTCGATGGCTCGATCGCCGGTGTAGGGGAAGTCGAGACGCCGGTCGAGCTGACCGTGCGCGACGGCCACCTCACCGAGGCGACGGGTCCAGAGGGCGCGGCGCTGATGGAGCTGCTGACCAAGCACGGCGAGGATGGGACCAACATCGCCGAGCTCGGGATCGGCACCAACGAAGAGGCGACCCTGACCGGCAACATCCTCGAGGACGAGAAGATCCTCGGCACCGCCCACGTCGCCTTCGGCGCCTCGGCGGCGATCGGCGGCAAGGTCCAGGTGCCGGTTCACCTCGACTGCGTCGTGCTCGAGCCCAGCATCGAGGTCGACGGCAAGGAGATCGTCCGCGCCGGCGAGCTTCTCGTCTGACGGTGGCCACGCAGCTGCTCGCCGTCCCCAACGTCTCCGAGGGTCGTCATCCCTTGCGGATCGAGGCACTGCAGAGCGCCTTCGCGCGGGGCGTGACCCTGCTCGACCGCCACTCCGACGCCGATCACAACCGCAGCGTCTTCACTCTCGCCGGCGAACCCGCCGCCCTGCGTGGGGCGCTCCTCGTCGGTGCCGAGCAGGCAATCGAGACGATCGACATGGCTGAGTACGAGGGCCTGCACCCGGCGGTCGGCGCGCTTGACGTCTGCCCGCTCGTCTGGCTCGACCCGGCCGGCAAGGACGCGGGCCGGCGCGAGGCGGTGGAGCTCGCAGAGCAGATCGGCGGGCTCGGCGTTCCCGTCTTCCTCTACGGCGAGCTGGCCACGCGCCCCGAGCACGCCGAGCGGGCCTACTTTCGCAACGGCGGCCTGGCGGAGCTCTGGCTGCGCATGGAGGGCGGGGGGTTGCGACCGGACTTCGGCCCTCCGCTGCCCCATCGCACGGCCGGCGCCACCCTGGTCACCGCCCGCCCGCCGCTGGCGGCCTTCAACGTCGAGCTCGACAGCGCCGACGTCGAGCTGGCGCAATCGGTCGCCGCGGGCCTGCGCGAGTCCGGTGGCGGCCTGACCGGCGTGCGCGCGATCGGGCTCGGCCTCTCCAGTGGCCGCACGCAGGTCTCCACCAACGTCCACGACCCATTTGCCGTCTCCCTGGCGGAGGTCGTCTCGGCGGTCCGCACCTTGGCCGCTCCGCTCGGTGCGATGCCGGTCGAGGCCGAGGTGGTCGGCCTGGTCCCGGGGGCGGCGCTGGCGGGGTACCCGAGCGACGTGCCGATCCGCGACTTCGATCCCGCCCGGCAGACGATCGAGGCCCGCCTCACGGTCCCCTCATAGCTTTGGGCGCTAGATTCAGGCCATGGCTCAGACGAAGAAAAAGCGCCAGCGCAAGCGGCGCGGCACCCAGGGCGGCCGCGTCGACCCCAACCGTCGCCCGCCGCGCCCGCGCAGCCGCGCCGAGGCGAAAGCCCGCGCCCGCTCCGGCACCAAAAAAGCACCGCGCACCGACTCGCCGCCGACCTGGCGCAGCTCGGTCATCCGCGGCGCGGTCGCGGCGGCGATCTTCGCCGTGCTGCTGCTGGTGATCTTCAAACGCCCGATCGGCGGCGCCCTCGCCCTCAGCGCCTTCATGCTCGTCTTCTACATTCCCGCCGGCTACTACATCGATCTCTACACCTGGCGGCGCCGGGAGCGGTCGAAGATGCGGTCCTCGAACAAGCAGTGAGCCTCGAGGTCCGCCAGCTCACCGTCGGCCCGATCGCCGAGAACTGCTTCGTCCTTCGTGGCGAGGGAGGGGCGAAGGCGCTCGTCGTCGACCCCGGCGAGGAGCCGGAGCGGATCCTCGCCGAGGTCGAGCAGACCGGGGCCGAGGTAGAGGCGATCCTGATCACGCACTGCCACTTCGACCACGTCGGTGCCGTCACGCCGCTGGCGGCGGCGACCGGGGCGCCGGTCTACTGCCCCGAGATTGAGGTGCCGGTGCTCGCCGACATCATGTCCTTCACGATGCCCGGCTTCGGCCCATACGAGGGCTACGAGGCCGACGAGACGGTCAAGGGCGGGGAGGCGCTGGAGCTCGCAGGGCTGACGCTCGACGTGATCTTCACCCCCGGTCACAGCCCTGGCCACGTCACCTACTCGGTGCGCGGCGAGGACGCGATCTTCTCCGGCGACGTGCTCTTCCAGGGCTCGGTCGGTCGCGTCGACCTGCCCGGCGGCGACGGGCCGACGCTGCTGCGCTCGATCCAGTCGCTGCTCGACACCCACCCCGACGAGACCACCGTCTATCCCGGTCACATGGGAATCACCAGCCTCGGCGCGGAGCGAGCCACCAACCCGTTCCTCGGCTCGGTCACGCTCTAGGCCGCGCGGGGACGGTCGGCGCCGGTAAGGTCGCGCACCGTGGCCGCACCCAAGTTCCAAGCACCGCGTGGCACCTTCGACGTACTGCCCGAGGCAGCGCGAGTGCGCGGCCGGATCGAGCAGACCGCGGCGGAGATCCTCGCCCGCGCCGGCTACGAGCGGATCGCCACGCCGAGCTTCGAGGACACCGAGCTGTTCGAGCGCGGCGTCGGGCACTCCACCGACATCGTCCGCAAGGAGATGTTCACCTTCGAGGACAAGGGCGGCCGCAGCCTCACCCTGCGCCCCGAGGGCACGGCGCCGATCTGCCGTGCCTACGTCGAGCACGGCATGCAGGCGCTGGCCCAGCCGGTCAAGCTCGCCTACGCCGGGCCGTTCTTCCGCCACGAGCGCCCTCAGGCCGGTCGCTACCGGCAGTTCCACCAGCTCGGTGCCGAGGCGATCGGCAGCGACTCGCCGCTCGCCGACGCCGAACTGATCGGACTGCTGGCCGAGATCCTCGCCGAGCTCGGCGTGCCGGGGGTCGAGTTGCGCCTCGGCAGCCTCGGTTCCTTCGAGGCGCGCCAGGCATACCTTGCGGAGCTGAAGGCGCACCTGCGCGCCCACGAGGGCGAGCTCTCAAGAGAGGTGCGCGAGCGCATCGACGTCAACCCGCTGCGCGCCTTCGACTCCGACGACGAGGGGACCCAAGCGGTGATGGCGACGGCGCCGAAGCTGGTCGAGCGCCTCGAGGGAGAGGACGCCGAGCACTTTGCCGAGGTGCGGGCGCTGCTCGACGCCACCGGTGTCACCTACGCGATCGACCCGACGCTGGTGCGCGGCCTCGATTACTACACGCGCACGATCTTCTCCTTCGTCTGCGACCGCCTCGGCGCCCAGTCCGAGATCGGCGGCGGTGGCCGCTACGACGGCCTGGTCGAGCAGCTCGGTGGCAAGCCGACGCCGGCCGTCGGCTGGGCGGCGGGAATCGAGCGCATCATGCTGGCGCTCGACGAGGAACTGCCTGCTCCGGGGCGCGACGTCTTCGTCGCCGTCGCCGAGGAGGGTGGCGAGCGGCGCTCGCTCGCGCTCGTGCTGGCGGGTGAGATGCGCAAGGCGGGGCTCTCCGCCGAGGTCGACCGCGGCGGGCGCGGGCTCAAGGGCCAGCTCAAGCACGCCGACCGGGTCGGCGCCCGGCGCGTGGTGATCCTCGACGCCGAGGGCGCGCAGCTGCGCGACATGTCCAGCGGTGAGCAACGGCCGGTGGAGCCCGGCAACCTGATCGAGGAGATAACGGGGGGAGAGGCATGAGCGAGAGCACCACCGCGGCGACCGGGTTTCCGGCGCTGAGCCCGAACGGCTACCGCGACACCTGGTGCGGCCAGGTGCTCGGCGACCGGGTCGGCGAGGAGGCGAGCGTCTGCGGCTGGGTGCACCGGCGCCGCGACCACGGCGGCCTGATCTTCATCGACCTGCGCGACCGCACCGGCATCGTCCAGCTCGTCTTCAACCCCGACGAGGCGGGCGGCGCCTTCGAGCTCGGCCACCAGCTGCGCGCCGAGGACGTGCTCAGCGCCGCCGGGACGGTGGTGCAGCGCTCGCCGGAGACGGTCAACCCCGACCTGCCGACGGGCGCGGTCGAGCTGAAGGTGAGCAGCGCCGAGCGGCTCGCCGACGCCGAGACGCCACCCTTCCAGATCGAGGGGTTCGCGGGCGAGGTCGGCGAGGACGCGCGCCTGCGCCACCGCTACCTCGACCTGCGCCGCGAGCAGATGCGCGACGCGCTCATCCTCCGTCACCGGGTGACCGCGGCGATGCGCGAGTTCCTCGACGGCGAGGGCTTCCTCGACATCGAGACGCCGGTGCTGACCCGCTCCACCCCGGAGGGCGCACGCGATTTCCTCGTCCCCAGTCGCCAGCAGCAGGGCTCCTTCTACGCGCTGCCGCAGTCGCCGCAGCTCTTCAAGCAGTTGCTGATGGTCGCCGGCTTCGAGCGCTACTACCAGGTGGCGCGCTGCTTCCGCGACGAGGACCTGCGCGCCGATCGCCAGCCGGACTTCACCCAGCTCGACATCGAGATGTCCTTCGTCGAGGTCGAGGACGTGCTCGCGGTCAACGAGAGGCTGCTGGCGCACGTCTTCGGTCGAGTCGGCGGGCCGTCGCTGGATTTGCCGCTGCGGCGAATGCCCTACGACGAGGCGATCTCGCGCTACGGGACCGACCGGCCCGACACGCGCTTCGGCATGGAGCTGGCCGACCTCGACGATGTGCTCGCCGCGACCGAGTTCAAGGTCTTCGCCTCGGTGATCGGCGGGGGCGGGACCGTCCGCGGCCTCAACGCGGGCAAGCGGGAGATGCCGCGCTCCGCCCTCGATGGCCTGATCGAGCGCGCCCAGGAGCTCGGCGCCAAGGGCCTGGTCTGGGCCTTCCGCGAGGGCGACGGCTGGCGCTCGCCGACGGCGAAGTTCCTCTCCGAGGCGGAGCTGCGCGCGCTGAACGAGCGGCTCGGCGCCGAGGAGGGCGACCTGCTGCTCGTCGTCGCCGACAAGCCGAAGGTCGCCAACGCGGTCCTGGCCCAGCTGCGCCTCGATCTCGCCGAGCAGTTCGAGCTGATCCCCGCCGGCAGCGAGGACCTACTCTGGATCGTCGACTGGCCGCTGCTGGAGGAGAACGAGGCCGGTGGATGGGACCCGCTGCACCATCCCTTCACCGCGCCCGCGGCCGGGTTCGCCCCCGGCGATCCGGGCTCGGCCCGCGCCCAGGCGTACGACCTCGTCTGGAACGGCCAGGAGATGGGCGGTGGCTCGATCCGTATCAGCGACGCCACCCTGCAGGGCGAGGTCTTCGCCGCTCTCGGTATCGACGCGGCCGAAGCCGAGGCGCGCTTCGGCTTCCTGCTCGAGGCGCTGCGCTTCGGCGCGCCGCCGCATGGCGGCATCGCCTACGGGCTCGACCGGATCGTCCAGCGCCTCGCCGGCGCCGACTCGATCCGCGACGTGATCGCCTTCCCCAAGACCGCCTCGGGGGCCGACGCCCTCACCGGTGCGCCCGCCCCGGTCGACGAGCCGCAGCTGCGCGACGTCGGCCTGCAGCTGCGCGTCAAGCCGCCAGCGGGCAAATGAGCCTCTTCGACCGGATCCGGGCGGCCTTCACCCGCTCCCCGGGCCCGGGCGTCACGCCCGTCCACGTCGACGACCCGCGCTTCGACAGCTGGGAGGTCGTGCGTGACTTCGGCGACGTGAGGACGGCTCGCGCCTGGCACCAGACGCTCGAGGAGGCCAAGATCGAGGCGGTGCTCACGGTCGACTGGCCGCTGGATCGCTTCGGCCACGGCGACATCGCCCTGCGCGTTCGGCCCGAGGACTGGAGCGAGGCCGAGGTGCTCCTCTCCAACCTCGACGACTGACCCCGGCGGTGCTACGGTTGCGCCAGAGGCTCGAGCCCGTACGTGAGCCGTCTCACCGTTTGACCCAACACAAACGGCGCGGGAGCTGATCTCTCAAGGCCCTGTGGGGCTGCGAGGAGGCGCCCACCCTTTACTTCAAGGGATCAAAGCCAGAGGCGGTACCGGCGGGCTGGAGCCTCCTTTGCGTGTTCGATCACACGGATATGACGCGCAGCGCACCACCCGCGCGCCGCGTCCCTTCACCATCGGCGGCATGCCCGACGCGACGCACCTTTTGCATGCTGAGCATGCAAAAAGTTCGTCGGATTCTCTTGATCGGTTGGTGGGGGACCTGGCGGAGGGACAGCATGGGCTCGTGGCGCGGCATCAGCTCCTGGCGCTCGGCATGGGACGTGGCGCAATAAGCGATCGTGTGGCGCGTGGGCTGCTCCGTCGCGTGTCGCGTGGCGTCTACGCGGTCGGTCACGTCCCTGACAGCTTGAAGGCGCGATGGATGGAGGCGGTCCTTGGCGTGGGACCCGATGCGGTTCTAAGTCATCGTTCCGCGGCTGCCCTATGGGGGCTCCTGTCCCCGTGGCGGATCGACCCCGAAGTGACGAAGGGCGGGCGAGCCCGATCGCGTTCCCGTGTCCGGATCCACCAGTCGACCTTGGAAGACGATGAAGTCTCGACGGTAGATGGCATTCCCGTCACCTCGCTCTCCCGAACTCTTATCGATCTCGCCGCGGTTTCTTCTAGGCAGCAAGTCGAGCAGGCCTTCAACGAGGCCGAAGTGCGCGGGCTCACCGATGGCGTATCGGTCCCTGAGCTCCTGGCGAGGCATCCGCGTCGCAAGGGGGGACCGATGCTCAGCTCGATTCTCAAGAGCAACGACCACCTGCGCGGGATCACGAAGAAAGAGCTGGAGCGGCGGTTCAAGGCGTTGCTGGGCGCGAGCGATTTGCCGAAGCCACGGTACAACGCCGACCTCGCAGTTGCTGGTCGGTTCTATGAGGTGGATTGCCTCTGGGCCGAGCAGCGGCTGATCGTCGAGCTGGACGGGCGCGCGGTGCATGGGACCGAGATGGCTTTCGAGCGGGATCGGCGGAAGGACCGGCTGCTGATCGCCGAGGGATGGCGGGTGACCCGGGTGACCTGGCGCCAGCTTCGGGACGAACCCTCCGCGGTGCTCGCAGACCTGCAACTGATGCTTGCGCGGCCGGCATCCTGATCGCGCCCGAAGCGCCACGCACGGGTCGTCCGGCCTCTTGCGCTGGCCTCGCGTCCTACCCTGTAGCGATGGACCGCGACCTCCTCGACGCCTATCTGCACGACCGCAGCCGGGTCGGCCCACCTGCCGAGGGGGCGTTCACCGGCGCCGCGGGCGGGGCGGCCTGTGGCGACCTTTCGCGAATTTCGCTGGTGCTCAGCGAGGGAATGGTCGCGAGCGTCAGCTTCGATGCCGAGGGCTGCGGGGCGACGCGGGCGGCCACGGCGGCGGTGGCGGAGATGGTCGACGGCGCGGCGGTTTTGGATGCAGCCCGCATCGGCACCGATGAGGTCGACGAGGCGCTCGGTGGCCTGACGCCGGCCAAGCGGCACGCCGCGCAGCTCGCGGCCGACGCGCTGCACCGGGCGCTCGCGCAGGCGGCTGCCTCGTCCGAGGTGCTGGCGACACAGGAGGGCGCTCACGACGGTGGCGAGCAGAGCGGAACCGTTCCCCGAGAGCGCGTCCTCGTCGCGATGTCGGGCGGGGTCGACAGCGCGGTCGCCGCGCTGCTCGAACGCGAGCGCGGGGCTGAAGTGGTCGGCGTGACGCTGAAGCTCTGGGCCGATCCGCAGACCGACGGGGCCAAGGCCTGCTGCTCGCCGGAGGCGGTGCTGGGTGCACGTGCGCTGTGTCTATCGCTGGGGATCCCGCACCTGACGCTCGACCTCGAGGAGGAGTTTCGGCGCCGCGTCGTCGAGGAGTTCGTCTCCGGCTACGCCGCCGGCAGCACTCCCAACCCCTGCATCGCCTGCAACGGCGAGGTGCGGATCGCGGCGATGGTCGACCTTGCGGGACGGCTGGGAGCGAGCCACCTCGTCACCGGCCATTACGCCCGCATCGTCGAGGACGAGTCCGGCCCGCTCCTTGCCGCGGCCTCGGACGAGAACAAGGACCAGAGCTACATGCTGGCGGCGCTGCCGCCGGCGATGCTGGAGCGCGTGCGCTTCCCGCTCACCGAGCTGACCAAGCCCGAGGTGCGCGAGATCGCCGCCCGTCACCAGCTTGCCGTGGCGAAGAAGCCCGAGAGCCAGGACCTCTGCTTCCTCTCTGGTCAGGGCAAGGCCGACTTCCTGCGCCGCCACGGTGGCCTGCGCGAGCGCGAGGGGGAGGTGGTGGACCGTTCCGGTCGCCCGCTCGGCCGCCACCGCGGCCACCACAACTTCACCGTCGGCCAGCGGCGGGGGATCAGGGTCTCAGCCGAGGAGCCGCTCTACGTGCTGGCCAAGGACGGCGCCGCCAATACGGTCACGGTCGGCATCCGCAGCGAGCTGATGGCGAGGGCGGTGCGCCTGCGCAACGCAACCCTGCATCGCGACGGCGACGAGGTCGATGCGGTGCGCCTGCGCTACCGCTCGCACCCGGTCCCCGCCAAGCTGACGGCGACGGGGACCGGGCAACACGCCGAGCTGGAAATCGAGCTCGGCGAGGAGTTCGCCGGCGTCTCGCCCGGCCAGACCGCGGTGCTGCTGCGGGGCGAGGCGATCGTCGGCCACGGCACGATCGCTGGCTGAGCCCGCCGGCCTCAGGCCTGCTGTTCTTCCTTTTCTTTCTGCCGTTCGTCGTGCCGCAGCTTGGCGGCGGCCTTTACGCAGCGGCTGAAGGCGGTTCCCTTCTCGCCTTTGACGTGCTTTTTGCTTTCTCCTTTGCAGACCTGGCCCGGTGCCTGGCTGGGGTGCTGGGCAGCGTGGGCCATGTTGGTCACGCAGCGGCTGAAGGCGGTCCCCTTTTCGCCCTTCACGTGTTTCTTGCTTTCGCCCTGGCAGTACTTGCCGTAGGCCTGGCCGTTGGGCGGTGGCGGAGGGGTGGGGTTGTATTCGGGTCCCTGTCCGTTGCCGTGTTCCTGCCCGTGTCCTTGCCCGTGCCCCTGGCCGTTGCCGGGGGTCGCGAGGGCCATCGCCGGGACGACCAGGGCCAGTACCCCAATCGCGATCGAGAGCTTCAGGTACGCCTTCATCGAGCCTCCTTCGAGTGCCGGTCGGTTTCCATTGCTGGCGCTTAAAACGGAGACGCCGGGCGTTCGTCAGGAGGAAGATGCGGATTCGCTCGTCTTGCCCTTGCCTTTGCCGTTCCCGGTCCCGGCTTCGGCTGGCGCCTCGCTTTCCGTCTGCGCCGGAGATTCGGTTGCCTGCGGAGGCGTTGCTTCTGCCGGTTCTGCCGGTTCGGCTTCCTTCCCTTTCCCTTTCCCTTTGCCCTTGCTGCCGGCTTCTTCGCTCTTCGCGGCGCCTTTGGAGCCCTTTGGAGGGCCCGTGTGGGTGGGGTGGGCGGGATGGTCCTTCGTCTTGCCCTTGGCTTTGCCCGTCGCTTTGTGTTCGGCCGCGGTTTCCTGGCCGTGATGGGCGGCTTCGGAGGGAGTACCCCGGCCGCTGCCTTCGGCACCGTCGCCCGTGATCGACTGCGGGGATGCTCCCGTCGGGGTCTGCGCGCCGTTGGGGGAGCCGTCGCCCGTCGCTTGGGACCGATGCACCCGCCTTCCGTTGTCGCCCCCGCCTTGCGACGGCGATCCGTTCCTCTGTTCGACACCGCGCGTGGCTGTCGGTTCGCGCGCGGTTCCACGGATCGCACTCGCACCGTCGCCGCTCGCGGCCGGTGCGCTTTTGTCGCTGCTGTTGCCTGCGCCGGGAAGGCCGGCGTCGATGAGGCCGCTGCGGTCGGCGGCGGTGACGCCCACGGTC
>DASZQM010000231.1:0-3941 GCA_035549645.1 Solirubrobacterales bacterium | reverse complement strand
TCGATCTCCCCCGGCAGCTCGGCGTCGAGCGGCAGGGTCAGCGGCACCTCGATCACGTAGACGAGGTCGAGCTTGGTCTCCCCTCCGCCCCCGGACTCCTCCTGCTCGGCGGCGGCGAGGCGGCCGGCGGTGGAGACGATGTCGTCGTCGAGCTTGGTGCCGAAGATCGGCACGAGGATGTTGCGGAAGGCGACTTCCGGCACCTGCTTGGTCAGGGCCTTCTCGGTGACGGAGACGCGCTTGGTCAGCGTCGTCCCCTCGAAGACCTTGCGGTAGACGACGTAGAAGAGCAGGCCGAAGGTCATCCAGCCGAGGCCGACCCAGCGGGCGGTCTCGTGGTAGGCGAGCACGCTGACGAAGGCGAGGCCGCTGACGACGGCGGCGCCGATCGCGGGCGCGGGCAGGCTGTGGCCGCGCCAGTCGAAGTTGAGCGGGACGCGGAAGGGGCGGCGGCGCTCGGGTTCGGTGATCCGCAGGCGCAGGATCGAGAACTGGGCGATCGTGATCGCCAGCATCGCGCCGAAGGCGTAGAGGCCGGCGAGGAACTTGACGTTGGTGGGGACGATGAGGCCGATCGCGATCAGCCCGCAGATCGCGATCGCGACGTGCGGGGTCGCGTGGCGGCTGTTCAGCTTGCCCAGCCAGCTGGGGATCTGGCGGTTGATCGCCAGCGTGTAGATGTGGCGGGAGACGCCGAGCAGCGCTGTCGTGGCCGCCCAGAAGAGGACCGGGGTGGCGACGAGCGCGACGATCCAGCGCATCGCATCCGAGACCCAGAAGGGGTGGTAGGCGGAGACCACGCCGAGCACGGGTGCCTCGACGAATTCCCCGCCGAGCGCGGTTTCGGGGCCGTTGGGCCCGGCGACCACCGGCACCGCCATCAGCGCGATCGCCGCCATGCCCGCGTAGACGAGCGGCACAGCGAGGGCGCCGACCGAGACGATGCGCTTGAGGTCGCGGGGGTTGACGTCGATGTCGGGGGCGAGGTCGGAGGCCGCCTCGATGCCGGCGTAGGCGAGCATCGCCACCACCGCCGCGTAGACGATGTCGTGGAAGTCGGGGCTGGTGAAGAGATCGAGCTGGTCGGTGAGACGGTCCGGGTGGAAGACCGCGAGAACGCCGACGCCGATCACCGCCAGCTGCAGGGCGATGTCGGCGAGGGCGAGGAAGGCGAGCGGCCGCTCGCGGCTGCGGCCGGTGATGTTGAAGATGTTGAGCGCGCAGGCGGCGACGATCACGGCGCTGGCGACCCCGATCTCCCAGCCGGCCTCCGAGAGGTCGCTCGAGATCGGCTCGAGGTAGTGCGGGACCGAGATCGCCGCCAGCGCGGCGACGATCAGGTAGTCGATCAGGATCGCCCAGCCGGCGATGAAGGCGATCAGCTCGTTGAAGGCGTGGCGGGCGAAGCTCGAGGAACCGCCGCGTTCGCGCAGCATCGCCCCACCCTCGACGTAGCTGAGCGTGGTGACGACGAAGAGCAGCCCGGCCGCGAGGAAGATCAGCGGCGTCAGCCCGAGGCCGCGGTCGGCGACGACCCCGAGCGCGAAGTAGATCGAGAAGCCAACCGCCGAGTAGACGGCGACGAAGAGCCCCGGCACGCCGGTGGCGCGCTGCAGGAGCGGCTCCAGCCGCGGTTTCGAGGTCTGCTCGGCTTGCTCGGGAGAACTCACGTACGAGACGCTATCCAGAGCCGCCCCGCGCCGACGGCCAGGAAGGCGAGGCCGAGCAGCACGCCGACCGAGAGTGGCCCCCCGCCATTTACCAGCGTCGCAACCAAGAGGACCAGCCCGATGACGATGAAGGTGACGGAAAAGGCTCGGATTGAGCCTTTGTAGATCCGCTCGGAGGAAGGCACCAGCCGATTCTAGGCGGAAAGGGAAGCGCTCCGGGGCTCAACTAGCGATCGCTGGACCGACGCCCCGAGGATGGGAAAAGCCAACTCGAGAGAAAGCCGCCGACACCGCCTACAAAGGCGCTGAACAAGCCGAGAACCGCCACTGTGGTGCTCGGGTTCGCATTCGCCCAATCCAGCAAAAACACCACTGCGGTCGTCGCCATTAGCAGCGAGACTACAACGATCAAAATACGAAAGAGCATGCAGACAATATACCTCAGGTTGCGGATTCCAATGCCAGGGTGAAGCATCCAGAGAGGAGGCCCAGGAAAAAGCCAACGGCGGTGGCTCGCTCAATTCCATGCTCGCTCCCGCCAGAGAGCAAGACTGCATAGCGGCCCGTTCCACCCGCGAGGCCGGTGAAACCGATCAATCCGGCAGCAGCACCGGTCGCGCCATGCAACGAGAAGCTTCCGAAGACGTAGATGGTCGCCATGCGGATGGACCCTCCCAGACCGCGACGCAACCGTGGCGCGCAAAGTGTCAAGGAAGTCAAGCAGGCGCTGCAAGCGCGAGGTCGGTGCCTCGCTGGGCGCCCTGCTCGGAGACGACGATGACGCGGCAGGGGCGCTCGCCGAGGACGGTCTGCAGGGTCTTGTCGTAGAGGGGGCGGCCGTTGCGGTGGCGCAGGCCGACGACCACGGCGGCGGCGTTGATCAGCTTCGCCTCATCGGCGATGTCGTAGCCCGACTGGCCGGGGCGCACTCGCTCGACGTGGCCGGTGACGCGCTGGCCGCCGATCAGCTTCGCCTGCTCGATCTTGCTCTGCGCCTCGCTTTCCTGCTCTGGTAGCTCGGCGTCGAGCGGCAGGTGGGTGGGGACGGTCAGCATCGAGTGGACGTGAATGCCGCGGCGGCGCTTGGAGGCGAGCTTGACCGCCGTGGCGACGACCTCCTCGGAGAACGGCTGGCCGTCCTCGAAGGCGACCAGGACGCTGCGGTACTCGATCTCTTCGACGCCCAGCGGCTCGGGGAGCAGGACCTTGACCGTTTCGGTCAGCGGCAGGCGCTGGTTGCGGCGGTAGAGGACGTAGACGATGAGGCCGAGTGCCATCCAGCCGGTACCGACCGCGAGCGTGCGCGGGTTCAGTGCCATCACGACGATCCAGGCGGCGAAGGTGCCGAGGCCACCGAGGACGGCCGTGAGCGGGACCTCCGCCCCGAACGCCCGGAAGTTGAGCGGCGGCTTCCAGGGGCGCTCGACTCCCGACTGGCGGCGCCGCAGCTGGATCACGGCGACGTGGGCGATGGTGAAGGAGAGCATCGCGCCGAACGAGTACATCGTCGCCAGGAAGTCGGTCTGCCCCGGGATCAGGGTGACTATCGCGATGCCGGCGAAGATCAGGATCGCGATGTAGGGCGTGCGGTACTTCGGATGGACCTGGCGCAGGCTCTCGGGCAGCTGGCGATGCTGGCCCATCGAGTAGGTAAGGCGGGAGACGCCGATCAGGCCCGCGTTGGTGGCGATCAGGAGGATCACCGCGGCGAGCACACCCACGTAGTAGCGAAGGATTTCGGTGGGGCCGGAAGAGAGGCCGAGGTTCTCGACGATGCCGAGGATCGGGTCGTCGGCGAACTTGGAGCCGAGCGCGGTCGCGTAGTGCCCGGCGGCGTCCTTGACCACCGGCATCGCGGAGAGCGCCACGACCGGGATCAGGAGGTAGAGCCCGAGCACGGCGATCACCACCAGGCCGACGCTGCGCGGGATCGTCCGGGCCGCGTCCTTGGCCTCCTCGGCCATGTTCGAGATCGTCTCGATGCCGGTGTAGGCGATCATGCCGACGGCGATGCCGAGCGCGAAGTCGCTCCAGGTCGGGGCGACGCCGAGGTGGACGTTGTCGACCAGGACCTGCGGGCTGAAGACGAGCACGAGCCCGATCCCCACCAGCACCACCTGGGTCGCGAGGTCGGCCACCGCGAGGATCAGGTTGAGCTTCGCCGACTCCTCCGTCCCCCGGATGTTGATCAGCGCCAGCGCGATGATCAGCACCGCCCCGCCGATGATGTCTCCCGGGCTGTCCCCCAGCCAGGGCCAGAACACAGCCAGG
>DASZQM010000230.1:0-1655 GCA_035549645.1 Solirubrobacterales bacterium | reverse complement strand
TCCCCGCCGGAGTCGCCCGAGTCGCCCTCGGACTCGCCCTCTGCGGCGGGGGCCTCGCCCTCCTCGCCGACCAGCTCGGTCTCCTCCTCGACCTCGGGCTCGGCGACCTCTTCGACGCGCGGCGGCGAGAGGGTCGCGATCGTCACCTCGTCCGGATCGTCGGCGACGAGGGTGACGCCCTCGGGCAGGGCAATCGACGAGAGCTGCAGGGTGTCGTTGATCTCCATCGCCGAGACGTCGGCGACGAGTCGATCGGGAATCTCGGTCGGCAGCGCTTCGACGGTGACCTCGCGGGTGACGTGCTCGAGCACGCCGCCGCCCTTGACGCCGGGGGCGGTGTCGGTGCCTTCGAGCTCGATCGCGACCTCGGCCTGGATCGCCTCGTCGAGTCGCACCTCCTGCAGGTCGATATGCGAAAGGCTGCCGCGCACGGGGTGGTGCTGCTGCTCCTTGACCACGACCGGGACCGCTTTCGCTCCCTCGATCTCCAGATCGAAGAGCGCGGCGCCTTCGCCGAGCAGAACGCGGATCTCCCGTTCGGAGGCCTGGAAGGCGCGCGCGTCGGCGCCGCCGCTGTAGACGACGCCGGGCACGAGGCCCTCGCGTCGCAGGCGACGGGTGGTGCGCGAGCCGAAATCGCTGCGCGGTGCCGCCTTCAGAGTTTCGCGTCCTTTGGCCATTCGGACGGGAGAGGATAGAGAAAGAGGCAAGTTCGGGCCTGTGACAACCTTCGAGCCGATGAGCGAGGGCTCCAAGATCCCCAAGGGCCGCGTCCGCCGCTCGGCCAAGCTGGGCTCGATCGTCGGTGGCCAGGCCGCCCGTTACGCGGGCACCAAGGCGACCAACGTCGCCCGCTCGGAGGAGTCGAGCAAGGAGCGGCTCGAGCAGCGCCACCTGGAGACGGCGATGAAGATGGTCGGCGCCCTGGGCCAGATGAAGGGCGCGGCGATGAAGCTGGGGCAGTTCGCCTCCTTCATCGACACCGAGTTCATCCCCGAGGAGTACCGCGAGATCTACCAGGAGCAGCTGGCGAAGCTGCGCACCGACGCGCCGGCGATGCCCTGGGAGAAGGTCGAGAAGGTGCTGGAGGAGGAGTACGACGGCGAGCCGCTCTCCGAGCTCTTCGCCGAGTTCGAGCACGAGGCCTTCGCCGCCGCCTCGATCGGCCAGGTGCACAAAGCCGAGCTGCTCGACGGGCGCGCCGTGGCAGTGAAGATCCAGTACCCGGGGATCGCCGAGGCACTCGACGCCGACCTGCGCAACGCGGGAACGATCGTCCGCCTCGCCCGCGCCCTCGCCCCCGGCCTCGACGCCAAGGCGATCGCCAAAGAGCTGCGCGAACGGGTGATGGAGGAGCTCGACTACGAGTACGAGGCGCAGAACCAGCGCACCTTCTCGCGTGCCTACCGCGACCATCCCTTCATCTACGTGCCGGAAGTGATCACGCGGCTCTCGCGTCGCCGCGTGCTGGTCACCGAGCTGGTCCAGGGGCTCGACTTCGAGCAGGTCAAGGCGCTGCCCGACGAGGAGCGCAGCCGCTTCGGCGAGATCGTCTTCCGCGGCAGCTTCGGCTCGATCTACCACCTGCAGCACTTCAACGCCGACCCCCACCCCGGCAACTACATGCTGATGGAGGACGGCCGGGTCGCCTTCAT
>DASZQM010000229.1:0-2377 GCA_035549645.1 Solirubrobacterales bacterium | reverse complement strand
CCGTCGAAGAGCTCGAGCACGCGGCCGTAGATCGTCCGCGCCGCCTTGGTCGAGAGCTGCTGGCCGACGATCGCCCGCAGCAGCGCGCCGTAAGCGTCGGCCGGTTTCTCCTCGCTGCGGCGGCGCAGGCGGGTGGCGAGGTCGATCTTGCCGATCCGCTCGATCAGCGCCCCCAGCGTCGGGTCGGCAGCCGCCAGCTCGCGTCGAGCCTTGGCGCTCATTTCCCTCGCCAGACGGGCTTGCGCTTCTCGGCGAAGGCTTCGATGCCCTCGCGGAAGTCCTCCGAGGAGAAGCAGGACTCGCGCAGCGCGATCAGGCCCGCCTCCTGCTGTTCGCTCAGCACCGGCGAGGCGGCGAGCAGGTCGATCGCGCTTTTGTTGCCGCGCATCGATAGCGGCGCGTTGGCAGCGATCTCGGCCGCTAGGGCAACCGAGATCCGCTCCAGCTCCTCGTCGGCGACGACTTCGTGGACGACGCCGATTTCCTCTGCCCTGGCGGCCCCGAAGTTGCGCCCGGTGAGGAAGAGCTCCTTGGTGCGGGCGAGGCCGAGCGTATCGAGGAACTTGCGCAGGCCGGTGTGGCTGTAGACGAGGCCGAGCTTGACCGGGGGCATGCCGAGCTTGGCCCCGGCGGCGGCGATCCGCAGGTCGCAGGTGATCGCCAGCTCGAGGCCGCCGCCGACACAGGCGCCGTTGATCGCGGCCACGGTCGGCCAGGGGTGCGAGGCGAGGGCCTCCATCGCCGCGTGGAAGGGGTGTGCGACCAGCGCCTCGGCGTCGCGCTCGAAGGTCTGGGCCGGGATCGCGGCGATGTCATAGCCGGCCGAGAAGACCGGCGGCGCGCCGGTGATCAGCAGGCAGCGGGTCTCGATGCCCTGGTCGAGCCGGGGCAGGGTCTCGGCGAGCGCGTCGAGGATCTCGTGGTCGAGCGCGTTGCGGCGGTCCGGATTGGATATGCGGAGCCGGACGACCGCCTCGGCGGGGGAGTCGAGCAGCAGCTTGCCGCCGGCGAGCCGCTCGTTCATCGCGCTCTCACTCGAGCACTACGAGGACGTCGCCTTCGCTGACCGACTGGCCCTCCTCGCAGCGGATCTCCTTGACGGTTCCGTCGTCTTCGGCCTCGACCGGGATCTCCATCTTCATCGACTCGAGGATCACGACCGTGTCCCCGTCCTCGACGGTGTCCCCAACCGCAACCTCGATTTTCCACACGTTGCCGGTGATGTGCGCCTCGATGTCTGCCATGGCGCGGGAGAATATCCGCCGTGTCCGACCTCGCCGTGATCGTCGCCGCCCGCAACGAGGCAGACCGGGTGGGAGAGACGGTCGCGGCGCTGCTCTCGACCTTCCCCGGCGCGGCCGTCTGGGTCGCCGACGATGCCTCCGAGGACGGCACCGCGGAGGTGGCGATGGCGGCCGGGGCGCGCGTGGTCAGCCGCGGCCGACCCCATGGCAAGGGCGCCAACGTGACCGCCGCAGCCGAGGCCGCGCTCAGCGAGGGCGAGGTGCCACCGCTCTTCCTCCTTTGCGATGGCGATCTGGGCGCCTCCGCCGCCCACCTCGAGCCGCTGGTCGTCGCGGTGCGGGCCGGCGAGTGCGACCTCGCCGTCGCCGCCTTCGCCCGCCGCGAGGGCGGCGGCTTCGGCCTCGCCCTCGGCTTCGCCCGCCGGGCGATCAAACGCCTCTGCGGTTTCGAAGCCCGTGCCCCGATCTCCGGCCAGCGGGCGATGCGGACCGAGGCCCTGCGCGCGGCCCTGCCCTTCGCTCGCGGCTACGGCATGGAGATCGGCATGACCGTCGACGCCGTTCGCGCCGGCTACCGCGTCGGCGAGTACGAGCTTGAGCTAACGCACCGCGCGACCGGCAGAAGCTTCGCGGGCTTCCTCCATCGCGGCAAGCAGTTTGCCGACTTCGTGGCTGCCTACCGCGCCCGCGCTCGGGACCGATCCCGGTAGGGGTGCCGGCCCTCAACCCGGCTGCGGCCACCCACCCTCGGCCCGCTCGACCTGCCCCGCGAGCGAGAGCAGCGTCGCCTCGTCGCTTTCGCGCCCGAGCAGCTGTGCGCCGATCGGCAGGCCGGTGTCGGTGAGGCCGGCGGGGACGCTGATGCCGGGCCAACCGACCACGTTCCAGGCAAAGGCGAAGGGGCAGGTGGCGCTGGCGGTGTTGCCGGTCTTCCAGTAGCCGCGGCCCTCGAGGGCGCCGATGCGGGGCGCAGGCCTCGCCGTGGTCGGCGTGAGGACGACGTCGCAGCGCTCGAAGACGCGGCCGACGCGGCGGCGCATCGCCGGCTCTGCGCCGCGGGCGAGGCGCAGCGGCACTCCGCTGAGCGCCTTGCCGATGCGGGCCGCGGCCCGGGTGCGGGGCTCTAGGTTGCT
>DASZQM010000228.1:0-11419 GCA_035549645.1 Solirubrobacterales bacterium | reverse complement strand
ACCGTCTGCCGCGCCCGGCCGAAGCCGTTGATCGCCGAGGCGAAGGTGCCGCCGGAGAACTCCGCCCCCATGCTGACGTAGCCGTTGACGGTCAGCGGCACCCCCTCGGGCAGCTGCTTGACGGTGAAGTAGGCGCCGAGGTCGTGCGGGATCGAGTCAAAGCCGCAGCAATGCACGAGCCGAGCCCCGCTGCGTTTGGCCTGCTCGTCGTAGCGCAGCCAGATTCGGTCGACGAACTCGGGCTCGCCGGTGAGATCGACGTAGTCGGTGCCCGCGGCGGCGCAGGCGGCGACCAGCGGCTCGCCGTAGAGCGCGTAGGGGCCGACCGTGCTGATGACGACCCTGGCCGCCCCCGCGACCCGGGCAAGCGCCTTCGAATCGGCGGCGTCGGCGAGCAGCAGCTCCGGCGCCGGAACGCCCTCCCCCGCCACCTCCTTGAGCGAGGAAGCGACCGCCTCGAGCTTGTCGCGGTTGCGACCGACCAGCGCCCAGCGCAGTCCCGCCGGCCCGTTCTCAGCGAGGTAGCGCGCGGTCAGCCCGCCGGTGAATCCGGTCGCGCCGAAAAGCGCGATGTCGTACTGGCGATCGGCCACGGCCGCATTATTACGGCATCACGGTGGTGAAAATACGGTGGTTTCGCCGATGCGACGGCCCGATTCCGAACCTACTGTCGAGCGTGCATTCAAAAAGCACTCGAACAGGAGGAAATTCAATGAAGCTCTACGGAATTCTTCGTCGCAACGGTTGGGCGACGCCGGAGGACCTGCAGGTCGCCGGGGCGCGCTCGGCGGAAGTCGGCGACACGCCGGGCTCGGGCGTGCGCTGGATTCGCAGCTATGCGCTCTCCGAGGAGAGCGGTGAGGTCGGCACCTTCTGCGTCTACGAAGGTGAGAGCCCGGAGGCGATCCGCAAGCACGCCGAAGACTCGGACCTGCCCTGCGACGAGATCGTCCCGATCCTCGACACGGTCATCGTCCGCCCCGATCCCGTTCCGGCCTCGAGCTGATGCGGACTGCCCGGCGTCCGGCCAAGCATCGGCCGGACGCCGGCTACGTCGGGCCTAGACTGAAGACCCCATGAGCACGCGGACACCGCTCGTCGGTCGGGCGGCCGAGCTCGGTCGCCTCGGCGAAGCAGCCGAGCGCGCCCGCAAAGGGGCCGGCTCGATCTTGCTGCTCGCCGGCGAGGCCGGCGTCGGCAAGAGCCGCCTGGCGGACGAGGTCGCCGAGCCTGGGGACCTGCTCCTGCGCGGCGCGGCGAGCAGCGGTGCCACCGCCGCCTACGGGCCGATGGTCGACGCGCTGCGGGCGCAACTACGCGTCGAACCCGACGCCCTGGCCGAGTGCGGACCGCTCCTCTCCCACCTAGCGCTGCTCCTGCCCGAGCTCGGCGACGCCGCGACGGAGACCGAGCGGGCGACGATCTTCGAGGCCGTCCGCTGCGCTCTTGCACACCTCAGCGGCGACCGGCTCGTAATCGTCGTTCTCGACGACCTGCAGTGGTCAGACGAGACGACGCTCGAGCTGCTCGCAGCGCTCTCCCCGTCCCTAACGGAGATGCGGGTTCTGGTGATCGCCGCCTACCGCTCCGACGGCCTGCCGCGCGACCATCGTCTGCGCTGGCTCCGCAACGAGCTGCGTCGCAACGGCAGGCTCGAGGAGATGGCGCTGGAGCCGCTCAGCCGTGAGGCCGTCGCCGAGCTGCTCGCCGAGCTTTTGGATGGACCGCCCTCGCACACCCTCGCGACCACCATTCACGACCGCACGATGGGTTCACCCTTCTTCGTCGAGGAGCTGGTCGCGGCGCTCTCCCTGCGCGACTCGCTGGTCAAGGGCAAGCACGGCCTCGAGCTGGCCGACGACGAGCTTCCAGTCCCGGACACGATTAGGGAAGCGGTGCTCGTCGGCACCACGGAGCTTTCTCCGGCGGCCCGCGAGGCGGCCGAGGTTGCGGCGGTGATGGGACAGCAGTTCGACCTGCGCGCGGCCGCGGAACACGCCCACGAGGCCGGACTGGCGGAGCTGATCGAGATCGAGCTGCTGAGGGAGACCGAACCCGGACGGGCGGCCTTTCGCCACGCGCTGGCGCAGGAAGCGCTCTACGCCGCCGTGCCGTGGACACGCCGGCGGGAGCTGCACGGCAAACTCGCCGAAGCGAGCGAGGCCTCCGGCGCCTCCAGCCTCGAGGTCGCGACCCATTGGCTTGGCGCCGGCAACGCGCCCCGCGGACGCGAGGCGCTGGTTCGCGCCGCGCGCGAGTCCGAGCAACTGCTGGCCCACCGCGATGCAGCCCGCGCGGCGAGACGGGCCCTGGAGCTCTGGCCCGAGGAGGAAGACGAGGGGCCGCGTGAGGAGACCCTGGAGCGCTTTGGGCGCTGCGCCGAGCTCGCCGGGGAGCTCGCCGACGCGGCGAAAGCCTGGCGCGAGCTGGCGGCGAGCCACGACCGCAGCGGCGACTGCACCGCCTACGCGAAAGCGCAGCGCCGCCTGGCCGCTGTGCAGGACCTAACCGGAGAGCGGGACTCGGCGTTTGCCTCGCGCCGGCTCGCGGCCGAGGCCTTCGCCACCGCCGGCCAACCCGCCAACGCCGCGCTGGAGCACCTGGCAATGGCCGATCACCGCCGCTGGCGAGCCAGCTACGAGGAGGCGATTGAGCTCTCCGGACTTGCGATCGACGAGGCGGAGCAGGCGGAGCGCCTCGACCTGCGGGCCCGCGCGCTCGGCCTGCGCGGCGTCTCCCTGGCCAAGGGCGGACAGTTCGAGCAAGGGCTCACGTCGGTGCGGTCCGGCCTGGCGCTGGCGCTCGACGAGGACATGACGCCGGTCGCCGCCGAGCTCTACCAGCGACTCAGCCTCGTCCTCTACGACGGGGCCGACTACCGCCAAGCTGAGGAGGCGCTCGACACCGCGCTCGGACTCTGTCGCACCGACGGCAACGCCGGCACTGAAATCGCCTGCGTCACCTGCCTGATCTACGTGCTGCGCGAGCGCGGCGATTGGCAGCGAGCCGAAGAGATGGGACGCGAGCTGATCGAAGCCGGAACCGCGGTCTGGGTGGCCGAAGGCCTGCTCGGGGCGATCCACGCCTTCCGCGGCAAGCTCACCCCCGCCCGCCGCATGCTCACCGCCTCGCGCGCGGTCTCCTCATCGGTCCGCCACTACAACATGTTCATCGACTCGACCACGAGCCTGGCGATAGTCGCCGCGGCGGAGGGGCTCGACGACGAGGTCGCCAAGTGCTGCCGCGAGCTGATCTCACGCTGGGAGGAAAGCCAGGACCACCACTACGCCGTCTGGGGGATGCGCTGGGCGGCGAGCTGGTTCGCCCGCCACGGCGATCGCGGTGGCGCCAACGCCTGCGCCGAGGCGCTGGGGACGATGGCCTCCGAAGCGGGGCACGGCGACGCGCTCGCGGCGCTGGCGCAGGCGATCGGCGAGCTGGCGCTGCTCGAAGGCGACGAGGTCGCCGCGGCCGAGCATTTTTCGCGCGCCGTCGAGCTGCACCGGGCGCTGGCGATCCCCCACGAGCGCGCCCAGGTCGAACTGCGCGCCGGCGTCGCCCTCGCCGCGGCCGGACAGCGCGAGGAGGCGCTGGAGCGGCTCTGCGACGCCTACCGCAACGCGACCAAGCTCGGCGCCCGGCCGATCGCCGCCGAGGCCGCCCGCGAAGTCGCCGCGATGGGCGAGTCGGTGGCCCAGCGTCTCGGCAGCAGAGCCGCGGCCGCAACCGGCGAGATCAAGCTGACCCGCCGCGAGTTGGAGGTGCTCCGCCATGTCTCGATCGGCCGCACCAACCGCGAGATCGCCGAGGAGCTCTTCATCAGCCCGCGCACGGTCGATATGCACGTGCGCAACCTGCTCGGCAAGCTCGAGTGCCGCTCACGGGTCGAGGCGAGCCATCGCGCCGGCGAGCTCGGCCTGCTTGCCTAGGAGAGATCGGCGCCAGCCGAAGCGCCGCTCGCGGGTTTAGGGTCCGCCAATGCGCGAGCGGCCGGGAGACGCCTTCGGGCGGCTGCGGGAGTTTCTCGACCGGTCGCTCTTCCCGGTCAGTCCAGGACAGGCCACTCGATTCAAGGGCTGGGAAGCCGGCCTGGTGATCCTCTCGCTCGTCGCGCTCGCGGCGGTCCTGCAGCTGTTCCGGCTCGGTCCGTCCACCGCGCTGAACTCGCTCTGGGCGGAGGACGGGCCGGTATTCCTCGGCGGTGCGCTGACGCACGGCTTCTTCGACGCCGTGACGACGCCTTACGCCGAATACCTCGTCGTCACGCCGCGGCTCATCGCCGAGCTCGGGACCCTCGTGCCGCTGCGCGACGCGCCCGTGGTGATGAATCTCGCCACCGTCATCCTCATCGCCGTCAGCGGGCTGGCCGTCTGGTTCGCCAGCGCCGGTCACGTCCGCAGCCCCTACCTGCGCGGGCTCCTGGTCGCGCTGATGGTCCTCTCGCCCGTGGGCACGATCGAAGCGGTCGCCACGCCGACGAACCTCGCCTGGTACATGGCTTTTGCCGTCTTCTGGCTGCTGTTCTGGCGACCCAGGACAACCTGGGGAGCCGGACTCGGCGGGGCGCTCGTCCTGATGACCGGGATCAGCACTCCAGCCACGCTCCTCTTTGCTCCCGTCGCCCTGCTGCGAGCGATTTCCATCCGCTCTCGCCGCGATGCGATCGTCGTCGGGTCCTACGCCCTGGGTGCCGGGATCCAGCTGGTTGCGATGGCGAACAACACCGAAGCGGTCCCCGGCGACGTCTGGACGACGAGCATCCTGACCACCTTCCTGCAGCGGGTCGTCGACGGCTCGGTCCTCGGACTCGACCTCAGCGGCGAAGCTTGGCTCGAATGGGGCTGGCCGTTCCTGATCGCGATCGTCCTCGCCGTCGCGACCTACCTCGTGGCGATGCTGGTGCGCGCTCCGTCCAGCCGCCTCTTCGCGGCGATTGCGCTCCTCGCCTCGGTGGTGACGTTTCTCGTCTCGGGCTACACACGCGCCCTGGGCGATGTGATGGTCTGGCATTCCGGCGTCTACAACGACTTCGCCGGCCGCTACGCGATCGTCCCCGCCCTGTTGCTGCTCAGCGCCATCCTCGCCCTGCTCGACTCCCACTACAGGTCCGGCAAGCAGCGAATGCCGGCACTGGGAATCGCGGTGGCGGCGGTGCTGCTTGCCTCGATCATCACCTCCTTCGACGTCCGCGGCGCGATCGACCGCGACGAAGCGCCGTGGGACGAAAGCGTGCGCGCCGCGGCCGCCAGGTGCGAGGCCAAGCACCTGACCGAAGCCCCGGTCGCCATCTCACCCCCGGGATGGGCGATGAAACTCTCTTGCGGGGACCTCGGCTCCGCGGACTGACGGCCGACATTCGGCTCAGCCGATCGGCTCCGCCAGCTCGACGATGATCCCCTCTGGACCGCGGACGTAGCAGAGCCTGTAGCTGCTGCCGTAGCTCACCAGCTCACCGACCAGCTCGGTTCCGCGGGCTCGCAGACCGGCGACGGCCGCGTCGACGTCGTCGACCACGAAAGCCAGATGGCGGATGCCGGGTGCGTGAGACGGCGCCTCCGGGTCACCGGCCGGACTGGCGGGCGAGTGAAACTTCACCAGCTCCAGCAGCCTCTGGCCGTCTTTGCTCTGCAGCATCACGAGCTGCGAGCGGACGCCGTCGAGGCCGACGATGCGGTCCGCCCGCTCGTCCTCGACTTCTCCCGTCCCCTGCACCTCGAGTCCGAGCTCGACGAAGAACTCGGTCGCGGCCTCGAGGTCCTCGACCACGATGCCCACGTGATCCATGCGCTGGATGGTCATTTGCGTTTACGCGGGTGCTTCTTCTTGACCTTGACGCACTTGCCGTGCCGCAGCTTCTTTCCGTTCTTGCACCGCGACTGCCGCTTAGGAGGATCGGGTTGAGTTGTGGTCGTCGTCGTGGTGGCGAGGCCGCCACCAGTTGAAGGGCTTCCGCCGGGGTCAGACGAGGGACACGCACTGGGGACTTCGCAGCTGGGGAAGACTTCTTCGCCTTTGCTCAGGGCGGCGTCGATTTCATCGAGAACCGCACCTGGGCTGCCACTCAGCAGCGTCGCTTCGCCGAAGCTCGGAACTTCGTTCCAGTAGCGCCGCACGTAGCCGTCGGGGTGCAGGTCGAGCCCTTCTTCGACCCAGTCGAGGGAGAAGGCAACCGCGTAGGTGCCCGGGGGCAGTCCTGGGATCGCGTACTGGCCGGCGGATTCCACCGGGGCGCACTTGACCCGCGCTTCCGTCGCTGAGTCCAGCGCGCACACGGATGACTCGAAAGGCGCGATCGGCGTGCCGGTTCCGGCTTCGGTCACGGTCCCATCAATCTCGATGCCGGGGACGAGATGGGCTTCGATTTCGATTTCTCCACCGGCCGTCAGCGCAATCGAGCCCGGCGCTTGAGGGAGCTGCTCTTCGACGTAGTTGACGTGCCCTTCGGTCCTGAATTCGAGCCGGTAGTGACCCGTGCCCAAGTTCTTGACGGCGAATTCACCCGCCGCGTTGCTGCGGCCGCAGTATCCGAATTCTTCGTCCTGGCGAAAGTCGACTGAGTTGGCGCAAACCTCGACCCCCTCGATCGGCAGGTCTGTGTGCAGATCGGCGATGGTGCCCTTGAACTGGCCCCCTGTCTGCAACTGAGCGTTGATTTCCCGGCTTTCCCCCGAGCCCAGCTCGACCGGGTCCGCTTCTTCGGGATGGGCCTTGCCGCTGTACCACTGCGGGACGTAGTTCAAGGAGGTGTTGCCTTCGTTGTGGAAACCCACGCGGTAAGAGGCAGGCTGGAGGCCGGCGATCGAGTATTCGCCTTGTGAGTCGGTCTGCCAGTCGCATTCACTGCCGACGAACATCGTCAACCCGTGGGCACAGACGGTGATCCCGGCGATCGGGTCACCCAGGTGATCGGTGACCTTGCCGTGGATTTCGGCGGTGGCCGCTGCAGCCGACTGCGCTGAAAGGAGCGCCGCCATCGCGCACAGCGCCACGGCCAATCCCGACACACGTCCCTGCCTCGTCATCGCCATCCTCTCCCCACTCGGTTCAGTTAACCGCACTATCTCCAAAAACAGGCCGAAGTTGCGGTGTGTGCACGGAACCGCCGCGGACGTCGCCGACGGCAAACACGCCCGGCACAGGATCAAGGCCGGGCTCTCCGACTAACTAGAGTCCTTCCCGTGTGGCTCTCGCGCCTAGCGGTCGACGTCACGCCGCTGCGCGAGTCGCGCGACTTCCGTCTCCTCACCGCCGGCTCGCTCGTCACCGGGCTGGGCACGCAGGCGACCCTGGTCGCCCTGCCCTACCAGGTCTACGTCACCACGGGCTCGGCTTTGCTCACCGGGCTCCTCGGCGCCGCCGAGCTCGGCCCGCTGGTCGTCGCCTCGCTCTTCGGCGGCGCGCTCGCCGACCGCTTCGACCGGCGCAAGATGCTGCTCCTCTGCCAGCTGGCGCTGGTCGGGCTCGCCGCGGCGCTGGCGCTCGCCGCCTATGAGGGCAGACCTGCGGTTTGGCTGCTCTTCGTGCTGGCGGGGCTGACCGCCGGCGCCTCTTCGGTCGAGCGTGTCGTGCGCGCAGCGATCGTCCCCAACGTCGTGCGGCCCGAGCACCTGCGCGCAGGCCTCGCGACCACCTACGGGCTCTACCAGCTGACCCAAGTGGTCGGCCCGGGCGTCGGCGGCCTGCTGATCGCCGGCTTCGGCATCGGCACCCCCTACGCCGTCGACGCCGTCAGCTGCCTCGGCATGGCCGCGGCAGCGGCGGCGATGTCAGCCCAGCCTCCCCTCGGCGAGGAGGAGCACGAACCGGTGCTGCGCTCGATCCGCAGCGGCCTCTCATTCGTCTTCAGCCTCAAGGCGCTGCTCGGCTCCTTCGTCATCGACCTCTCGGCGATGACCTTCGGCATGCCGCGTGCCCTCTTTCCCGTGCTCTCGGTGAGCGTCTTCGGCGCCGGCGCCGCGGGCACCGGCCTGCTCACCGCCGCCGTCGCCTTGGGCTCGACCGTGGCCGCCCTGACCACCGGCTGGCTCAACCGGGCGCGCTTCCTCGGCCGCATCGTGCTCGCTGCCGTCGCCGCCTGGGGCGCCTTCGTCGCCCTCGCCGGGCTCTCCAGCTCGATCTGGATCGCCGCGGCCCTGTTCGCCCTGGCCGGCGCCGCCGACAGCGTCAGCGCCGTCTGCCGCAGCACGATCTCTCAGACCCTCACCCCGGACCGGATGCGCGGCAGGATGAGCTCGGTCTTCAGCCTCGTCGTCGCCAGCGGTCCGCGCCTGGGCGACATCGAGTCGGGCACCGTTGCAGCGCTTACCTCGGCGCAGTTCTCGGTCGTCTCCGGCGGCCTCGCCTGCCTCGCCTCTGTAGGCCTGATCGCCCTAGCCTTCCCCCAGCTCGCCGCCTACGACGGCGACCGGATCGGCGCCGGGGAGGTAGAAGCCGGGGAGATCGCCGGGCAGGCCTCGGGCGCTTGACGCCTCCCATTCCTACAGAATGTCTGATCGATGCTGCTCGAGCTGGCGGAAGACGAGACGTTCTGGGTCACCCTCGCAGGGGCGAGCACCGCGCTGACGATCGCACTCGTCGTAGAGGCACGAGACGCTCGTGACGGTCTCGATCGGCTCGTGCTGAAGGCAAGCCGTGCGAGGAGGGAAGCGGTCCAGCGCAGCGAGGAAGAGATCAGGACCTGGACGGAGAAGTTCGATCTTTGGCAGAACGACCGCGGCGATCATCCCGGCGATCTACCGAAAATGCATTCGCTTCCTCCAGACGATCCGAGCGCGGCGAGGAGCGCCGATGCCGAAGCGGGGCGCGTATTAGTCCTCGTCCTCGCACTCTGGGCCCTCGGCGGCTCGCTGCTCGGATCGCTGGTCGCCGTGCTGCCGGTCGGCTACCCGGAGACTGTCGGAGACCTCGGCATCGGGCTCACGCTCATCTTGTTCCTCCTCGGCACTGCCGGCCTCCTCGCAGCCACCACCAGCCGCATATCGCGAGGCTCTAGCTAGGCCTAGCCTCCGACCGCGGGCGACCCTATTCTTGCCCGCCCTTGTACGACGCCTCCAAGCACCAGATCGGCGGCGGGGCCCTCACCCGAGCGCTTCCCGATTGGCCCGACACCCGACCCCTGCGCTCCTGGCAGCAGGAGGCAACCGAAGCCGTGCGGGCCCACTCGGCTCCGAGCTTCCTCGCCTCGGCCACGCCGGCGGCCGGCAAGACCACCTTCGGCCTCCACATCGCCCACCGGATGCTCAGCGCCGGCTTCGTCTCGCGCGTCGTCGTCGCCGGCCCGACCACCCACATCTGCCGTCAGTGGGCCGCCGACGCGGCTCGCTACGGGATAGACCTCGAGCCGAACCGGCCGAACTCCGACGGCCCGGAGTCGACCGACTTCCACGGCGTCGCCGTCACCTACCAGACGATCGCCGCCGGGCCGGAGACGCACCGGCAGACCAGCGGTCGCCGGCCGACGCTGCTGATCGCCGACGAGCCGCACCACATGGGCGACCTCGCCGCCTGGGGCGTGCAGACCCGCAAGGCCTTCGACGGCGCCCGCTTTCGCCTGCTGCTCTCCGGCACGCCCTTCCGCTCCGACAACTCGGCGATCCCCTGGGTGACCTATGACGAGGACGGCCTCAGCCAGGCCGACTACGCCTACGGCTATCCGCAGGCCCTGCGCGACCGGGTGTGCCGCCCGATCACCTTCCTCCCCTACGACGGTGAGATGGAATGGGTCTCGGACGGGCGTCTGCGCAGCGCCGACTTCGACCTCGCCCTGCCGGCGGCGGAGGCGGCACGGCGGCTGCGCACTGCCCTCAGCCCCGAGGGCGAGTGGATGGGCGAGGTGCTGCGCGACGCCGACGCCAGGCTGAGCGAGGTGCGCGACGGCGGCCATCCCGAGGCGGGCGGCCTGGTCATCGCCTCCGACCAGGACCACGCCCGCGCGATCGCGACCCGACTCGCTTCGATCGCGGGGGAGCAGCCCGAGCTGGTGATGAGCGACGAGCCCGGCGCCAGCCGGCGCATCGCCGATTTCGCCTCCTCCGGCCGGCGCTGGCTGGTCTCGGTGCTGATGGTCTCCGAGGGCGTCGACATCCCCCGCCTGCGGGTCGGGGTCTACGCGACCGCGGCCCGGACCGAGCTCTTCTTCCGCCAGGTCGTCGGCCGCTTCATCCGCGCCACACCGGGGCCGCGCCACCAGATGAGCTACCTGCTGATGCCGGCCGACTCGCGGCTGAAGGCACTCGCCCACGAGATCGAGCTGGAGCGCCGCCACGCGCTCGACCTCTCGCCGGATGCCGAGGAGGACGAGGCCGTCGCGCTGGACGATCTCGACCTGGAGCAAGGCGAGCCGGGTGGCGGCTTCGCCGCCCTCAGCTCAGGCGACGCCGAGCTGGACGAGGCGATCATGAGCGAAACCACGCTCCAGCTCTTCCCGACCGACGACCCCAGGCCGGCAAAGAAGACTGCCTCCCCGGTCGAGCCCAAGGCCTCACCCGAGGACCCCGAGCCCGAGCGCGAGTCGGCCTACGCGACCCGCGAGCGCCTGCGCGGCGAGCGCAGCCGCCTCGTCGCCAGTGTCGCCCGCCGCACCAACAAATCGCACCGCGAGGTCCAGGCCCGGATCAACCGAGCCACCGGGGTGCGCTCGGTCGCCAACGCCACCATCCAGCAGCTCGAACGCGGCAACACGATCCTGCGCCGCGACCTGTCGCGATGACCCCCGGGGTCGCTACTCCGGATCAGCGCCGTCCAGCTCGGCGACGAGCGAGCTGACCCGCCGCTCGATCTCCTCGCGCGTGGCCCGGACCGCCTCGACCGGCTGGCCCTTCGGGTCGGGCAGGTCCCAGTCGACGTAGCGCTTGCCGGGGATGTAGGGGCACTTGTCCCCGCAGCCCATCGTCACCACCACGTCCGCCCATTCCGCGTCCGCGGTCGTCAAGGCCTTTGGCGTGCGGCCGGAGAGGTCGATCCCGAGCTCGTTCATCGCCTCGACCACCTCGGGATGGACCCGCTCGCCCGGCGTCGTGCCCGCCGAGCGAGCCTCGTGCCGGCCCTCGGCGGCGCGTTCGAAGAGCGCCTGGCTCATCTGCGAGCGGCCGGCGTTGTGGAGGCAGACGAAAAGCGCGTTGGCCATGTGTTGGTTCTCCCGGGTCGGTTCAGAGGGTGGACAGCGGCACGCCGATCACCTCGAGGCGCCGGGTGAGCCCGCCGAGGGCGAAATTGCGGATCTCCTCGGCATCGGCGCCGAGCGCGTTCCAGTCGGTGCCCTCGCGCTCGGGCGGGGTCAGCGACTCGGCGACGGCCGGCAGCAGCTCCCGCAGGGTCTCCCGCACCACCTCGCCGAGGGCCGGATCGGCTGCAACGGCCTGGCGCAGGTACCAGGTGCCGAAGCCGATGTGGCGGTGCTCGTCGTGGTGGATCTTCGAGT
>DASZQM010000227.1:0-4695 GCA_035549645.1 Solirubrobacterales bacterium | reverse complement strand
GAGGACGATCTGGCCCTCGGCGTCCTGGACCTCGGTCAGCACCGCTTTCAGCCGCTCCTCGAACTCGCCGCGGTATTTGGAGCCCGCCAGCAGCGAGCCGATGTCGAGCGCGATCACGCGCCGGTCGCGCAGGCTCTCCGGTACGTCGCCGGCGATGATCCGCTGCGCCAGCCCCTCGACGATCGCGGTCTTGCCGACGCCGGGGTCGCCGATCAGCACCGGGTTGTTCTTGGTGCGGCGGGAGAGAACCTGGATCACGCGGCGGATCTCCTCATCGCGGCCGATCACCGGATCGAGCTTGCCCGCCTCCGCCTCGGCGGTCAGGTCGCGGCCGAATTTCTCCAGCGCCTGGACGCTGTCCTCGGGGTTCTGCGAAGTCACCTTGTGGGGCCCTCGTACCTCGGCCACCGCCTTCTCCAGCGAGCCGCGGTCCGGCAGCAGGTCGGCGACGCCGGAACCGGACTCGGTCAGCGCGAGCAGCACGTGCTCGGTCGAGATGTACTCGTCGCCCATCGCAGCCATCTCTTTTTCGGCCGCCTGCAGGGTGGCGACGAAGGCGGAGGAGGGGCGGACTTCGGCGGTCTCGCTCAGCTTCGGCAGCCCCTCGACGGCGGCGACGGCTTTGGCCGCGATCGCGTTCGGGTCCGCGCCGAGCTTCTGCAGGATCGGCACGACCAGCCCGTCCTCCTGACGCAACAGCGCCACCAGCAGGTGGGCCGGAGTGACCTCGGAGTTCTTGCGCTCGGCGGCGAGCGCTTGTGCCGCGGCCACCGCTTCCTGTGACTTGACGGTGAACCTATCCGGCTGCATCGCTTTCTCCTTCCAACTCTCTCAGCTTGCGTTCGAGTTCCAGCACGCGTTCCACCCCGACGAGGTTCATGCCTTCGGCGGTCATCTGCTGGATCCGCCGCAGCTGCTCGACGTCACGCTGCGAGTAGAGACGGGTGTTCTTCGGCGAGCGCTTCGGCTGGATCAGCCCGCGCGCCTCGTAGACCCGCAGGGTCTGCGGGTGCATGTGGGCGAGCTCGGCCGCGACCGAGATCATGTAGACGCCCTGCTCGGAGTCGACCGAGATCTCGATCCGTTCGCGCCGCACTCGCCGGCCGCCACTTCCCATCTCGGGCTGCGCGGCGCTCATCGCGCCGCTCTCTTCAGCAGGTCGCTTCGCGGGTCGGAGCCGTTAAAGGCCTCAGCCAGCTTCTCGGCCGCCTCCTCCTGCTCGGGGGTCAGCTTCTCCGGCACCTCGATCTCGAGTCGGTAGCGGATGTCGCCCTTGCCGCGCCCCTTGGCCTTCGGCGCTCCCTCGCCCTTGAGCCGCTGGATAGAGCCGTGCCTGGTGCCGGCGCCGACCTTGATCTTCTTCGTGCCCTCCAGGGTCGGCACCTCGATCGTCGCCCCGCGCAGCGCCTCCGCGACCGTGATCGGCACCGTCACCTCGAGGTTGCCGCCGTCGAGTCGTTTGAAGACCGGCGAGGCCGCGACGCGGGTGACGACGAAGAGGTCGCCCGGCGGGCCGCCGCGCTGCCCGGCCTCGCCCTTGCCGGCGAGCCGGATCCGCGCCCCGTTCTTGACCCCGGCCGGGATGTTGACCTTGTAGCGCTTGGTCTGCTGGGTCAGGCCCGAGCCGCCGCAGGTGGGGCAGGGGTCCTCGATGATCTGGCCCTGACCGCCGCATTGCGGGCAGGGTTGGCTGATCGAGAAGAAGCCCTGGCTCTGGGCGTCGATGCCGCGACCTTCGCAGCGTGGGCAGGTGACCGGGTTGGTGCCCGGCTTGGCGCCGTTGCCGTGACAGGTTGGGCAGCGTTCCGCCTTGGGCACCGTGACCTGGATCTGGGTGCCGTTGACCGCCTGGTCGAAGCTGAGGCTGACCTCGGTTTCGAGATCGCGCCCGCGCACCTGCCGCGCCTGGGCCCGGCCGCCACCACCGCGGCTGAAGAGGTTGGAGAAGATGTCGCTGACGTCGAAGCCACCGGCCGCCGCCCCGCCCGGGCCGAACGGACCAGCACCGCCGCCGGGTCCTCCGGCGCCGCCGAAGCCGCCGAACATGCTGCCGCCGGAGTCGTACTCCTTGCGCTTCTCGGGGTCGGAGAGGACGTCGTAGGCGCCCTGGATTTCCTTGAACTTCTCCTCCGCCTTCGGATCGTCGGGGTTGCGGTCAGGGTGGTATTTGCGCACCAGCTTGCGGTGCGCTTTCTTGATCTCCTCCTCGGAGGCACCCTTGGCGACGCCAAGAGCCTTGTAGAGATCCTCAGCCACGCCCTACTCGCTCACCACCACGCGCGCCGGCCGGATCAGCTGCTCGCCGAGCCGGTAGCCCTTCTGCATCACCTCGACCACGGTGCCGGACTCGACGCCCTCGGCCGGCAGGGTCGAAAGCGCCTCGTGCGCCATCGGATCGAACTTCTCCCCTTTCGGGTCTACCGCCACGACCCCGTTCCGCCCCAGTGAGTCCCGCAGGCTGCGAAACACCAGCAGCACTCCATGTGCGAGTGCGTCTTCGGAGTCCCCCTCGGGGTCCAGGCCGGCCGCCTGAATTGCCCGCTCCAGATCGTCCAGAACCGGCACGACCTCCCGGATCACCGCGGCTTTACCCCGCCCGCCGGCAGCCTCGACCTCCGCACCAATCCGCTTGCGGTAGTTCTCGAAGTCGGCCTTGGTCCGCTTGGCCAGGTCGAGGTACTCGTCCCGCTCGCGCTGCGTGTCGGCGAGCAGGGCGTCCAGGTCCTCCTCGACCTGGACCTCCGCCTGCTCCTCGACCTCAGCCTCCGGCGCTTTCTCCTCGCTCATTTGTCGTCGCCCTCGTCGACGACTTCGGCGTCGACGACTTCCTCCTCGTCGGCGGAGCCGCCCTCAGCCGAATCTCCGTCGGCCGACTGCTGCGCCTCGGCCTGCGCCTCGGCGTAGATCTGCTCCGAGACTTTCTGGAAGGCCGCGGTCAGCGCTTCGGTCTTCGAGTTGATCTCCTCGACGCTCTCCGAGGTCAGCGCCTCACGCACGTCCTTGATCGCCGCCTCGATTGCCTCTTTGTCGCCCGCCTCGATTTTGTCGCCCAGCTCCTCGAGCTGTTTCTCGGACTGGTAAGCGGCGTTCTCGGCGAGGTTGCGCGCCTCGGCCAGCTCGCGCTGCTTCTTGTCCTCCTCGGCGTGGGACTCGGCGTCGGCGACCATGTTCTGGATTTCCTCGTCGCTGAGCCCCGAGCCTGACTGGATCTCGATTTTCTGCTCGGTGCCGGTGCCGAGGTCTTTGGCGGTGACGTGGAGGATGCCGTTGGCGTCGATGTCGAAGGTGACCTCGATCTGCGGGATGCCGCGCGGCGCCGGCGGGATGCCGGTGAGCTGGAACTTGCCCAGGCTCTTGTTGCCGCTCGCCATCTCGCGCTCGCCCTGCAGCACGTGGATCTCGACCGAGGGCTGGTTGTCGTCGGCGGTCGAGAAGATCTCCGACTTCTTGGTCGGGATCGTCGTGTTGCGCTCGATCAGCTTCGTCATCACGCCGCCTTTGGTCTCGATGCCGAGGGTGAGCGGGGTGACGTCGAGCAGCAGCACGTCCTTGACGTCGCCGGCCAGCACGCCGGCCTGGATCGCGGCGCCGACGGCGACGACCTCATCCGGGTTGACGCCCTGGTGCGGGTCCTTGCCGGTCAGCTCCTTGACCTTGTCGCGGACCGCCGGCATGCGGGTCATGCCGCCGACGAGGACGACGTGGTCGACCTCGGTGCCGGCGTCGGAGAGCGCCTGTTTGACCGGGCCGACGACGCGGTCGAGCAGGTCGCCGGTCAACTCGTTCAGCTTCGAGCGGGTCAGCTTCAGGTCGAGGTGCTTGGGCTGACCCTCGACCGCGGTGATGAAGGGCAGGTTGATCTGCGTCTCCTGCGCCGAGGAGAGCTCGATCTTGGCTTTCTCCGCCGCCTCGTAGAGGCGCTGCAGCGAGTTCTTGTCGGCGGCGAGGTCGACGCCCTGGTCGCGTTTGAACTCGGCGACCAGCCACTCGACGATTGCCTTGTCCCAGTTGTCGCCGCCGAGGTGGTTGTCGCCGGCGGTCGACTTCACCTCGAAGACGCCGTCGCCGATTTCCAGCACCGAGACGTCGAAGGTGCCGCCGCCGAGGTCGAAGACGAGGATCGTGTGGTCGGCGGTCTCCTTGTCGAGGCCGTAGGCGAGCGAGGCGGCGGTCGGCTCGTTGATGATCCGCTTCACCTCTAGGCCGGCGATTTTGCCGGCGTCCTTGGTCGCCTGGCGCTGGTCGTCGTTGAAGTAGGCAGGGACGGTGATCACGGCGCTGTCGACCGCCTCGCCGAGCTTCGCTTCGGCGTCGGCCTTCAGCTTCTGCAGGATCATCGCGCTGATCTCCGGCGGGCTGTACTGCTTGCCGCGCACGTCGACGCGGACGTCGCCGTTCGGGCCCGCCTCGACCTTGTACGGGACGATCGTCTCCTCCTCTTTGACTTCGGACTCCTTGCGTCCCATGAAGCGCTTGATCGAGAAGATCGTGTTCTCGGGATTCATCACCGCCTGGCGTTTCGCGACCGTCCCGACCAGGCGCTCACCGCTCTCGGTGAAGGCGACCACGGACGGGGTGGTGCGGCCACCCTCGGCGTTCTCGAGAACGGTCGGCTCCCCGCCCTCCATGACGGCGACGCAGGAATTGGTGGTTCCCAGGTCGATTCCGATCGTTTTTGCCACTTTTGCTGCTCCC
>DASZQM010000226.1:0-2819 GCA_035549645.1 Solirubrobacterales bacterium | reverse complement strand
TCGTCAACTCCCATCCGGGCGTCTCGCACAACTACCTGCGCACCCACGACTTCAACCTCTGGTTCACGATCGCCACCCCGCCCGACTCCGAGCTCGGCCTCGCCGGCACGCTCGAGGTGCTGATGCGGGAGACCGGCGCCGAGTCGATGCGCGAGCTGCCGACCCTGACCCTGTTCAAGATCAACATGAACCTGGAGATGGAGAAGGGCACCGAGACCCTGGCGAGTGCGGTCGAGGCCGCGCCGCCACGCGAGCTCGAGGCGCAGCCCTACGACGAGCGCGACATCGCCGTGATCCGCGCCCTGCAGGGGCCGATGGAAGCGGTCGAGCGCCCCTATGACGCCGCCGCGGCCGAGGTCGGGATGAGCACCGAGGCCCTGCTCGAGCACCTCGGAACGATGGTCGACCGCAAGCTGCTGCGACGCGTCGCAGCGATCCTCTTTCACCGTCGCGCCGGCTTCTCGGCCAACGGAATGGGAGTCTGGAAGGTGCCCGAGGCCGAGATCATGGAGACCGGCAGTCGCATGGCCTCCTTCCGCGGCATCTCCCACTGCTACCAGCGCCCCACATACGAGGACTGGCCTTACAGCGTCTTCACCATGGCCCACGGCCGCTCGAAGGAGGAGTGCGACGCGATCCTCGACTCGATCGCCGAGGAGTGCGGCATGGGCCCCGACGACCGCGCCACCCTCTACTCCTCGACCGAGTACAAGAAGATCCGCCTCCACTACTTCACCGACGACTACCGGCGCTGGGAGGAAGAGCATTCCTAGCCACGAGCGCTCGGCGGAGCTCTACCGCCGCGCGTTGCAGGTCCTCCCCGGTGGCGTCAACTCGCCGGTGCGGGCGATGCGCCAGATCGAGCGCGAGCCGATCTTCATCGCCCGCGGCGAGGGCTGCGAGCTGATCGACGTCGACGGCAACCGCTACGTCGACTGGGTTGGCTCTTGGGGGCCGCTGATCCTCGGTCACGCTCACCCCCGGGTTATTGCGGCCGTTGAGACCGCCGCCGTTAGCGGCACCAGCTTCGGCGCCGCCACCGCCGCCGAGGTCGAGCTGGCCGAAGAGGTCGTCGCCCGCGTCCCCTCGGCCGAGATGGTGCGCATGACCAGCTCCGGCACCGAGGCGGCGATGAGCGCGATCCGCCTCGCCCGGGCCGCGACCGGGCGCGAGGTCGTGGTCAAGTTCGCCGGCGCCTACCACGGGCACTCCGACGGCCTCCTGGCCGAGGCGGGTTCGGGGATCGCCACCCTGGCGCTGCCGGCGAGTGCCGGCGTCACCGCCGCGCAGGCGGCCGGCACCGTGGTCGTGCCCTGGAATGACCTGGCGGCGGTCGAGCAGGCGCTGGCGGAGCACGAGGTCGCGGCGGTGATCCTAGAGCCGGTCGCGGCCAACATGGGCGTCGTCCCTGCCGCCGAGGGCTTCCTCGAGGCGGTGGCGGGCGCGACCCGCGACGCCGGTGCGCTGCTCATCTTCGACGAAGTCATCACCGGCTTCCGCGTCGCCCCCGGCGGCGCCCAGGAGCTTTTCGGCATCGAGCCGGACCTGACCGTGCTCGGCAAGGTCATCGGCGGCGGCCTGCCCGCCGCGGCCTTCGCCGGCCCGCGCGAGCTGCTCGAGCGCGTTGCCCCGGCGGGCGACGTCTACCAGGCGGGAACCCTTTCGGGCAACCCGCTCGCCACCGCCGCGGGCCTCGCCACCCTGAGCCAGCTCGACGCCGATGCCTACGAGCTGCTTGGCCAATCGACCGAGCGCCTCGCCGCCGGCTTCGCCGAGCTCGCCCAGGGCCGACCGCTTCAGGTCGCCGCCGTCAGGGGTCTCGTCACCCTCTTCTTCAGCGAGGAGCCGGTCAGGGACTTCGCCGACGCCGCGGCCTGCGACCTCGAGGCCCACGCCCACTTCTGCCGCGCGATGCTGGCTCGCGGCTTCTACCCACCCCCGTCGCAGTTCGAGGCCTGGTTCGTCTCGCTCGCCCACGACGAGCTGACGATCGAGCGCACGCTCGACGCGGTCGGCGAGTCGCTCGGGGAGGCCTTGTGAGCGATCCCGCAACGGACGGCGCCAGTCCCAACCGCGCACTGGCGCGCCTCGCGGCCGCTCTGCGCGAAGGCGATACCCCGATCTCGCCCCACGTCGTCGACACCGACGAGCGCCCCGTTTTCGGTCTGCTCGCCGCGCTCGGTCCGCGCTCGGCGGCAGCCCCGGCCGAGTACGCACTCGTGGTCGAGGCGGTGCGCGAGGGCTACCTGCTCCACTACGGCGTGCCCCGGATCTTGCGCGGCCACGACGACGACCTCGCCCTGCTGGCCGGCGACTACCTCTACGCCCTGGGCATCGAGCGTCTGGCCGCTCTTGGCGACGCGAGTGCCGTTGCCGTGCTGGCGGAGCTGATCGGCCGCTGCGCCCAGCTGCACACCGAGGAGCGCGCCGACGAGGTCCCGGCGCTCTGGCGTAACGCCGCCTTCGCGGTCGGGGGCCGCGGGTATCGCGACGCTCCCGCGGCGTGAGTCAATAGACTCCAATCTTCCTAGAGGTTGAGCTGTTGAGCGACGACGCGGACAAGCAGAACGGGGCCGAGGCGACCGGCAGGCCTGAGCGGCCGGCGCCCGAACCACCCGGCTATTTCGAGGGCGAGTCGATGACTCGTCGCAAGGCCTTCACGGTCGCCGTGCAGGGCCTCGGAGGCGTGGCCGGCGCCGCGATTGTCCTGCCTGCAGTCGGCTTCGCCGTGGCGCCGATCTTCCACCGCGGCAAGGAGCGCTGGGAGAAGGTCGGCCCGGTCTCCGACTTCGTCGAAGACACCTACCGCCAGGTTGTCT
>DASZQM010000225.1:0-13844 GCA_035549645.1 Solirubrobacterales bacterium | reverse complement strand
ATCCCGAAACGGCCAAGATCCACGCCGTCTCCGATCCCTTGCCCCAGATCCTCGACGGCATCCCGCTCGACGTGAGGAGCATCGATCTGGAACTGGGACGTCCCTCCTTCACGCTCAACCCAACGAGTTGCAACCCGACGGCCGTAGGGGGGAGCCTCACCTCGGCCCTCGGTCAGACCCAGGCGCTCTCCTCCCCCTTCCAGGTAGGGGGCTGTGGCGCCCTGCCCTTCAAGCCGAAGCTACAGATCAAGCTCAAGGGCGGGACGAAGCGAGGTGACTTCCCGGCCCTCACCGCAACGGCTACGGCCAAGCCGGGAGAAGCCAACATCGGCAGAGTCTCGGTCGAGCTGCCCCACTCCGCCTTCCTCGAACAGAGCCACATCGGCACCGTATGCACCAGGGTGCAGTTCAGCCAGGGAGCGATACCGGGAGCCGCATGCCCGGCCCGCTCGATCTACGGCAAGGCGACCCTGGTCACGCCGCTCTTGGACCAGCCTCTCAGTGGCCCCGTCATCCTGCGCTCATCCTCCCACAAGCTCCCCGATCTGGTGGTAGCCCTGCACGGTCAGGTCGACATCGTCGTCGCAGGCAAAGTCGACTCGGTCAAAGGAGCGCTCAGAAACACCTTCGAAGCCGTTCCCGACGCCCCCTTCTCCAAGTTCACCCTGCAGATGCAGGGCGGCAAGAAGGGCCTGATCGTCAACAGCCGCAATCTCTGCGCCGCTCCCAACAAGGCGACGGTGCTGATGGACGGCCAGAACGGCAAGGCCTGGGACACCCAGCCGGTGGTCAAGGCCAAGTGCTCCGGGAAGGCCAAGAAGAAGCACTCGAAGAAGGGGCACAAGAAGCGCTGAGCCGGGGAGGCGCCGGCTCTCTTCCGCGCGCTCAGCCCGCCGACAGCGCCAGTTCCTCGCTCGCCGCCTCCTGCCCCTCGTAGGGGAGGACCGCGAAGTACATCAGCGAGGGCAGCAGCTCCTCGACGCTGTCGGTCTCGCCGCGGTTGAGGCGGGAGTAGAGGAGGGCCTCGATGCCACCGACGATGCCTGCGGCGGCGATCGCCGAGGGGCCCTCGCCGGCGGCGGCTTCGGCGCGCACCATGCTGTCGAGACAGGAGGAGAAGTGGTCGAGGAGCTCATCGCGGCGGGTGAGGGCGTCGGGGCAGGCGGCGCGGCCGTCGACGATCAGCGTCATCGCCGCATCGGGCTGCTCGCCGACGAAGTGGAGCAGCTCCTCGAGGCCGAGGCGAAGCCGCTCGCGCCAGCCTTCGCCATCGAGGGCAGCGGTCTCGATCCGCTCGCGCAGGCGGGCGGAGACGGTGTCGAACGCGGCCAGGAAGGCGGCTTCCTTGTTCTCGAAGTGTTCGTAGAAGGTCGGGCGGGAGACCCCGGAGCGCTCGAGCACGTCCTGGACGCTGACCTCGCGGTAGCCAAGCTCCGCGGTGGCGCGCAGCATCGCCGCCAGCAGACGCTCACGCTGGACGGCGCTGACGAGGTCGGAGGGGAGGGAGCGGATGCCGGAGGGGAACTGGCCTTCGCCGCCCGAGAGCAGTTCCGCCGCGGCGCTGACATCGGTCGCAGACCAGCTGTCGCCGAGTGCGGCGAGCAACATCTCGTGACTCAGTTCTACCCTGTCCGGCGCCATTGAGAAACCTGATCGTTTCTGTTATAAACCCACCAGGTCGTGCCACGGTACCATCTGAGTCGCTGTCGTGCAAGGTCGAGCCGCCCGTCGCGGGTATCCTTGCTCAATGCCGCCGCGCGCACAGGCTAGGTCCGGGGGGAAGGGAGGCTCGGTCCCGGTGCGCCCGACGCTGCCGCGGGAGTTCATCGCCGGCCACAAGCGCCGGCGAATCATGGACGCGATCGCCGAGCTGACCGCCGAACAGGGCTACGACGCAACCAAAATCGGCGACATCGTCCGTCGCGCCGGCGTCGCTCGCAAGACGCTCTACGACAACTTCGAGGGCAAGGAGGAAGTCTTCCTCAGCGCCTTCGACACGGCAGTCAACGAGGCGCTGCAGCGGATCGAAGCCGACTGCGCCGAGGTCGACGGCGAGTGGGAGGACCGCATCCAGGCCGGGCTCGCCTCCTTCCTGCGCTACGTCGCCGAGAACCCGGCCCTGGCCCGCATGTGCATGATCGAGGCGCTCTCCGCCACCCCCGCCGCCACCGATCGCTACGAGGCCGCGATGCAGCGCTTCGTCGACCTGGTCAAGCGCACGGTGCCGCAGGACGACGAGACGCCGGAGACGATCGAAGAGACGCTGGTCGGCGGCGTTGCCTGGATCGTCTACCAGCAGATCCGCCGCGACGAGGCCGAGCAGGCCGAGGACCTTCTCCCCGAGCTCTCCGAATTCATGCTCGCCCCCTTCCAGAGCGCCGCCAAGGCGGCCCAGAAGCGCTAGCCGAGCCTCGGTACGCGGTGCTTCGGACACTCAAGTTTCGGCGTTAGAGGTTCTCCGATTCCGGTTTTCAAGGTCCTCCATTTTTAGAGTTATGCCCCACGGTCCCTGGCTCTCCGGGCCGGTCGGGAGGTGGTGGATCTAGACGATCCAGAGACCCGCGATGCAGTGGACGCCAGCCCATCGGCGTTTGTCACCGACGAATCGCCGGTGTTCATCGATGAGTACCAGCACGCTCCCGTCGTGTTGGTCGCAATCAAGGCCGAGCTCAGTCGCGATCTGCGCCCGGGCCGCTTTGTCCTTACCGGCTCAACTCGCTACTCGAGCCTTCCGACCGCGGCTCAGTCTCTCACGGGTCGCCTGCACGTCGCGACTCTCTGGCCTCTTTCGCAGGGGAGATAGAGGGGACCCAGGAGCGATTTGTCGAGCAGCTCCTGAGCGATCCGTCGACACTGGTTACGGCCGGGAGGTCGACATTGTCGCGCGAAGAGTATGTGGAACGCATCCTGCGCGGCGGCTTCCCGCTTGCCGTGGCGCGCGCCTCCGGCTCCAGTCGCAATCGCTGGTTCGATGACTACCTCAAGCTCGTCCTCGAGCGCGACGTCGCCGAGCTGTCAAGCATCAGGCAGAGGGAGAAGATGCCGCGCTTGGTGGCCCGCCTGGGGGGGCAGTCAGCGCAGGTGCTCAACGTCTCCCGCGCCGCGGCCGACGTCGGAATCGAGAACTCGACAGCAGAGCACTACGTCCGGCTGCTGGAGGCGGCTTTCGTGATTTACAGGCTGCCGGCCTGGGGCACAACGCTGCGCGCTCGCTCGTCGGCGAAGCCGAAGGTTCATTTCGTCGACTCGGGCTTGGCCGGCAGGATGCTGAGGGTTACCGAAGCGCGGCTTGCCGCAGCTCAGCCTCAGGCCATGACCGAGCTCGGTCATTTGCTGGAGACCTTTTGCGTAGGAGAGATGCTCAAGCAGGCCGGCTGGATGGGGTCCCCGCCACAGCCGGGCCACTGGCGTACTCACGACGGCGATGAGGTCGACCTCGTGCTCGAACGAGACGACGGGGCCATCGCGGGGGTCGAGGTGAAAGCCGGGGAACGCGTCTCCGCTACTCAGTTTCGCAGCCTGCGAAAGCTCCGCGAAGATTTCGGGGACAGGTTCCTTGGTGGTGTCGTGCTGCACTTGGGGAGTCGCGCCTATACGCACGACGATCGCCTCCACGCGATCCCGGTCGATCGTCTCTGGTGGGCCTGACGGAGATTTAGGCGGTGGCGCGTCGCGGCCGGTCCAGCAGGGCGGTCAGCTCGGGCCCGAGCTCGGTCAGGCGCTCCACCTGGCCGGCGCCGATCCGGGCGCAGAGGAAGGCGAGGCTGGCGTCGATCAGCCGCTCGTCGATCCCGGCCGGGGCCTCGCCGGCCTCGCCGTTGCGGCCGCGCCGCAGCATCCCCGCCAGGCGGGCGATCAGCAGGCGCCGCGCGGCCGCGATCGCGGTCGCCTCGAGCGGCGCCGGGGCGCAGATGAGCTGCGCGGCCGCGGGTTCGGCGGCGACGAAGGCGAGCGCCGCCTCGATGCCGACGGCGAGCTTGGAGAGCGGCGGCTCGGCGGCGGAGCAGGACGCCTCGATCCGCTCGCAGAGGCGGTCGGCGGTCGCCACGTAGGCGGCCAGGACGCAGTCCCAGAGGTTGCCGAAGTGCTTGTAGAAGGTGCTGGTGGAGACCCCGGCGTGCTCGCTTACGTGGGTCGTGGTGACGCCGGCGTAGCCGTGCTCGGCAAGTGCCTCGCCCATCGCCGCGAGCAGCCGCAGCCGCTGGTGCTCGACCACGACGTTGGCGGGGATGCCGTGGCGACCGCGGGGCAGGCGGCGGGGGAGGGGGGTGCCGGCGCTGAACGGCCCCTCTTCCTCCTGCGGTCCGCTCTCGACCAGCTGCAGGCGCGTCATCGTGCTTCCTCCTCGCCGCCGGGCCGCTCCCGCAGGTGCTTGGCTTCCTCGAAGGCCTCTTCCGCCGCCTCGCTGCCCAGGTAGGAGCCGGCGGTGAGGTGCATCAGCTCCGGCAGCGTGCCCCAGATGCGGTTCGGGTTGCCCTCGGCGAGGACGTCGCAGATCGCCGCCTCGATGCCGCCGACGACGAAGAAGGCGGTGGCGGCGGGCGGCTGCTCGTCCTCGGCGATGTCGGCGCGGACGCTGTCGAGCGCCGCCCCCAGCCGCTCCGTCGCCTCCTCGTGCTTGGCCAGAGCGGCGCCGCCGGCGACCTGGACCTCGAGGAAGAGGGCGCGGGCGATCTCCGGCCGCTCGGCCACGAACTCGAAGAGGCGGACGAGGCTGGCCTGCACCGACGCGCGCCAGCCGTCGGCGCTGATCGCCGCTTCCAGCAGGCTCACCCCGAGCCGCTCCATCCAGGCCTCATAGGCCTGGCCGAAGCAATCCTCGAGGCTGTCGAAATGCTCGTAGAACTGCCGCCGGTGCGCGCCGCTGTACTCGAGCACCGCGCGCACCGAGGCCGCCCGGTAGCCGACCTCGCCGACCACGTGCAGGGCGCCCTCCATCTCGCCCTCGCGCACCGTCGCGTCGGGCGTCGCCGCCCTCGCCTCGGTCTCGACTTGGAGCGCCTCCCCGGCTGCCGCGCAAGCTTCTGGTCGCATTGCGTCGCTCTCCTCTGTCGCCTTCGTCCGGCCTCGCCGGACTCGTCCAAATAGAAACTACTCCTTTTTTTCCGGATATGAAAGCTTTTTAGAAAGAGCTATCCTCGGCCCATGCAGTACCTCTCGCAAAGACTCGCGGCGCAACCGGCGAGGACGCGGGAAGAGGAGCGGCCGCGTGGGTCTCTCGCCGACAGCCAGCGGGAGCGCCTGCTCGACGCGACCGAGGCCCTGATCGCGGAGAAGGGGGCGGCGCGGACGACGATCGAAGCGATCGTCAAGGGGGCGGGCGTCTCCACCGTCACCTTCTATGAGCACTTCCGTGACAAGGACGAGTGCTTCGTCGCGGCCTTCGAGCGGGCGGTGGCGGATCTGCGCGCCGAGGTGAGCGAGGCGCTGCCGGCCGGCGGCTCCCGGGAGGAACAGGTGCGCGCGGGCCTGGGGGCGCTGCTCGCTGCGGTCGACGCGGAGCCGGCGCGGGCCCGGCTCTGCTTCGTCGAGGCGCAGCAGGGCGGGCCGCGGATGGCGGCGCGCTACGACGCGGCGCTCGACGCGGTCGCGGCTGAGCTCGGCGACTCGCTCGGGCAGGCGATCGCCGGCGGCCTGGCCTGGCTGCTGCGCGAGCGGCTCGAGCTCGGCGGGGGAGGGAGCGTGCGGGCGCTGCTTCCACAGATGACGGACGTCATCCTCGCTCCCCAACCCGCCGATGGCTGAGCGCGCGCGGACATCCCGCAAGCTCGCCGATGGCCAGGAGCGGCTGCCGCCGGGCCGTCACGGCCTGCCACGCGAACTGGTCGCCGAGAACCAGCGCGAGCGCCTGCTCAACGGCGTCGTCGAGGCGGTCGCCGAGCACGGCTACAACGCGACCACGATCGGCGCCATCACCGAGGCCGCGCAGATCTCCCGCCGCACCTTCTACGAGTACTTCAAGGACAAGGAGGGCTGCTTCCTCGCCGCCTACGAGATGATCGACACGCACGTGCGTGGGGCGATGCTGACCGCGGCCGAGCGGACGCCCGAGCCCTGGCCCGAGCGCGTGCGCGCAAGCCTCGCCGCCCTGCTCGACGTCCTCTCCCGCGACCTCGCCGTCGCCCGCTTCTACCTCGTCGAGCCGCTCGCGGCGGGAGGGGAGATCGCCGCCCGCTACCGCGAGGCGATGCAGCTGCTCGCGGAGACGATCCGGCCCGAGGGCGGCCCGGCGGAGGCCGACGTCGAAGTGCGGGACCAGGTCCTGATGGGCGGCATCACGACCCTGATCGTCCGCCGCCTGAAAGCGGGCGAACCGGCCCGCCTCCCCGAGCTCCTCCCCGACCTCACTGACCTCGTCACCCGGCCCTATTAAAACCCGCGTCATTCATTTCAGAAACTTCTCCTTGCATTCGTAAAACATTTCTTTTATGCTCCCGCCATAGCCCGCTGTCAGAGCGGGCCGGTACAGGGACATAACCGAGCCTCGAGGAAGCCGCAAAGGGAAGCGGCGGGCAGAGGGGCTCACGGGACAAGGAGAGAGTTCAGATGTTCTCGACGCTTCGTACGAGATTCGGCATCCCCGGAGTCATCTCGGTGATCGCCCTGGTCTTCGCCATGTTCGGCGGCGCCTACGCCGCCTCCAACTCAGCTTCAGGCGGCAAGGCAACCGCCTCCAAGGCCAAGGCCAAGAAGGGACCGCGCGGTCCCAAGGGCGCAACCGGCCCTGCTGGGCCGCAGGGACCCGCCGGTCCGCAGGGCCCGGCCGGAGCCAACGGCAAAGACGGCGCCAACGGGACGAGCGGGACCAACGGAGCCCCCGGCACCAGCGTGACCAGCGAATCACTCTCTGTCGGCGATGCGAACTGCGAAACCGGCGGCTCGGAATTCAAAGCGGCCAACGGCACGACCTACGCCTGCAACGGCGAAGAAGGCGTGGAAGGCCCCGAAGGCTCGCCCTGGGTCGCCGACGGGCTACCTCCCGGCAAGAGCGAGATGGGCTCCTGGGCGGTTGGTAGGTCCCCGAACGAAACCTTTCTCTTCGAACCGGTCTCTTTCACCGTTCCGCTGGCAGCTGGCAACGCAGTGAACGTGCATTTCGTCAACGACTCTGGCGAAGAAGAAGAATTTAGCTCAGCGCCTGGGACTCCGGCGACGATCTGCACCGGCAGCGCTGCCAATCCCACCGCCCCCCCCGGGAGCCTCTGCATCTACGAGCAGAGCCGGAGCGGAGCCATTACGGGATCGGGAGCAGACGAAGGGGTGGGCTTTGTATTTGCCACCGATTCGACGGGGATGGGCCAATCGATTGCCGGTCGAGCAGGCGCCAACTTGGCCTTCCAAGCCGAACAGAACGGGTTCGCGCGGGGAGTCTGGATCGTCACCGCACCGACCTCCTGATCGGCCAGGACTGACCAAACCCTGAGATGGGGTCCGGCGGCGGCCGGACCCTAGGAGCGAAGAGAGCGGAGGAAAGATGCAAGAAAAAACCACCAGCACAAAGAGCCGGTCGAGAACGGCCGCGGTTCCGACTCTTCTTCTCCTGCTCGGGACGCTCCTCTGCTTGATCGCCGCTCCCGCTCAGGCCGCCCGGATTCACCATCTACTGGCGGAAGAAGTCCTACCGGACGAAGCCAGTCCCAACAGCATCGCGATCAACCAGACCACGCACCACTTCTTCGTTACGTCATTTGGACGACCCGCCTATCATTTCGACCCCAACGGCAAGCTGGACGCCGCCCAACCGGAACTGCCCGACTCCTCGGCACTGGAACCCGGCTATGTTGCGGTCGACAGTTCCGGCGGCGCCCAGGATGGCTACATCTACGCCTCGAGTCCCAGCGTCAGAGCGATTCAGCAGTACGACTCATCGGGAACGCCGACCGCGGTGAAAATCACAGGTGCAGCGATCCCTCCCAACGGCGCCGCTCAGGCGGGGGGCCTGCCGCCAGTGGTGAATAACGGAGATTTCTCGCCGAGAGCGCTTGCCGTCGGGCCCAACGGGAATATCTTCACGGGGGCCGATGACAAGATTGACGAGTTCACCCCGGCCGGTGCCTTTGTCGCTCAGTTTTCGACGGGACCCACCTTCGGAGCCATCGCCCTCGCTATAGATGCGAGCGGCAACATGATCCTTGGCTCGGGGAGCAACACCTTCGGGTCCGGCGTCTACCAGCTCAATCCAGCCGGCGAATGCGTGCCGGTCAGTTGCGAACCGATAGCTGATCAGGACCCCAATTTTCAGGGGCCTGCATTTAGCGGCCGCGACGAAGGAGTTGCTGTAGACCGCAGCACGGGGCGGATAATCGCGGCCGACAGCTACAGCGCCGACTACAAAGAACAAGCTGGCCAGTTCGGCGAATTCACCGCCGCGGGGGATCCGCTTGGCAGGACCTATATCGAAGGTCCCGCGGATCATTACTTCACCAAGGGAATCGCGGTCGACGAAGCGAGCGGCAAGGTGATCGTGGCCGTCAATGCGGCCGGCGAAAACGCGATCCGGATCTACGGCCCGGTCCAGATCGTCCCCGACGCCGAAACCGAAGCGGCGGGGAGCCTCACCGATCACTCGGCGACCTTCCACGGCAAGATCGGCGCCGCCGAAGCGGGCGAAGCGACCTGCGCCTTCCAGTACGTCGATGAAGCGCAATTCCAAGCCCACCACTTCGACGGCGCCGCCGAAGCGCCGTGCGAACCGGGTGGCCCCTTCTCTGGATCGACGATGAACGCGGTCGAAGCTCAGGTGAGTGGCCTGCGTGGAGGAACGACCTATCACTACCGGCTGGTCGGAACCAACTCAAACGGCTTCAACGCGGGCGAAGACCTACCGTTCACCACTCACGGCCCGGCGGTCGCCGAAGCGGCCGCAAGCGAAATCGGCGAGAGCGAGGTGACCTTCAGTGGCCTCGTCGACCCCAGGGGCGGTGAAACCACCTACGCCTTCCAGTACGTGACCCAAGCCCAGTTCGAAGTCAATGGCTTTGCCGAAGGGAGCAGCGTTCCCTCTCCGCCGGCAACGGTTCCGCTCGAGACTCAACTGCGCGGCGGGGTCGAAATAGGCTCGCAAACGGTGACAGGATTGGAAGTGCTGAACGAAGGTGCATTGCTCGTCGGCCAGGAAGTCAGCGGCCTCGGCATCCCGGCCGGAACGACGATTACAGCGCTCGGTAAAAACACACTGACTCTTTCTCAAAAAGCGACCGCATCGACCCCCAACGCCGAACTGACCGCAACCGGCTTCCAGCCTGTCTCTGAGCGAGTCGTTGGCCTCTCACCGGATACCACCTACCACTTTCGTCTCACCGCTACCAGCATCAGCGGTGAAAATGCAGGCTCGAGCTTCGGCGAAGAAGTGACCTTCTCTACCTTTGCGCCACCGGAAGTGGGCCTCCCCGACAACCGCGCCTACGAGCAGTCAAGCCCGACTGAAAAGGGCGGCGCCGCCATCCAGGGCGAAATCAACGCGATCCAGACCTCCACGGACGGCAGCCGCATCACCTTCGCCTCCTACGCCGGCATCCCCGGCGGCGAGGGCCAGCAGCAGTTCGCCTCCTACATGGCCTCCCGCGCCACCGGCGGATGGTCGACGCGGGGGATGCTGCCACCGGCTTCCTACGGTCCTTTCGCTGACATTCTCGGCTGGGACGAAGACCTAGCCGATGTATACACCTTCGCCTCCGGACCTGGTGGCCCGACCCGGCTGCTGGACCGTTCGAGCTCCGACTACGCGCTGCGAGAGGTCGCGAGCGTAGAAGGGAAAAACGCTCCCCTCTTCTTCGCAGGCGCCTCCGCGGGCGGCGCGGTGGCGCTGCTGGAAAGCCAAAGCGGAGAACTGCTGCCCGAAGACCTCCCCGGCAAGCAGAACGTCTACGCCTACGATCGCGAAACGGGTGGACTGGTCGTGGCCGGAGTGATGAACGACCTCACGGTCCCGCCCGGCGGGGCGATAGGCGGCCCTTATGACTGGTATGACCACAACAGCACCACCTCAGTTGGCGGCGGTGCCGACCGCTACTTCACCGAGGCCACCCACGCAATCTCCACTGATGGGCGGCGGATCTTCTTCACCGCCGGCGGCACTGGCCAGCTCTACGTGCGCCAGAACCCGCTGGCGCCCCAGAGCCCGATGAACGGCGAAGAATGCGCCGAAGCAACCAAGGCCTGCACGATTAGGATCTCTGCGCCCGAAGAAGGAGTGACTGACCCAGGTACCCCGGCCGCATTCACCTCGGCCTCGGCCGACGGCTCCGTCGTCTACTTCCTCGACACAGGCAAGCTGACCACCGACTCGACCGCGGGCAAAGGCTATGACCTCTACCGCTATGACCTCGAAACAGGCCGGCTCATCGATCTCACGGTTGACACCGCCGACAAAAACGGCGCCCAGGTCGAAGGGGTGCTGGGGGCGAGTGCAAGCGGTGAAGGCGCATACTTCGTCGCCAAGGGGGCGCTGGCCGCGGGGGCGGAAAAGGCGCTCTCCGGGGAAACCAACCTCTACGCGTTGCACGGCGAAGACATTGAGTTCATCGCGCAGCTCTCAACGAATCCCCTGGGAGAAGGGCTCAACTGGATCCCGCGCTCGGCGGGGGGCGGGAACGTTACCGTCGCCAACTCCAGCCGTGTCAGCGCCGACGGAACGTTGCTCTTCATCTCGGCCAGGCAGCTGAGCGGATACCGCAACCACGGCGTCAACGAGCTCTACCTCTTCCGGATGGGGGAGGGGATCAGCTGCGTCTCCTGCGATCCGAGCGGCGGCGCGCCAGGCGGGCCGGCCGGGGTGCAGAAGATCCCCCCGGTTGGGATTACTCCCAGCCGCAACTTCGCGCTCCTACCCCGCAACCTATCCGCCGACGGCAAGCGGGTGTTCTTCGACTCTCCCGACCGCCTCGTCTCCGCCGATGAAAACAACGTCAACGACGTCTATGAGTGGGAGGCAAAGGGCGAGGGGAGCTGTGAGAGCGAAGCCCAAAACGGCGGCTGCCTCTTCCTGATCTCCGCTGGCAAGAGCAACAAGCCCTCATGGTTCGGCGACGCCGATGTCGAAGGCAAAAACGTCTTCCTCTTCACCGAAGACCAACTGGTGGCCCAGGACAGAGACGAACTGGTCGACGTCTACGACGCCAGGGTGAACGGAGGAATTGCCGCCCAGAACCAAAGGCCGGCGCCGTCGTGTGAAGGCGAAGCCTGCCTCGGGCAGGGCAGCGCGGGCCAGACGGCACAGACGCCCGGCACCTCGACCTTCTCGGGACCGGGTAACTCCAACACCGCCCGCCCACCGGCCTGCGCCAAGGGACGCACCCGCAAGCACGGGCGTTGCGTCAAGCAAAGCCACGCAAAGAAGAAGCACCAAAAGCAAAAGCGCGCCCCGCGCGCGAAGGGAGGGTCGGGCAGATGAGGCGGCTTATCGCGGCAGTTGCGCTCGTAGGAGCGGCGGCCCTCCTCCCTTCAGCGGCGATGGCGGCTGAACCAACTGCCCCAGCCTGGACGGTCTCGGTGGTGCCCTACCCGAGCGCTTTTGAAGCGGGAACGGCCTTTGACTCCTCCGAAGACGGCCCCGGCTACCAGCTGCAGGTTTTCAACGTCGGCGGCAACGCCACCGAAGGCGAATTCAAGATCACCGACACCCTGCCGGCGGCGCTCAAAACGTCGGCGAGCCATCCGCCCATCGGGGTCTACGGGCGTGAATCCCATGAAACGAAAATGAGCTGCTCGGTATCCGGCCATACCGTGACCTGTACGGGTGGCGCCTCTGCTCCGTTGCAACCTGGACAGGAGGCGAGCGTCGTCATCCCGCTCGAAGTCGATGCCGGCGCCCCAGCGACGGTGCTCGACAAAGTTGCGGTCGAAGGTGGTGCCGCCGCACCACTCACCACCAGTCTGGCGACCAAAGTCAGCTCCGAAGCGAGCTCCTTTGGTTTCCTCAGCGGCTCGGGCGGTCTCTTCGGCTCGCTCACCAACGCCGACGGCTCACCCACGACCCAGGCCGGCTCACACCCCTACCAGGCGACGGTTGCGGGCTTCCTCCTCAACGTCAATCGAAACCTTCACGACGGCTCCTCGCAGCTTGCTCCAGGCGGTGGCCTACATGAACTGATCGCCGAGCTGCCTCGCGGCGAGGTGGTGAACCCCCGGGCTACGCCGCACTGCACCGAGGCGCAGCTTCACAGCTCCTCGCCCGGCTGTCCCGACGAGACCCAGGTCGGCAGCGTCGCCCTCACCCTCTCCCTGATCGGCGGCTTCGGCCAGCAGTCATCGCTTCACCCTCTGTACAACATGGTTGCCCCGCCGGGCTACCCGGCCGAGTTCGCCTTCGAAGTAGTTGAAGGCCTCTATATCCACCTGCTCGGCTCGGTCAACGCCGACGGCAGCTTCCAGCTCTCGGCCAAGAGCAGTGACATCCCGGCAGTGAAGACGATCGGCGGCGTGCGCACGACGCTCTGGGGAGACCCGACGGCCGAAAGCCACGACGCCATACGCGGCGAATGCAGCTACCCGATCGCCCAGCGTCCCTTCTGCCCGGTTGAGCGCACCCACACTTCCTTCGTAACCATGCCCTCCTCCTGCGAAGGCCCCCTGATCACCACCGCCCACATCGACAGCTGGATCGAACCGGGCAACTTCCTCACCCGCTCCTATGAATCCACCGATTTGGCGGGTCACAAAGTCGGGGTCGACGGCTGCAACCAGCTGCAGTTCGAACCGACGATCGAATCGAGGCCGACCACCAACCTGGCGGACTCTCCCTCGGGGCTTGACTTCAACCTGCACCAGGCCCAAAACGAAGAATTCGAAAGCCGCTCCACCGCCAACCTCAAGGACATCACGGTGGCCCTGCCTCAGGGGATGGCGCTTAACCCCTCCGCGGGAGCAGGGCGCGAAGCCTGCTCCTCATCCCAGATCGGACTAGCGACTCCGGTGGGGGAGACCCCGATCCGCTTCAGCGAAGAAGGGGCCCACTGCCCCGACGCGGCCAAGATCGGCTCGGTTGAAGTCGACACCCCGTTGCTCGAAGACCCGCTGCAGGGCTCGGTCTACCTGGCAAAGCCTTTCGACAATCCCTTCGGGACCTTGCTCGGCATCTACCTCTCGATCGACGATCCCATGACCGGGGTGATCGCAAAGCTCCCCGGCAAGGTCGAAGCCGACCCAACGACAGGTCAGCTCACCACCACGTTCACCGAAAGCCCCGAGCTCCCGCTCGAAGACGTGACCCTGCACCTCTTCAACGGCCCGAGGGCGGCACTCACCACGCCCCAGGCCTGCGGCGCCTACACCACCACCGCCAGCCTCACCCCCTGGAGCACTCCAGAAGGGGCGACGGTGCAAGAAGAAGACTCCTTCGAAACCACCACCTCGCCGAGTGGCGGCAACTGCCCGAGGAATGGGGGAGAAGCCCCGAACAAGCCGAGTTTCTCGGCCGGAACCATCTCCCCGGCCGCAGGCGCCTATAGCCCCTTCGTCCTCAAGGTTTCCCGCGAAGACGGCTCCCAGCGCATCGCCGGCATCGACACCTCCCTGCCCGAGGGCCTGACCGGCAAGCTCGCCGGCATCCCCTACTGCCCGGAGTCTGGCATCGCTCAGGCGCTCTCACGTACCCACAACGGCGATGGCGCCCTGGAGCAGCAGAGCCCCTCCTGCCCGGCGAGCTCTGAAGTAGGCACCGCAGACATAGCCGCAGGCTCGGGCATCACCCCCCTGCACACCGGGGCAAAGGTCTACCTCGCAGGCCCCTACAAGGGCGCCCCGCTCTCAGTCGTGGTCATCACCCCGGCGGTGGCAGGTCCCTTCGACCTCGGGGTCGTAACCACCAGGGTCGCCCTCGACGTAGATCCCGAAACGGCCGAGAT
>DASZQM010000224.1:0-2257 GCA_035549645.1 Solirubrobacterales bacterium | reverse complement strand
CGGACGAAGAGGCGCTTGCCGTTGGGGCTCACCATCGCGGTGCCGGGCGTTGTCTGGCGCAGCAGTTCGAGCAGGCGCTTGCGGGCGGCGAGCTTCTTCCGTGCCGCGGGCTTGATGCGCAGGGCGAGCAGCTTCGCCTTGCCGCGGCGCAGCCGCACCGTCCGCTTCAGCGTCGCCGGGCGACGCCTGTTCAGCAGGCCCTGAGCAGTGGTGCGGCAGGCGTGGCCGATCTTGCGCGGGCAGTTGACGCGGACGAAGAGGCGCTTGCCGTTGGGGCTCACCACCGCGGTCCCGGGCGTCGCCTGGCGCAGCAGTTCCAGCAGGCGCGCTTCGGTCAGCGCACCGGAGCCGTTGCCGCTCCCCACGCCTTTCCCTTTGCCTTTGCCACCCCCACCGCCTTTGCCTCCACCGCTTCCATCGGAGGCGCTGAGCACGACGTTGTCGTAGTCGGCGTTGCCGCTGGCGAGGGCCGCGGTGCCCGTGGTGTAGGTGCTGACGGTCTGAATTCGGTAGCTGTGCCCGGTGGTGAGGGTTCGTGGCGGAATCGAGCCCCGGGTCACGTTGGTCCACGAGTCGGCACCGGCGAGCGTGGTCGGCGCGATCAGGGTCGTTGCCTCGCCGCCTTCGTCGAGGTCGAGCAGGCGCACGGTGTATTCGGCCGAGTTGCCGGCCACCGCGAGCAGCTGGTCGACGTTGGAGCGACGATCGAGCGAGAAGCTGACGGCGCTCGCCGCTCCCCCTCCCGTCCCTTCGTAGGTGAAGGCCGGGCTTTCCCAGGTGCCCGTTGTCGTCCCGCCGACCGCGGTGGCGCCGGCCACGCCCTGGTAGGCGGAGCGGATGAAGCCACTGCCGTCGGCTCCCCCGCTCGGTTGGTAGCTGTTGGTGACGCTCGCGCAGAGAACCGGCGGCAGGCAGGTGCCTTCGTTGCCGGCCGACGAGGTCCAGCCTGCGGCGCTGCCGGAGAAGCCGCGCGCGGCGGCGGCCGGTGGGTACTTGTTGGTCGCGGCACTCGCCAGTGCGGGCAAGACGAGCACAAGGGAGGCGATGAAGATCGTGGGAATTGCCATTGAGGCTCGTTTAGTAGTCATTTTTCGGTAGTACCTGGCCGACCCCCCTCCCATTCCGGCGTTGGACAAACGTAGGATCGGCGCCAGCGTGATCGACGTCGACACCTCGTCCTTCTTCGCGATCGTCCTGGTCGCGGCAATTGCCGCGACCACGGTCGCGATCGTGCCCAAGGGCCTGGCCCCGCCCGTGGTCGTGCTCGAGCTCATGCTCGGGATCGTGATCGGGCCCGAAGTGCTCGACTTCGCCCACTCCTCCGACTTCATCGACTTCTTCTCCAACCTCGGGCTCGGCATGCTCTTCTACTTCGCCGGCTACGAGATCGACTTCGACCGGATCAAAGGGACTCCGATGCGACTTGCCGCGATCGGCTGGGCGCTCTCGGTCGGGCTCGCCTACGGAATCGGCGGCCTGCTCGCGGCGGCCGGCATCGTCGTCTCCTTCCTCTACACCGGCTCGGCGATGGCGACGACAGCGATCGGCACGCTGATCCCGATCCTGCGCGACAGCGGTGGCCTGAAGACGCGCTTCGGGACGTACCTCCTGGCGGCGGGCGGCGCCGGCGAGTTCGGACCCATCCTGCTGGTCACGCTCGTCCTCAGCACCACCAGCCCGCTGCACGAGGCGGCGATCCTGGTCGCCTTCATCGTCCTCGCCCTCGCCGTGGCGCTCGCCTCGGTGCGGCTGGCCTGGCGCGGCTGGCCGGCACTGGAAAAAACCTTCGAGGCGAGCAGTCAGCTCGCGGTGAGGATCACCGTCGTCCTCGTCTTCGGCCTCGTGCTGCTGGCGAGCCAGCTCGGCCTCGACGTCCTGCTCGGCGGCTTCGTCGCCGGCATGATCACCAGAGCGGCGCTCAAAGGCCACGAGCTGCAGGTCTTCGAGTCGAAGCTGACCGCGGTCGGCTTCGGCTTCTTCGTCCCTTTCTTCTTCGTCACCAGCGGCCTCGAGTTCGACCTGGCCGCCCTCGGCTCGGCGGAAGCGATCGCCAAGATGTTCCTCTTCCTCGCCCTCTTCCTCGTCGTCCGCGGCACCCCCGCCTTCCTCCTCTACCGCCACACCCTGACCAAAGTCGAGCGCACCGCCCTCGCCTTCTTCTGCGCCACCGAGCTCCCCCTCGTCGTCGCCATCACCACCATCGCCATCGACGCCGGCAAGATGCGCCCCTCCACCGCCGCCGGCCTGGTCGGCGCCG
>DASZQM010000223.1:0-1554 GCA_035549645.1 Solirubrobacterales bacterium | reverse complement strand
CGGGGAGATCGGTGTGGGCATGGAGCCAGAGGACCCCTCCACCAGAGGCTCAGGGACCACGCTTCGAAGCGCCTGCAGCGAGCTGCTGCGCAACGGTCTCTGGAGGAGGGGTCCTCTGGCTCCTAGCGGTCCCGACCTCATCGAGACCTCAATCCGCGGATACGGATAGGTTCGGCGCCGATGTTGGGGATCGATAAGAACAACAGGCCCTGGTGGACGCTTGCGGGCACCTGCGCGGGGCTCTTCTTGTTGATGCTCGATTCGACTGTGGTGGCCCTGGCTCTGCCGAGCATTCGGCATGACGTGGGGGCGACGGCGGAGGGGCTGCAGTGGGTGATGAACGGCTATCTGCTGGCGATCACCGTGTTCGTGGTGACCGCAGGACGGTTGGGGGACATGTTCGGGCGCAAGCGGCTCTTCCTGGCCGGGATGGTGGTCTTTGCGCTTGGGTCGGTGGTCTCGGGGGCTGCTGGGAGTCAGGAGACGCTGATCGTCGGGCGGATCCTGCAGGGGATCGGTGCGGCGCCGATGCTGCCGCTCTCGCTGGCGATCGTCTGCAATGCCTTTCCGGCCTCCGAGCAGGCGCGGGCGCTCGGGGTCTGGGCGGGGGTCTCGGCGCTGGCGCTGGCGATCGGTCCGCTTGCCGGTGGCCTGCTGGTCGAAATCGACTGGCGGGTGATCTTCTGGATCAACCTGCCAGTGGCCCTGGTCGGGATCGCGATCACGAGCATCGCCGCGCCCGAGTCAACCGATCCGAGCGCCGGGCGGCGGATCGACTTCGCCGGCCTCGTCGCACTCGGCATCGGCCTGGCAGCAGTCGTCTTGGCGCTGGTGCAGAGCCGGGCCTGGAGTGGCGCGACGACTGCCGTGGTTGCCGTCGTCGGCCTGGTGGCGCTGTTCGCTTTCTGGAAGCTCGAGCACCGCGTGCGCGAGCCGATCGTCGATTTCGACCTCTTCCGCAACCGGCCCTACTTCGGCGCCAGCGCGGCTGCCTTTGCCCTCGTCGGCTCCTACTGGGTCGTGATGTTCTTCCAGCCGCAGTACCTGCAGGACGTCCTCGGCCACTCGGCGATCCTCAGCGGCGTGATGATCCTGCCGGTAACGGCGCCGATGGTGGTGGTCTCACCGCAATCGGCCCGCCTGATCGCCCGCTTCGGAGCCCGTCGGCTGATGACCGCCGGCATGGCCTGCGGCACCGTTGGGCTGCTCGTGCTGACCCAGCTGGACGCCGACAGCGGCTATGGCCTGCTGCTGGTCGGCTACCTGTTCTTCGGCGTCGCCCTGGGTCTCGTCTACGCGCCGATGTCGACCGCGGCGATGGCGGCGATGCCGGCGGAGAAGGTCGGCATCGCCTCGGGGGTGCTGGCGATGGATCGCGTCATGGCGGGGGCGATTGCGCTCGCCGCGGTCGGCGCTGTCTTCCACGCGCTGCTCGACGGCGGCAGCTCTTTTGCCGCCGGCATCGCCGGCTCAACCTGGGTGGTGGTTGCGCTCTGCGCCGCCGGCACCGCCCTGACCTGGGCCTTCGTGCGCGATCCCGAGCGTCCCGGACCA
>DASZQM010000222.1:0-14403 GCA_035549645.1 Solirubrobacterales bacterium | reverse complement strand
GCTCGGCGTGCTCTCGCTCGTCGCCTTCTACTTCATCACCCGCAAGGTGGTCGAGGCCCATCGCGACCAGCCGGTCCGCACCGGCAGCGAGGAGCTGATCGGCTCGCTGGCCGAGGCGCGCAGCAACCTCGACCCGGAGGGGCAGGTCTGGGCGGGCGGGACGCTCTGGAGCGCCCGGCTTGCCGATGGCGCGGAGCGGGTAAGCCTTGGGGATAGAGTCCGGGTCGACGCGATCGAAGGGCTGACGCTGGTTGTCCGCCCGGAGCCAACCCCCGCCGGCACCGGCGAGGAAGGAGCTGGTTGATGGCCGCTGCGCTCGGAGTCCTGATCATCATCGCCGTCTTCGCCGTGATCGCCGTCGGCGCCTCGGTGCGGGTGCTGCGCGAGTACGAGCGAGGCGTGATCTTCCGGCTCGGACGACTGATCGCCCAGAAGGGCCCCGGCCTGATCCTGCTCATCCCCCTGGTCGACCGCATGGTCAAGGTCGACCTGCGGACGGTGACGCTGAACATCCCGCCGCAGGAGGTGATCACCCGCGACAACGTGCCGGCCGGCGTCAACGCCGTCGCCTACTTCCGCGTGATCGACGCCCGCAAGGCCGTGGTCGAGGTCGAGAACTACCTCGTCGCCACCTCGCAGATATCGCAGACGGCGCTGCGCTCGGTGCTGGGCAAGGCCGAGTTCGACCAGCTGCTCTCCGAGCGCGAGCGGCTCAACGAAGAGCTGCAGAAGATCATTGACGAGTCGACCGAGCCCTGGGGAGTGAAGGTGACCGCGGTTGAGATCAAGGACGTCGAAATCCCCGAACAGATGCAACGGGCGATCGCGCGCCAGGCCGAGGCCGAGCGCGAGCGGCGGGCCAAGATCATCAACTCCGAGGGCGAGTTTCAGGCGGCGCAGAAGCTCACCGACGCCGCCGACATCATCAGCACCAACCCGGCCTCGCTGCAGCTGCGCTACCTGCAGACGCTGCTGGAAATCGGCAGCAACCAGAACACCACCGTGGTCTTCCCGCTGCCGATGGACGTGCTCGAGCCCTTCGTCAACGCGACGAAGCCGAAAGAGGGGCGACCGAAAGCGCCGCCGCCTCCACCGCCTCCCGTCGAGGGCGATCCCGACCTCCCCCCCTCCCGCTCCTGAGCTCCCCCGAACTCCGCATCGACCAGCTCTCCGGGCTGCCGGCGATCCTCGCGCCGGGGCGGGCCGATCGGCCCGAGGGCTTCCGGACCAAAGCGAGCGAGCCGAAGGGCCCGGAGAACTGCCCCTTCTGCGAGGGTCGCGAGGACCGCACGCCGCCGGAGGTGTACGCGACGCGGGCGGGCGAGGGAGGGGCCGACACGCCGGGCTGGACGACGCGGGTGGTGCCGAACCTCTATCCGGCATTGGCCGATCCGCGGGTCGTCGATGCGGATGGCGCGTCGGGAGAAGCTGCGGCGCAGGCGCGCAGCGGCGATGCCGGGGTCTTCGCCAGCGCCGGCGATCCGCTGCTGGAGTCACGCCGCTCGGGCGAACCGGACCTCTTCTCGGCGCGGCCGGCGAGCGGCGCCCACGAGGTGCTGATCAACTCGCCCGAGCACGTGACGGCGATGTGCGAAGTGAGTGAAGAGCAGCTCACGGCCGCGGTCGCCACCTGGCGCGAGCGCATGCGCGCCCACGCGAGCTCTTCATACGTGCAGCTGATCGTCAACGAGGGCGGCGCCGCCGGCGCCTCGCTCGAGCACAGCCACGCGCAGCTCTACGCGCTCGATTTCGTCCCCGCCGCGGTGGCCCGCGAGCGCGAGCGGGTCGGCTCCTACGCCGAACGCACGGCGGGCGGCAGCCTGCTCAGCGACGTCCTGGTCGAGGAGGTGCGGCGCAAGGAGCGCCTGGTCGCGATCGACGACGAGGCAGCCTTGATCTGCCCCTGGGCCTCCCGCTCGCCCTTCGAGCTGCGCATCGTCCCCCGCACGGCCGCCGCCAGCTTCGCCGACGACACGGCCGGGGCAGGGATGCTCCACACCGCGCTGCGCCTGCTCGCCGAGCGCTTCGACGGCTCGCCCGAGCTCAACCTCTGGGTCCGTACCGCCCCCCGCGGCGCCGAGCACTTCCACTGGCACATCGACATCGCCCCCCGCCTCAGCATCAAGGCCTCCTTCGAGTTCGCCACCGGCGTGGACATCAACATCTACCCACCCGAGCGTGCGGCTTCCGACCTGCGCGAGTGCCTCTGATGCCACCCGACCCCCGCCCCATCCCCCGCTTCATCGCCGACTCGACCCAGGAGGGGATCCCCCACGGCCGCTTCGCCGAGCGCTTGGCGGAGACCTTCCGCGGCATGTGCGCCGAGATCGAGGACCTGCCGGACGGGGTCGAGCTGCCGGCCGAGTTCGACTGGTATCCCGAGCGCGCCTGGGGCGGTCGGGTGTGGGTCCCCTGCACCGCCCGCGCCGAGGGACCCGAGGGAACCCTGGAGCTGTTCGGCCACGTCTCCTACGTGCAGGTGACCGATCGCGATCCAACCGACTTCCAGGCGCACGCCGACTTCACCGATGTCCTCGCCGAGGACAACCCCGGCTGGAAAATCGACCTCAACGACGAGGTCATAGGACGCTGGCGCGGCGAGAACGGCCGCGCCGGCGCGGTCACCCTCGTCTGGGGCCGCCCCCTCCTCCAAGGCGCCGTAGCCGCCACCGCCGAGCTCGACCACGACACCGTCGACCAGGAAGAGATCACCAACGGCCGCTTCACCCTCCTAGCCCTCGACGCCCTCGAGGCCTACGGCGACGACATCTACATGCAGGTCAAGCTCTGGAACCGCCGGGCGCAGGAGCTGGCGAGCGAGAGCTTGTACGCGTAGGGACGCGGCCCCGAGCAGACAATAAGCTTCAGAAGTGGGCGGATCGAACAGCTCCGGCGGCGCTCGCTTCGAGATCGGCCAAGCCGTCCTGGTCGACGAGGGCCTTCCTGGTGCCATTACCGCCGTGCGCCGGGGAACAGTCCCCGGCGTCCTTTGCCTACCCCCGCAGAAGTCCTGGCTCTACACCGTGAAACCCGAAGACGGAAGTCACGATCAGACTGACGTCCCGGAGTACAACTTGATGCCCCAGCAATCCGCGCCGCTTCGCTACGGTTTCTCCATGGCTTCGATCCAACGGCCGGGCCAAAGCTCGGCGGACCCCGCGGCGGCAGCTGAGGCTGTTCGTGTCCAGCGACTGCGCGAAGACGCGCAACGGCCCATGAGCGTGAACCTGGCTGAGACGATCGCGCTTAGTCACGCGCTGCTGAAGATGGCGGCATCCGCGCAGCGACAATGACCTCGGCCGCTTTCGACGAGATCCTGCGGAGGCTGGTAGCAGCGGGCGCGGATTTTGTCGTAATCGGTGGGCTTGCCTTGGGAGCAAGGGGCGTCGTTCGTGCCACCAAGGACATCGACATCGTCATTTCGTCCGATGCCGAGAACCTGAAACGGGTTGCAGAGGTGGCGGTGGAGGCTGGCGGGCACGTGCAGCGGGGTGAGGCGCTGCTAGGAACTCCCTTCTCGATCGCGGCGGAGCTCGCCAGCGGCGAACAGATGGCAATAGAGACGGAACTCGGACGCCTCGACATCGTGCAGGGCCTCGACGGCGTTCCGAGTTTCGATGAACTTAGACCTCGTGCCACCGAGACCGAAGTGCTCGGGGTCAACGTCGCGGTCTGCTCAGTGGAGGACCTCCGTGCGATGAAGCAAGCCGCCGGCCGCGGCCAAGATCTCGTGGATTTGGAGAACCTCGATGCGGCTGAAAGCTGATCCAAAGCGGAAGACCGTTTCCGAGCTCTACCCTCAGCCGCACCCGCCCCGATAGCTCAGCTGGAGAGAGCGACCCCCTCCTAATTGAGTTGGGCGAGCGTGCGTTTTCGGCTCTACAAAAGAGTTGGTGCGACGTCGCGTGCGGGCGCGGATTCCAGTTGATTGCCGTGGTTCTATGCCGGTTTGGGCAGCGAGGCCGCTTCGCTGCCCAATGGATTGCATTGTCCGCAACTCGCTCCGCTACCTTGTCCACCATGGTTTCTCGCGACCTGATCGACCAGGCAGGGCAACTGCTGGCAGAAACCGCCGGCGCAAAGTCGGAAGTGATCCTCTTCGGCTCCCACGCACGTGGAGAAGCAGGGCCGGATAGCGACGTCGACTTTCTCGTCATCGAGCCTGCCGTAGAGAATCGTCTCAGGGAGTGGGAGCGTCTGCGACGCGCTCTCAGAGACTTTCCAGCGCCGGTAGACATCGTCGTCCTAGACGAGAAGCGCGCCGAGCAGCGGGCAAAGGTACCTGGCACGATGGTCCATCACGCCTTCCGCGACGGCCGCGTCCTTGCCCACGCCTGAGCAGATTGAGGTCGCGGGGTCCCTCGCTCGGCTCGCGGCAATCGACTTGGCTACTGCTGAGAAGCTCGCCCCAGATCCAGAGATGGATGACCGCCCGGTGGGCTTTCACGCGCAACAGGCCGTCGAGAAGGCCGTGAAGGTCGTCCTCATTCTGGAGGGAATCGACTTCCCAAAGACACACGACCTCGAATACCTGATCGTGCTCGCCGAGAAGCACTCCATCGCGATGGAACTGGAGCTTCAGTCGGCGTCTTGGCTGACCCCCTGGGCCGCCGAATTCCGCTACGACGACGCGCCGATCGAGACGCTGGATCGTAAGCGGGCGATCGCCGTGGCCAACGCCGCCGTCACCTGGTGCCAAGAGCTGATCACCGAAGCTGGCGGGCGACCCTCATAGGCGAGACATCTACGAGACAATCTGCAGACCCGCCCCGATAGCTCAGCTGGATAGAGCGACTCCCTCCTAATTGAGCTTGGAGAGGCGGGCTTTTCGGCTCTGCGCTGCGAAACTGCGGGAGTCTGACCCGAAAGCGGATTCCATTCAACTACGCACGATTGGCATGCGTTTGGGCAGCGAGACCGTCGCGCTGCCCAAACGCTCACAAAAAGGCCAAGCTCCGTTGCTCCACTCAGTGAGCTATTTCGCTGGACGTCGCGGCTTGCGACCAGAACTGACGAGTCCGGCAGTCACTGATTCCATGGTTGGACGAGGGAAGAGCGGCCTATTCGAGTCGCCTCCCCCATTCGGTGGGGCAGTTTCAGCAGGCTTTGGGTTGTCACCACTGGCCGAGGGCGTACCTGAGGTACTTGACTCGCTCATTTCTCCGGCTCCTCGTCTAGTCCCTCTCGAAGCTCAAGGTCTAGATCCGGCATGGGAAACAGAGGCTCGTCCAACTCCGGCTGTTCGCTCTCGTCCTGAGCTTGGTCGTTGTTTGGATCGATGTCCCGAGGATCCGGCACTGTCAACGCTTTCGCTTGAGTGGGAAGGGTAAGTGGCGGCGTGAACCGCAACACTTATCGATAGTACAGAGATGCTCACCAGTGCTCCAGCCAGCACCCAGGATGCCCACCCCAGACGACTCGCCTTGCGCCTATTCACATTCCGGGACAACCCGATGCTGTGCACGCTTGCCCTTAGCAGCATCCCGCGATTCAGAGTCGGGTTCGACTCAAGAACACGAGGCGTCTCCCATGTCTCAAGTTCGTGAAATGCAACGGTCGATCGCACGACTCGCGGAGCTAGCGCCCATACCGCCAAGCCACCAGCGCAGAGCAACGCGATCAGCGCGGTGATCAACTCTACTGCCCAAAGCGTCTTGGCGCCTGACCCACCATCGAGGTCGGCGAGCCGCGCAATGAAGGCGACGCTGGCCCCAATGAGGGCCACACTCGCTGCGACAATCGCCCCGGCCTTGGTATCCAAAGAGCGTCCTCGCTCGATCTCTTGGTCAGAGAGTTCTCGAGCGCGACTTCCCAAAAACTCGACATTCGAAATTACGCTCTCGGAATAGGTGGACATAAGAGAAGGATCTCAAGAAGGTCAGTCGCGGCAAAGATCTCGCCGGCACGACGGGGTTCCAGAGTTGCTTTGACATCAAGAGATCAGCAGATTCTCATCCGAGGCAACCTTCCTCGCAAGCTCCCGCCAAGTGCGTAGGGCTGGATCAAATGTCTCACGTTCAATCTCGTCCCACTGTGGACGTATCTGGATGCGCTCTTGGATCACTGCGCGTAGCTCTCGGCGAGCGCGCGCCCCATCGAAGATCACAATTGCGAGAACTTCCCCGGTGCTTGCGATCTGGAGAAGTTGCCGAACCCCCGAGAGCGCCTCCAGCGCCTCGAAGATCTCCTCCGGAGATCGCTCGCCGGGCCTGAACCGAAGGAGAGAGACATCCAGATCCAAATCTGGCTCTCGCACGAGAACCCACTTCCTCAACGAAGACTTCAACGGAGCCGCAGCATCCCGCCCCGCCTTCTCATTGATATTGACCCCCAACTCGTCTTTAAAGAAGCTTGAATCGCGTTTTTGCAGGCGCAAATGAAGGCGTGCCGCGACATGCGCAAAGAGGGCAGATCGGCTGCCTGCCTTGGCTATCTTTCCGTCCGTCGGCCGCGCCATAGTGGTTTTGACTTTATCGCGACAAAACCATGGCGAGGCGAAATATGTCTAAAATCGCTGATCACTACCAGTTGCACCGGACGGACTAGGGGCCAGATCAAGCGTGATTTCGCCTCAATCGAAGGGAAAAGCTTTGCTTAACGCGGAAAGCGCGGCAGTCATTGAGATCGTCAATGCCGATTTCGGCGAGGATGTCGAGTATGACGAGATGCTCTCTGGCGAGGCGGAGGAGCGCTACTCCGAGCGCCTTGAGGACTATGCCGAGGCACATGCCGAGGCAGAAGCCGGTCTTCAGGACCTTTCTGCAGGGTGAGTCTCCCAGACCGCTGGGCAGACCGCGCCAGCGCTGCGGTCATTGACTGGCCTGCTGGCCGGACTGAGCTAGAAGCCCGTTACCGGCTGCTGCGTGATGGCCTGCGCGCCACCACTAAAGGCCCGCCCCAGATGGTCTCAACCTTCGACCTAGCCACTGATCTCGGCGTCAAACAGGTCCTTAGGGAGTCCCCCTACATCGACTACGACTATAGGTCTGAGTTCAGCCAGCACTTCTCTCGACGTTTTCGACCGCCTCCTGACCGAAGTGAGCGGCTCATTTTTTTGACCGACAGCGTAAGCGCGGCCGGATACTGCGTGATGCGGCCGACCGCAAAGCCAGTTGGCCGCACCGTGATGAATATTCCGGACAGCTTAAAACCGTACGTAACCTGCCATGCCAAACAAGACATTTTGGCCTATGGGCGCCGATTCCATGTTGACGGCTTTCCTTTTATGTCCCAGGATGGCGAGTACGGTCGCTGCGCTCATGCGGCGATCTGGTCGATCGCCCGCTTTCAGCATGCAACGCACAAGACGGGCCGCCATTCGATCGCGGCGATAGTCGCAGCGACTGGGACCAGCCAGCTTCCGGATCGGACGGCGATGTCCGGAGGGCTAACGGTCGCCGAGGTTAGGCAGGCGCTAAGACGTCTTGGTCTGCCCGTGCTGACCTATACCCCGGCCCGCAAACTGCGGGATACCGCTTTCGCTGAGGTTATGTGCCGCTATCTCGATTCCGGGTTTCCCATTGCAATCAATACACCCGGTCACCTGACTGTTCTCGTAGGCTATGGCCGAGAATCTGATGGGACCATCAGATGGATTCGGTGTGACGATAACCATGGGCCTTATGAGCTCGTACCTCGCTTTGATCCGACCCAAGAGGCCGAGCCTGAGCTCGGAGAGTGGCGTGCCGCACTAGTGGCACTGCCAGGCCGTATCCATGTGCCGGCGGAGAGCGCCCAAGCGGCTGCCGAAATTACCTTCGAGAAACTCCTAGGTGCTACCGGGGGGCCCAAGCACTTGCGCACCCGCTGGAATGAAGAAGGGATCAAGGGCCGCACTTATGCCGTCAAACCAGCTGAGCTAAAGGAGGAGCTGTTTAAGGCTGGGCCGGTCGAAAATATTGCTGAGTTTTATCTCGGGGTCCCCGCTCCGGTTTGGGCGTGGATTACGGAGTTTCGCGACCTTGATGAGGATGGCCGTGTTCTGGGCACTGTCATGATTGATGCAACTAGCTCGAAGCACGGGCCGGAGCCCGTCGTAGCAGACATTGACGGCTGGTGTGTCTACTTCGATCCCACGGATGGGCCGAAGGGCGGGCAGATCGTTCCAAGCCCAGTTCGATATGAGAGCCGCTTGCCGGATCGGAGCTGGCCGAGCGCCTAACGTTCGGGACGATGGCTATTGGCCTAGGGCATCCGCAAACTTTGCAACATCGCCCATTGCAGTTCCGAGTGCTTTGGCAATGCTCTTAACCGTGGCCCAGGTTGGGTTGGAGTGGCCGCGTTCGATCATTGACATGTGGCCAACCGTGATGCCGGCCTCTTGAGCTAGGGCTTCTTGGGTCATGCCGCGCTCTTCGCGGAGCTGGCGGATGGCTTTGCCCAGAGCGGGCTGAGGTTGGTCGGAACGGCGCATGCTGGGACCGTCTCAAACGCAGGCGGTTTGATCCACCTGACGCAGCACTTGTGATTTAGCAGAACTTCAGCTAGGCTCGCCGCCGACATAGAAAAGTGCCCCCGCGCAGCTTGAACTGCCGGGGGCGTGGCACAGGAGGCGAAGCTCCCATGCACGACGAAGATATCCGGCGGCGCGCGCTGGCGCCCGCTCAAGAGGACGAGATCGTGGAGAGGTCGGTCCTCACTGAAGTTCTGCTCCTGCATCCGGCTCAGCTGACGATTCTGGAGCTTGCTTTGCGGGTCGAGACCGACCAGCGAAGCTGCGAGCAGGACGCGATTGAGCGCGCGGTCCGGGAACTGGCGCGCGATGGCTTGATCCTCTGCGACTGCCAGCGACTCAGCCCGAGCCGGGCGGCCGTGCGCTTTGACGAGCTGCTTGGCGGGTCTCCTAGCTCCCAGGAAGCCGTCTGCGGCTTCTCGGGGGCCAAGGCGATGGGCGATGCCCCCGCGAGGGGGCGCAGGCCACAGGGATCGCCCGGGAGCCTTGGCCTCCGGGAAGCCGCAGACGACAGACGAGAGCAGAACCGAGCCAGTAAGGCATCCGGCCACACGACGAGAGATGAAGCGAGAACCGAGGAACCGCAGCAGCCACGACGAGGTCTCACGCACCGTCCCGAGAGCGCATCGAGAACTCCACCCCCGACACCCCGACACATTATGAACTGTGTTCTTCGTGCCCTCTCAGAGCCGATTTCGAGGGGCGTTTCGGCCTCCGAATCGACTGGTAGGGCATGGAATCCAAACGCATCCGGCTCGACCCCGAGACGGTGGAGAAGATCGCTCGTCGTGTGGTCGAGCTGCTCGAAGCGCGGGGACTGCAACAGCGCGAGCTTGTCGATGCCTCGGCGCTGGCCAAGCGCTTTGGGATCGAGCGCTCTTGGGTCTACTCCCATGCGATCGAGCTGGGGGCAGTCAAGCTCGGCAACGGCGCGAAGCCGCGGCTTCGCTTTGACCCGGAAGTCGCCGCGCGGGTGCTTCAGCGGGTCGGCGAGGAACCGGCGGCTGACCCGCCCGCCCGCTCAGGTAAGCGGGCGGGCCAGCCGCAGGGGTCGGAGGGCCGGGTGGAATTGCTGCCCATTCGCGGGCCGGGAGAGATCGGGCCGCCGTCAGCGGCTTAGGTAGTTGATGCCCCGGCAGGCAACAGGCCAGGTGATCGAGCCGAAAGATGGACGCGCTTGGGCGATCCGCTTTCGCGCCAACGGGAAACGCCGGTACCTATCGCTTGGCACGGCCGAGGAAGGCTGGAGCCGCAAGCGGGCAGAAGCGGAGCTGCGGCACGTACTGGCCGATGTGGAGCGGGGTCTCTGGCGACCGTACGAGCCGGCGCAAGCTCCGAAGGTGGCTGAACCGCCGACCTTCCACGAGTTCGCCTCCGAGTGGCTTGCGGCTCGCGAACCGGAGCTGCGGGAGAAGACGGTCAAGTGCTACCGCTGGCTGCTGACCAGTCACCTCCTCCCCCACTTCGCCCAGCTGCACCTGGACCAGATCGGCGCCGAGGAGGTCGACCGCTACAAGGCGACCAAGCTGCGTGAGGGAGCGCTGGGACCGAACCAGATCAACAAGTCCATAGGGCTACTGGCGATGATCCTCGACGCTGCCGGCGACTACGGGCACATCGACGCTGCCCGCAACCCGGCGCGAGGCCGGAGGCGAAGGGTCAAGCACACGACACCGAAGCGGCCGACGATCGAGCCAGAGCAGCTGCCCTCTCTGCTCGAGGCGTCGCGCAAGCTGCGGCCGATTGTCGCCACGATGGCCGGAGCCGGCTTGCGGAACGGTGAGGCGTGCGGGCTCGACTGGACCGACTTCGACCCGGCCAGCGGCACCCTGACCGTCGCGGCCTCGAAGACCGACGCGGGCGTACGCCAGGTCGACCTGCCCGACGCCCTGCGCAAGGAACTCACCGCCTACAAGCAACGCACCCTCTCCAGCAACGAGGGTCCGATGTTCCGCAACCGCAAGGGCCGGCGCCAAGGCGTGAGCAACGTAGAGCGGCGCCTGAAGACGGCCATCCGGCGGGCGAACAAGCGGCTGGTTGAGATCGGCCTGCGGCCGATTGACGAAGCAATCACGCCGCACTCGCTGCGGCGGCTCTACGCCAGCCTGCGCTTCGCCTTGGGCGACGATCCCGTGTACGTGGCGAACCAGCTCGGGCACACCGAGCCGGGGTTCTCGATGAAGGTCTACGCTAGTGCGGTGCGTCGCCGTGCGAGGCTGACCGGCGTAGCGCTTCGTGAGTTCGATGCAGCCCTTGAATGGGCAGCAATGGGCAGCGGAGAGCTTGATTCGGTCGATTCAGAGCCGGACTCGGCTGACGGGCAACCGCCGGAAACGGCTCAGCAGAGCCTTTTCAGCAACCCGCCCCGATAGCTCAGCTGGATAGAGCGACTCCCTCCTAAGGAGTAGGCCGCTGGTTCGAATCCAGCTCGGGGCATTTCTCTTTTCTCTGGGAGCAGCTAGTGCTTGGCGCGGTGCTTCTTCACTCGCACGCACTTCAGCTTGCCGTGGACGCGCTTCTTCTTGAAGCCCTTGTGGCAGGTGAGGGGTTTTTTCTTGGGCGTCGGAGAGGTGGTGGGGGGCAGTTCGCCTCCGCTCGGTGGCGGTGAAGAAGAGCTCGGCGGGGTCACAGGCGGCGGGCAGAGGGCGGCGTTTTCGGCGCAGGTTTCGGCTGGCGTCGCGAAGGTGGAGTCGGTTGCCTGGGTCGTGCCCGAGTTGTTGGTGGCGACGGCGCGGAAGCGATAGGCGGTCCCCGCTTCGAGGCCCGAGACTTTCGTCGCGATCGCAACCGGCGTGTTGCCGCTCGGAGTCGTCGTGCAGGCTTTGGACGAGGCGCCTGCGAAGCCGTTGGCCTGGAAGGCGGCTTGGCTGACGTACTCGAAGTGGCAGTTGGAGATCGTGCCTCCCTTCGGGTTCAAGGTCCCGCCCAGGCTCGCCCCGTTCTTGGTCACCGACGTTGCGGCGCCCGTGGTCGCTTCGGGAGGCAGCGGCGGCAGGGTCTGGAAGGACTGGTCGCCGCTTTCGGCCGTGCCGCCGTGGCTTTCCACAGTGATCCGATAGTCGTAGCTCGTCCCCGGGGTGAGCCCCGTCACGCTCGCCGACAGTCCGGTCGACGCCGATCCCCCAACCACCGCCGGACACGGTGCATCTTTGGCGTTGGCATAGCCGTTGGCGAGGAAGTCAACCTGATCGGTGTATTCGAAGGCGCAGCTGGTGAGGACATGCCCGTTCGGATTGACCGTGGCCTTCAGGGTCGCCGTCACCTGTCCAACCGGACTCGGGGCCATGACCGCCGCGGTGGGTGCGGGAATCGAGGCAATCGGTTCGAATAGCTGCAGGTTCCCACCGCCCGGATTGCTCAGGTACAGCTCGTGCGTGGTCGAGTTGACGGCCAGCTGACCGCTGACCGGTTCGATCATCGATTTGGTCGCCGCGCCGGCGGCGAAGTCGTCGAACTCGCTTCCCGCCGAGTCATAGGCGACCACGTGGTACGTCCCGCCGGTCAGGTCGCCGACGAAGACGTTGCCGTTCGCGAGGTCGACGGCGACCGCGACGGCCCCCCTCCCACTCTGCAGGGTCGATTCGTACGCGTACGAGCTGCCCGACGGCGAGAAGCGGAGGACGCGGCCGCTGCCGCTGCTGTCGACCACATAGAGCTTGCCGGCCGAATCGAGGGCGACCGCCTGCGGTGTCGTGAACGCCCCGCCCGGACAGGCGGCACAGGTGATCGAGGCTTGCGTTGCCCCGGACGAGCTCATGATCTGCACGCTGCCATCGACGCCGTTGGGGAAGACAAGACGTCCGGCGGAATCGACGGCAATCGTCTCCGCCACGGAATTGGCAGGAGCGAAGGAGCTCCCCAAAACACCTGTCGACGAGAAGGCGCTCACCTTCGGCGTGCCCACCGGTCCGACCGGAGTATTCGGCGCTTCGGTCTGGTACGCGTAGATGCCATGGGTCGCCGCATCGACCGCGACCGCAACGAAGAAGTCCTGCCCCCCAGTGCCGAAGGGCGAGTTCGCCGTCGGCTGGCCCGCCGGGCTCAGCTGCTCTACCAGGCCTGCGGCAATTCTGCTCAGGTTGCGGCTGAGCTCGGCGACATAGATTTTTTGGGTGCTCTGGTCGATCGCCACCCCACCCGGAACCTGACCGGTGAGGCCGATCGAAGGTTGGGTGGTATCGGGCCTGTAGCCCGGGCCAGCCCACGCCGCCGCCGCAGAAAGGGCCAGCGCAGTCAAGACGATCCCGAAGCCAGCGGCGAAGCTCGCCAGTGGTCGCGAAAAGAGCGCTGTGGACATTCCCGCCTCCCTGCCTAGAAATACTGGGACGTTTACGGGACCTGTCGGCTCCCACGGTAGCGCACTGAGGGAACCGGCCTCTTAAGCGTTTGTAGAAGCGGCTCAGCCGCCGAGCTCGTCGCGCAGCGCGGCCAGCTCAGCCCGCAACTCCGACATTTCCCGCTCGAGCCGGGTGAGCCGGTCCTCGGCGGGTTTGAGCTCCGCCGCGGGCTCGACGCTCGAGTCCTCCGGGCGCGGGTCCTCCGGCAGAGAGAGACCACTCGGTGCGGAGGGCTGATCCTCAGTCGAGCCACCCCCGAGCAGCTGCTCGTAGCGGTCCTCCTTCTGCCCCGGCCGACGCTCGTGGCGCGCCACCTGCCCTCGCTCGACCAGGCGCTCCAGCGTCTCCTGCACCGCGGCGAGGTCGGCGAAGTCATGCAGGCGCTGCCCGCGCTGCTTCAGCTCCCCCGGGGTCTGCGGCCCCCGCAACATCAACACCGCCAGAAGCGAGACCTCGGCCTCGTCCAGTCCGAAAGCCTCGTCGAGCAACTGGCGGTACTTGCGGGCGCGGCTACCGGCACCGCTGGCGAGCCGAGTCCAACCCCTTAAGGCGAGACGGCGCAGCGCCTCGACCACGGTCTGCTCGTCGTAGTCGACCACCGGGTCCCGGTTCGTCGACTGATTGCAGGCAAGCCGCAGCGCGTTGAGCGAGAGCGGGTAGACGTCCGGGGTCGTGCGCTGCTTCTCGATCAGGCAGCCGACCACGCGGATCTCGACGGCGTCGGGCTCCACTTCAGTCGCGGTCGGGCCGCTCGGGGTAAAGCTCGTCGATGGTGATCAAGGCGCGGTAGGGGGCCCCAGCGGCCGCTTCGATCCTCTCCTTGCCCCCCGCCAGCCGGTCGACGACGGCGACCACGCCTACGACCTCCAGCCCCTGCTCGGCGACCCGCTCGATCGCCTCGGCAGTCGAGCCGCCGGTGGTGACGGTGTCCTCGACGACCAGGCAGCGCGCGCCCTCCTCGGCCGCTCCCTCGACCCAGCGCTGCATGCCGTACTGCTTGCGCTCGCCGCGAACGAAGAAGCCGACAAGGTCGCGGCCGGCAGGCACCGCCAGCGCGGCGCAGGACGGTGGGATCGCCGCGGTGGCGGGACCGCCGACGGCGGTCGCCCCGACCTCCAGCGCCGCCGCCGCGATCAGCTCACCGGCGGCGAGGAAGCCGGCAGGGCGCAGCAGCGCTCGCCGCGCGTCGACATAGTACTGCGCCGTTGCGCCGCTGGAGAGAGTCACTTCGCCGATCACCAGTGAGTGCTCGCGCAGCTCGGCGAGCAGGGTCTGCTTGGCGGCGGCGAGATCCGTCATGCGAAGCGCATCCTATGAGGCGACGCTCACCGGGCGACGAATCGTCAGCCACGCGCCGCCGGATCGGCGAAGCCCTGGCGCCAGCTCGGGTAGCGCGGCTGCCAGCCGAGCTCACGCTTGGCCTTGGCGTTGGAGGCACCGCGCATATCCGTCGCCATTCCCACCGCGGCTGACCCGACGACGAGCCGAGCGAGCCAAACCGGCACCCGGCGGGGCTTCTTCGCCCCCACCGCCGCGGCAAAGGCCGGGACCCACTCGCGCATCGGCGCGGGCTCGTCGTCGACGACGTTGTAGATGCCGGGCGCGCCGCGGTCG